>NC_014011.1:1320394-1650493 GCF_000025885.1 Aminobacterium colombiense DSM 12261 | reverse complement strand
TGCGGGCCAAATGCGATTTAAGAATTCATCTTCTGTAAAATAGCGAATCTCCCTTCGCCATTCAAAGGGAATCAAGGGGTAAACTTTTTCTTCCATGGCCTGACGTTCGTATTCCTTAATAAGGTCATCAAGTCCCTCCACTGAGTTTTTTACGGGAGAAATAATATCACGGGTGAGAACCTCTGGAAGGTCGTGGAAAAGCCCACCGAAGAAATCATTGTAGCTTCGCCTGGGACAGGCTCCTATTTCCAGGGCTATAAAATATGAAAGGATAGCAACTATAAGCAGGTGTCCCAGAACAGATGTTTCCGGGATCCTGGGGGTTTGAGCCCAGCGTTTTTGAAAACGCAGCTGCCCCACAAGAGCAATAAAACCATAGATCCCCTTTTCTGTATCAGGGAGTTCACGGTTCATTAACATAGTCTGTACCGCGCCGAGTTCGCGGTGTTCTTCTATTTGCCTGTTTATTTCGTCCTTTGTAGCGTCTATGCCGTAAAGAGGGCGGCTCCATTCGTAAATATAGTCAAATTCCCACTTTGTTGCGAGATAATGGGCTGCCCGCAGTATTTTACGCTCCCGGTTAGAATCGGGATCTGTCAGAAGGTAGTGGCTGAAACGGTTGAAAAGAGCGGGGGAAAGGGCTTCCAGATCGTTTTGCAACCGTTCCACAACCCATAAGTTCAATTTATCCCGTTCTTTTTTATGGGCCATCAGTTTATGGAAAACAGGTGGTTTTATGTCGGTGAGGATAACTCGGTGGAGAAATTCAAAGATACCTCCCTCGATCAAGGATTGCCAATGAAGAGATTTTCCACGATCCTCTTCATGTCGAGCAATAACATAAGCGATGATCATTTTATGGGCCTGTTTTGCCAGCTCTGTAAATTGAACGGGCCGAGGGTGATCGTTCCACCTTTCAATGCTTGCGGCAGCAAATATTTTTTCGATAAGTGACCTGCTGATCATACAGGCGCCACTCCTCCCCATAGAATCATTCATTAATCTTCTGTCCTTCGAATTATAACACTTCGCAGAAGCCTGTTCTTCTCCCCCCTCCCTCTCTTTTCAAGTTTGTCAATTTCTTGCTCCGGAATCAAGTCAGTTGGTGGACTGAAGTACAATTCGCCCGGCGAGATATCCAGCTCCGAGGCCGTTGTCTATATTGACTACCGAAACGCCGGTGGCACAGGAGTTGAGCATGGTTAGCAGGGGAGCTACCCCGCTAAGGTTGGCTCCGTAACCGGTGCTGGTTGGCACTCCTATAACCGGACAGGAAACGAGGCCTGCCAGGACGCTGGGGAGAGCCCCTTCCATTCCTGCCACAGCGACTATTGCCAGGGAGGACTGAAGGGTTTCAATATGGGCAAGCAGACGATGGAGTCCCGCGATGCCGATGTCGTACAGTCGTTTTGGGGCGCACCCCATATATTCTGCTGTTACTGCCGCTTCTTCTGCGACGGGGATGTCGCTGCTTCCTGCGCTGACCACTGTGAGGCCTGTAACAGTTGTTTGTGTTTCCCGGCGTTTTATGCCGATCATCTTGGCCTTTTCGTGGTAGTATGCATCGTGAAGTATAGAGAGAACTACCTCATATTGATGGGGCGCGGCTCGGGAAAAAAGAACATTTTCTTTTGTATTTGCAAGAGCGCGGGCAATATTCTCAAGCTGTTCATCACTTTTGCCTGGACAATATACGATTTCAGCGAAACCCTTACGGAGGGCGCGATGGGTGTCTAGTTTTACCTCTCCCAGATCCTGAAAAGGCAAACTCTTTATTTTCTGGATAAACTGGTCTGTGTCGAGAGTGCCGTCTATCAATTGACGAGTTAGTTTCTTGAGTTCTTGATCATCCATTTTAATCACCAAAACTTTCCTGTTTGGAATATATGCAAATGATTGTACTTGATCTGAAGAGCATAAAACAAGGAGGCGCTTCATATGGCAGAAAAGGTGTTCAGGGCCTTTTCCTTCTTTCATGAATTGAATGAAAGAAAGGATGTGTCTATTTTATGGATACCGCTCCGCGCGGAAAGGATCCGTGTTGCCCCCTATCATTTTTTGCTTCTCGACTATCATCTCATTCCTAGGCAGAACCATTCTCTCGCCAAAGGGTATTGTGACGAGTTCTTTGGCCTTCAGGAATTGACCCTTTTCCGAAAATTTATGACAGAGGAGCGTCAAATTATTGTTGAAGCTGAAGAATACACATTGCCCCTTTTATGGAAAGATGAAAACGAAAATCCTTATTACCCTATTCGATGCCACCCAGATTGGGAAAAAGTTATTTCTGTAAAGGGTAATGAAGTTATAGATCTTCCCTTTGAAGTGGATGGGTACTGGGAGATATTGAAATGAAATAAAGAAGAAATGGCGAAGATGTTTTACCATCTCTTTCTTTGAGGCCGTCCCTTTTAGGGGCGGCCTCTTTTTAATTAGCATTTATGAAAGAAATTCTGCCCTCATTTCTTCGCGAAAAAACGAATCGAGGAAGGTTCGAAGAGCTGCTCGTGCCAAAATACGAGCTCCTGTTTTCAGGGTCTCCCTGGCTTCGGGAGTTGTCACAGCCTCAGCAAAAGCTCTTGTATGGTGAGGCGTTGGCACTTGGGTAATGGCAAGTAACGGCTGAAGGGCGGGACAGTGTTGACTCACATTGCCCATGTCGCTGGAGCCTCCAGGTCCGGGAGCGCTCACTGTATCAACTCCACATTCTTTAAATATTTCTTCCATCATCTCTTCCGCAGTATGGTTTGGACGCATCTCATCAAAACTGAATTCCACATTTTCCCACTGTATCGACGTTTCACTGGCCATAGCCGCGCCTTTCGCGCAGTTAAAAGCTTTTTCCAAAACTCTATCAAGATACGTTCTCTCCATGGCTCTAAAATAAAATTTAGCAGAAGCTCTGTCTGGAACTATATTGGGAGCTTCTCCTCCGTGGGATATGATGCCATGCATTCGAACGGTTGGTTTCACATGCTGTCGAAGCATGTCAATGGCGTGAAAGAAAAGCTGCACCCCATTGAGGGCGTTCCGTCCCTCCCATGGAGCGCCGGCAGCATGGGCAGTTTGCCCCTTAAAAGTAAATTCAATGGCGTCCATGGCCAGGGATCGGTACTGCACATAGTTTGTGGTGTCATTGCAGTGGATCATCATGGCCAGATCCATGGAGTCAAAAACGCCATTTTTTGCAAGTGTGACCTTTGCGCCAT
This sequence comes from Aminobacterium colombiense DSM 12261, assembly GCF_000025885.1. Taxonomy (NCBI): domain Bacteria; kingdom Thermotogati; phylum Synergistota; class Synergistia; order Synergistales; family Aminobacteriaceae; genus Aminobacterium; species Aminobacterium colombiense. Next base: position 1,647,284 of record NC_014011.1, on the reverse strand, counting down.
TTGTTTCTTCCGAAGGGGTTCCAATGACGTAAAGAATGCCGGGAATTCTTTCAAGGAGCGGAGAGAGGGCGAGCCCGGCAAGCAGGGTCATGCCGCCATGAAGGCAGTGACCACAGCCATGGCCTATTTCAGGCAAAGCGTCATATTCTGCCAGAAGGGCCACAGACGGTCCCCTTTGCCCTCTTTGAGCGTTAAAGGAAGTCGGTATATTGCAGTATGGATAAGTTATTGCGAATCCGCTCTTCTCAAGCATGTCTTTCATTCGCCGGCTTGCTTCGTATTCCTGTCCCCCCAGTTCTGGATGGGAGGCCATGTAGAGGTTCAGATCCCAGACTGGATCTATATTTTTTTCTATGGCTTCGTCAATGAGGTCTGTATAATCACTGTAGTTTTTCATAGAAGCGCCTCCTTTTTATGTAAGAAAATCCTATCATATATTCCTCTTTTGCTCTTCTTGAGATTTCAAAGTAAAATTAGCACTGATTAGCGATGTTTTTGAACTTGGGACTCTTGATCTGGAGAATGGAGGGCTGAGATGGTTATAAGGTTAGAAAATGCAATATGGGACAGGCTTCAAGAAGATTGGGACAAACCGGTCTTGTGGTGGAGCGAAGAGTGGTGGACAGGCCAGAAACTTGGGGAATTGACAATTGAGTGTAAGAAAAAACTTGAAGATGAGGGTTTTGGCAAGGGTCATCGTTTGGCAGTGATGATGCCGAACTCTCCTATGGTTTTGGCACTTTCCCTTGCAGTGTGGTCTTTAGGGGGAGCTATTGTTCCCATTAATACAAAAGCCGGAGTTCCTACTTCCATAGGAATTCTAGAGCTTGTAGATCCCTTTGCTGTTGTGCTTGGTGCCGAAATGGAGGATTTAGAGCAAGCCCTTACAGAACATTCCCTAACCTGGTGTCTCTCTCCTCTCGACGCGCCCTTTACGGCTATTGCCGGGCGTCCTTCTCTGGCTGGAAAAGAAGACCTTGCCGTAATTTTTGCCACGTCAGGGACTACAGGCCTTCCCAAGGCGGTCCCCCTTTCTCATGGGAACCTTATGCATAATGCTCAGACTGTTTTCAAGGAGCTGACAGAACTGAAAGAAGGGGATATCCTTTTGAATGTCCTCCCCAATTTCCATTCCTTTGGTTTCACGGTGGCAGGGCTTATGCCCCTTATCTGCGGCATGAAACAGACAGTATTGCCTTCTTTCATGCCCCCTCATAAAACTCTTGAGACTATATGTGTGTCTCAGACCAATGTGTTGATCATTGTTCCTACAATGTTAACCTTCCTTACCTCTTCCATTGATCATGGAGCTCCTTGCCCAAAGGGTGTGAAGCTTATCGTAAGCGGAGGAGACAGACTCAACGTCCAGCTGGATAAAAAAGTGAAGGATTACTTTGGTGTCGGGGCCCTTGAAGGGTACGGCCTGACAGAGTGTTCTCCAGTTGTTTGTGTCAATCCATCTTATGAGCGGCGCAAGCTCGGGACAGTGGGGCCCTTTATCTCTGGTTACGAATGGCGTTTGACTAACGAAGCAAAAGAAGATGTAACGTTAAAAAGAGAGGGGATCCTATGGGTTAGAGGGGCTTCGGTGACGTCTGAGTACTTTAGAGATCCGGATAAATCCGCAGATCGCTTTGACGGCGACTGGTTCAACACGGGAGACTATGTGCGTATTGATAACGAAGGGTATGTACAGATCCTTGATCGTGTGACGGATATTATCATTGTTGGGGGTTTTAATGTATATCCTCAGGAGGTAGAGGCTATTCTGCAAACTCATCCTGCCGTTGAACAGGCAATTGTTGTGGGTATTCCTCACCAGGTCAATGGAGAAGTGCCCAAGGCGTTTGTAAAAAAAACCCAGGGGATGGATCTGACCCAAAGAGAAGTTATTGAATTCTGCAAGAAACATCTTGCCCACTATAAAGTGCCAAGAAGCGTTGAGTTTATGGATACTTTTCCTCTTTCCAACACGGGGAAGGTGTTACGCCGTCTTCTAAAGAAAGAAGCTTGTACCCGATCATAAATATAAAGGGCGGTCCGGCAATTGTCCTGGACCGCCTTTCTCTCCGAATTTAATTTCAAGTTTCTAAAAAGCTCTGAAACCTACAACGTCTTCCCTTATAGCCATATATCGTTTTTTCGTAATATCCATATGCCCTTTTTCCATATCTTTAAGTTTTCTGAAAATTAGAGCTGCTTCTCCTGAAGATTCTTTTTCTAGGCGCTCATAGAATTCCATGGCTTTCATTTCTGAAAGATAGGCTGCCCCGGCAATCCGCAGAAGGGAGGTGACTTCGCCAAAGTCCTTTGTCTGTACCTTGAGCTCAGGTGAAACGACCATATTGGGATCAATGGGGCACTCCTCTCCATACATTTTCAAATAGAGCTTTCTCAGATCGTCTTCATGGTTTTTTTCCCATTCGGCAAGCTCCAATAGTTCTTTTTTAAGATATTCTTCTGCGACGTGGTTAGCCCAGAGTGTATAAAAGTTTTTAGCCTCGATCTCAGCATGAATCCCGTATCTGAGCGCTTCTTTCATTTCAAAAGATTTCTCACTCATCCAGACCCCTCCTGTCTAAACCAAAACGTTATATTGTAAAGCAATTATACACTTATCATCTTGGTTCTACAATAAAAGCTCATGAGATAGAAATAGTGTATGATCAAAATACCGTAAGTAGTATGGAAAAGGAGGTAAAAGATGGGTAAAAAATTAGACTCAGTCGTCGTTACCTTCTCAGCGAACTCCGAAATCCGTGAGAGAATAGAACATCCCCTTGATTCTTGGGCCCATGTCCTTTATTTAGAAGATTTCCATGGATCTGCAAGGCGGCAGGTGTTACAGAATGCCCATGTACTTCTTTCCTTTTTCTTTAACAAAGAGATCGAGAGGGAAGAGTACGATTTTTTAAAAAAAGTCGGTCTCCTGCAAACAATTTCTACAGGTGTAGATTACCTTCCCTTTTTAGATATCCCTTCCCATATTGCCATAGCCTGTAATGCTGGGGGATGGGCGTACCAGATCGCTGAACATGTATTGGCCATGACCATGGCGCTGGTAAGGCGCTTGGTACCTCTCCATGAGAAATTGGCTCGGGGCGAATTTGATAAGGATACATGGTTGTTAAGAAACCTCAAGGGGATGACAGCGGGTATTGTGGGGTATGGCGGCATAGGCCGCAACACTGCGAATCTCTTCCGGGCGTTGGGAATGAGAATTATGGCCATCAATACCAGTGGCCGAACCCAAGATACAGTAGATTACGTCGGGACGTTAGAAAATTTGCCCTATGTATTGCAAGAAGCCGATGTAGTTGTTTTGACGCTGCCCCTTACAAAGCAGACCAAAGGGCTCATTGGGGGAGAACAACTGTTGATAATGAAAAGAGACGCAATTCTTATTAATGTGGCCAGAGCCCCCCTTATTGTTGAGAAAGATCTCTATGAGCATTTACAGCGGTTTCCAGATTTTCAGGCTGGAGCGGATGTCTGGTGGAATGAACCCACATGGGGGAGGGGCGAGTTTCAATTGAACTATCCATTTTTCGAACTTTCGAACTTCCTTGGATCTCCCCATAACTCAAATTATGTAGCCGGAGCTATGGAGGACGCATGCCAGGCTGCCGCGGAAAATGTACTTCTCTTCCTTCGTGGAGAACCATGGCATGGGAAAATCCGTCGTGGAGACTATATGGATATAGATAAAAAATGTAAATTTTAAGGAGAGGGAGTTTGGTGAGAGGCGGGAATATTAGCCATCAGGAAATGGCAGGATCTCTTCTGGTTCTTTTCGCTGGCGTTTTCTGGGGTACCTCTGGTACGGCACAGGCCTTTGCACCGTCTGGGGCTTCTCCCTTTACTGTGGGAGCTATCCGTATTACAGGCGGAGGCATATTTCTTTTCATCTTGTTGATTTTTCGAAAAGGCCTCTCATGGTTGAAGGGAGGATGCCCCCTAAAGGTTCTTCTTCCCGCATCCTTGGGAATGGCAGGTTTTCAGTTTTTCTTTTTTGTGGCTATTAAAATGACAGGAGTGGCAGTAGGAACAATGGTGGCTGTTGGCGGCGCACCCATGTGGGCAGGTTTGTTGGGTTATATTATTTATAAGGAGCCGCCGGAGAAAATGTGGTATTTTTCCACTTCACTGGCTGTAATAGGGTGTGTTTTGCTGAGTGCCGGCGGGGAAGGTTTACAGACAAGTCTGCCCGGTATTTTTATGGCCTTTTCCGCAGCTTTTTCTTATGCCCTTTGCGGTATGGGGTTGAAAGGCCTTCGATTTCTTTATGGTCCGATAGAAAGTGCCGCTCTTACTCTTTGCGGAGGTTCACTTTTTCTTTTGCCCCTGCTTTTTTTCTTTGATGTTTCCTGGCTGACACAATGGCGTGGAGTGGGTGTTGCGCTCCACCTTGGTATTGTTGCAACAGCCCTGCCTTATTCTCTTTTTTCCATGGGAATTGGAATCGTTCCCGTAGCAAAGGCTTACACCCTTACTCTAACAGAACCCTTGACAGCATGTATCCTGGGAGTGTTGCTTTTGGGTGAACGCCTTTCTTTCACTTCGATTGCCGGAATCTTTTTTATCTTTTCCGGGTTGGCCTTGCTTTCCTTGAAGAAGAAAGGCGAAATTAAAGATAATGGTGGCTAGTTAAATCTCCTTCGGTGGATAGTGTGATTACTCTATAATAAGCGGAGTCAATCAACGTCCCTGCGTTTGTGAAAATAGGTAAAGTGGATATTATTCGAGAAAGGCCGGTGAGAGCGGTGACGATGTTGAAGATTGCTACTTTTAATGTTAATTCAGTTCGGAGCAGAATGCATATATTGTCTCAATGGCTTCATGATAATAGAGTGGATGTTCTCTGTCTGCAAGAAACAAAGACTGAAGACCAGTTCTTTCCAGCCTCAGAATTCGAAGCTCTGGGATATGAGGCGGTTTTTAAAGGTGAAAAGGCTTATAACGGAGTAGCCCTTTTAAGTCTCCATCCCATCATGAATCCCCATTTCGGATTAGAAGATGGAGAAGAGCCTGATCCTGCCACTCGTATCGTGCGGGGAACAGTTCTGGGAGTTCATATAATAAACACCTATGTTCCACAGGGTAAATCTATAGATCATTCCGATTATCAGTACAAAATGCGTTTTTTCGATCGGCTGAAGACCCTTTTTGATAGAGAGTACTCCAAAGCAGACGATCTATTATGGGTAGGCGATATGAATGTTGCCCCTACGGATATAGACGTGACCAATCCTGGTAACAAGAGGGATCATGTTTGCTTTCATGAAGACATAAAAAAGAAGTTTGAAGAAATAAAAGCCTGGGGTTTTATAGACGTCTTTAGAAAATACCGGCCAGGAGAAGGAGAGTTTTCCTTTTTTGATTATAGGGTTAAAAATGCTTTAGAGCGAAATATCGGCTGGAGAATAGACCACATTTTAGCTACTTCTTCCCTTGCCCATCGATCAGAAGACTGTTATGTAGACAGAGGTCCGAGAGGTTGGGAAAAACCTTCTGATCATGCTCCCGTTGTTGGTGCTTTCAATATTGATGAATAGAGTGGTGATTGGCTCATGTATCGTCCCTGTATTGAAATTGATCCTGAAATAGAGGATTGGTGCTATCCTCCGTCTATGGAGGCCCTTGATTTTGTTTCGGAGGGAAGTCACCTTTACGGCGTGATCTATATAGCCCAGGGGATACCTCCTCATCCGACCATTCTGTTTCTTCATGGTTTTCCGGGCACAGAAAAAAATTTAGATCTTGCTCAGGTGCTAAGGCGGGCGGGGTTCAACACCGTGGTTTTCTCATATAGGGGGTGTTGGGGAAGCCAGGGCTTTTATTCTTTTTCCCATGTTATCTCTGACTCTATTAACGCCGTTCGTTACTTGCAAAGTGATTTCGCCCAGAAGAATTATGGGGTAGATCCCGAACGCATTCTCATCTTTGGGCACAGTATGGGTGGGTTTGCCATGGCTAAAGTTGCCGATGCCATGCCGGGTATACGGGACTTTTGTTTTATTTCAGGATGGAATCTTGGATTTGATGGAAAAAATGGTTTAAATGATTCTGAGAGCCAGAAAAAACTTGATCTATTATTGAAACTCGGCGCTCCTCCGCTCCATGGAACCAATAAAGAAGCATTGCTTGAAGAAATTCGCTGTCACTTACATGACTGGGACATAGTGAACTCTGCTTCTTCCTTTATCAACCGCAATATTCTTGTTTTAGGGGCGAAAAACGACAACATCACACCCTTGCGGACAAATCATGCCCCCTTCGTAGAAGCTCTCAGAAAATATAACAATGAAGGGACAAAAGAAATAATAATGAATACGGATCATTCCTACTCTGACTGTCGTGTAGCCCTGGCCGGGCATATTTTAGACTGGCTTGAAAGCCTTGGTTATTGACTGCACCTGATCAAGATTGCTTCCGTGGAATGATTTTTAAAAAGATGCCTTTCGGGGCATTTTTTTATATTTGAATACGAGGTGAGCATGTGATATAATCTCATTATATAAAATAACGTTCTCATGTTATGAGAAGAGGTGATGTGGTGCCTGCTAAGAAATCTGCACCTTCTTTTAAAAGCCTTCATCGTGCCCTGGCTATTCTTTCTAGTTTTTCCTTTAGTCGCCCGAGGCTTTCGGCATCTGATATTGCTTCCTATACGGATATTCCTAAATCTACTGTGCATCGTTTTTTACGAATTTTTGTGGAGCAGGGATTTTTAGAAGAAACAGAGTCACCAGGGCTGTTTGCTCCAGGACTTAAACTTTTTGAGCTTGGGAACATCGTTCATCAAAATCTTGATGTTCGGCTAAGCGCTAAATCTCCTATGGACTGTCTGGCAAAAGCGTACAACACAACAGTGCACTTAGTAATTCGAGACAGGGATGAGGGTGTATACGTAGAAAAAGTGGAGCCAGTGGGGCAACATGTTCATTATTCCAACATTGGCAAACGAATTCCCCTTTATTGTACCGCAGCAGGGAAAATACTTCTTTCAGATTTAACTGATGAGGCTATTTTTAGCCTTCTTCCTTCTCGACTTCCTTCCCTTACCCCCCATACTATTGTGGAAAGGGAAGTTTTGCTCAATGAGATCCATAAGGTGCAAGAAAAGGGCTGGGCGGAAGACAACCAGGAGCTGGAGCTGGGATTGTGCTGCGTAGCTGTGCCTATAAAAGATCATCAGGGACACATCGCGGCCGCCATGAGCACTTCTGGCCTGGCTGCTTCTTTCGGTCCAGAAAGAAAAAGTGAACTTATTAAGGGATTGCAAGGGGCCTCAATGGAAGTTTCAAGGCAGCTTGGCTTTCCCTGATCATTCAAATGAACTAAGGAGGCGAGTAATTATGGCAAAGAAAAAAGGACGTTTGGAATTTGTCAAAATGAAACAGAGTGGCGACAAAGTTGCATGGGTTACAGCTTACGACTTCCCAACGGCTTCATTCGCAGAGCAGGCAGGCATGGACATGATCCTCGTGGGAGACTCTCTCGGGATGGTTGTTCTTGGATACGAAGGTACGATTCCTGTGACTATGGATGACTGCATTCGCCACTGCCAGGCAGTCCGCCGCGGAGCCCCCAACACCTTCTGCGTAGGGGATATGCCCTTTTTGTCCTATCAGATCTCTGATGAAGATGCAGTAAGAAACGCAGGCCGATTTATGAAAGAAGCAGATATGGATGCTGTAAAACTTGAAGGCGGGCGTCGGGTTATCAGCCGTATCAAAGCTCTGGCCGATGCTGGCATTCTGGTAATGGGACATATTGGCCTGACTCCACAGAGCTCTGGTCAGCTTGGCGGATTCAAAGCTCAGGGACGGGATCCCGAGAGCGCAAGAGAGCTGATTAGAGATGCCTTGGCCATACAGGAGGCGGGAGCCTACTCTATACTCCTTGAGGCTATTCCACCAGAGTTGACAGAATATATTGCAAAGAAACTTGAGATTCCTGTGTACTCCATAGGAGCAGGTGCGCCTTGCGACGGCCAGCTTCTGATCTGCGGAGACATGTTAGGTCTTTTTGAGGCTTTCACCCCGAAATTTGTTAAGAAGTATGCTAATTTGGCAGAAGAAGAGATTCGAGCCTTTAAGGAATATGTTGAAGACGTGAAGACTGGAAAATTCCCCACAGATGACCACGTGTACCACATTCTGCCAGGCAAAGAAGAAGAATTTGCTGCCATGCTTAAGGAGTTCGAATAAGAACATACCTATAAGATAGAATAAAGGCGGTCAGGCATTTAATGCGGGGCCGCCTTTATTGAAAAGGAGGAGCTTTATGAAATTCTCTCAGCGGATTTGTTCAATGCAGGCTTCGCCTATCAGGAAACTGGCTCCCTATGCCGCAGAAGCAAAAGAAAAAGGGAAAAAGATATATTTTCTTAATATTGGGCAACCTGATATTAAGACGCCGCAAGCTTTTTTTGATGCGGTAGGGAATTTTAAAAACGAGGTTCTGGCCTACGGTTCTTCTGAAGGCGATACCCGACTCATAGATGCTATTTGTAATTATTATAAAGATTATGGTGTGGAGCTTGGAAGAGAGCATGTGTTCATTACAGCAGGAGCCAGCGAAGCCATTGTCTTCGCCTTTGCGGCTCTTTGTGATCCGGGAGATGAAATATTGGTTCCCGAACCCTTTTACGCCAACTACAATCCTTTTAGCCAATGTGTAAGCGCCAAGATTGTGCCCATTACTACACGGGCAGAAGAAGGGTTCAGGCTCCCATCTGTTGAAAGCATGGAAGAAAAAATTACCCCGCGTACAAAAGCCATAGTTATGTGCCACCCAGGAAACCCAACAGGGATTGTTTACACTAGGGAAGAGATGGAGCGAGTCGCTGCTTTAGCTCGTAAACACGATTTCTTTATCATCGCAGACGAAGTGTACAGGGAGTTTGTGTATAACAATCTTGAGTACGTCAGTTTTGGGAACTTGAAAGATGTGGAAGACCGTGTCGTTATTTTAGATTCCGTTTCAAAGCGATACAGCGCATGCGGCGCCCGGATTGGTTGTGTTATCAGTAAGAATAAGGAGCTTATGGCTCAGATTCTTAAACTTTGCCAAAGCCGCACCAGCCCTCCCACCCTTGACCAGGAAGGTGCCGTTGCCCTTTATTCCACCCCTAAATCCTATCTGCAAGAAGTGAACAAAGAATACGAGAAACGAAGAGACATCATGTACCGGGCACTCAAAGATATGTCAGGTGTGATTTGTGAAGAGCCTAAAGGCGCTTTCTACATGATGGTAAAACTCCCCGTGGACAATGCTGAAAAGTTTATTGTATGGATGCTTCAGGATTTTGATCTTAATGGAGAGACTGTTATGGCGTCTCCAGGTGAGGGCTTTTATGCAACGCCGGGGTTAGGCAGAGACGAAGTCCGCCTGGCCTATGTCTTGAAAGAACAGGATTTGTCCAGGGCGATGGAGATTCTAAAAGCAGGGCTCGAAGCTTACCCTGGAAGAACGGCGCCAGTTATAGCAAACTAGCAAAATTTTTTGTGCAACCGCTTGCATTAAATCTTTTTTCCTGTTACACTTTCTCAGAACATTTGAGGAGGATATGAGTATGACGGGAGTAAGGGGTTTATTCATTGCGGAAAGAAATAGATTGAACAAGGCCATGGGCCGTGAAAACGGCTTGTGGCCTTGTTTTTTGTTCTGTCAGGAAAAGGGGGATGGGAATGGCTCTTATTGAAAAAGCAATTGTTCTGTCAGAAGGAGATATGGAACGCATCCTTCGCCGAATCGCTGTAGAAATAGTGGAAAGGAATAAAGGCCTTGAGGATGTGGTGCTTTTAGGTATTCAGCGTCGAGGCGTTTATTTGGCTGGCCGCCTTCGCAGCATTTTGAAGGAAACAGAGGGAGTAAAGGTTCCCGCTGGAGAGCTTGATATCACCCTCTATCGAGATGACATTACAACATTGCAAGAACAGCCCATCGTGCATAGCACCTCTATTCCGGTAGATATTGCGGGGAAAAAACTTGTTCTTGTTGATGATGTGCTTTATACAGGCCGAACCATACGGGCAGCCCTTGACGCCCTGATGGATCTGGGGCGGCCTGATCGAGTGCAGCTTGTTATCCTCGTAGACCGGGGGCATAGGGAGCTTCCCATTCAGGCGGACTATATAGGTCGAACTGTTCCAACGTCTAAGGCTGAAACAGTTGAGGTTAGGGTCAGGGAGCTTGATGGTGAGGATAAAGTAGTGATTTGTGAAAGAAACGGGGGAGTAGCGTGATGCAGTGGAGGCATAGGCATCTTATTTCTCTTGAAGACTGGACAAGAGAAGAGCTTGAGTTCTTTTTAGGCCAAGCGGACTATATGGAAGAACTGATGAACCGTCCCATAAAAAAAGTTCCCGCTTTGCGAGGGAAGATGATCGTCAATTTCTTCTTTGAAAGTTCTACGCGAACAAGGGTTTCTTTTGAGCTCGCTGAAAAGATGCTTTCGGCAGACGTGGTCAACTGGTCTACTTCGGGATCAAGCGTGAGTAAAGGGGAGACTATGAGGGATACGGCCTGGACCCTTGAAGCCATGGGGGCTGATGCAGTGGTAATACGTCATTCGGCCGTAGGAGCGGCAGACTATCTGGCCAGAAAGCTTCATCGGGCCTCAGTTTTTAACGCGGGAGACGGAACAAATGGACATCCCACCCAGGCTTTATTGGATCTTCACGCGGCACGGCGCCGTTTTGGCAAGCTTGAGGGAAAAAGAATGGCTATTGTTGGCGACGTTCTTCATAGCCGCGTAGCTCGAAGCGACATTCAGGCCTTTAGTAAGATGGGAGTGGAAGTTGTTCTCTCCGGACCTCGTACATTAATGCCTTTGTACCATAACGAACTCGGAGCCGCTTACGAGCCCGATCCTAAAAAGGCCGTTGCAGGAGCCGATATGGTATATCTCCTCAGAATTCAGAAAGAGCGGCAGGAAGAAGGGTTGATACCCTCTATAGACGAATATCACAGACGATATGGAGCTACAGAAGAACTTGTTGCTCTGGCAGATGCCAATGCGGTGGTAATGCATCCTGGTCCCATCAACAGAGAGGTGGAAATAGCCTCATCTGTGGCAGATGGCGATAGGAGCATTATTTTGAAACAGGTTCGAAGCGGTGTCGCAGTTAGAATGGCGCTGCTTTATTTGTGTCTGGGAGGTGTACGCAATTGATCTTACTGAAAAACGCTCGCGTTTTTGATGGAAAAGAACTCAATGAAGAAAGCGCGGATGTATTGCTGAAGGGGACCACAATAGAGAAAATAGCACCTTCTATCAATATGGAGGAAGGAATGCAGGTTATAGATCTTGATGGGAAAATACTTGCCCCAGGGTTTATTGACCTTCATGTACACTTCAGAGATCCTGGTTTTGAATGGCGAGAAGATATAGAGAGCGGTTCGAAGGCCGCCGCCGCTGGAGGGTATACTACGGTTGTAACCATGCCAAACACTGACCCTGCTGTAGATACACCGGCCCTCGTAAAGTACGTATTTGAGAGGGGGCGCCAGGCCGGGGGCGCCAGAGTTTTGCCGGGAGCCTGTGTCAGTAAGGATAGAAAGGGAGAATTGCTGGCAGAACTAGGGCTTTTGCGTGAAGCCGGGGCAGTTCTTTTCACTGAGGATGGCGCCCCGGTTCGTACGTCCAAGCTTCTTCGTACAGCTCTTCTGTACTGTAAAGATATCGGTGCCATCATTATGGAGCACCCGGAGGAAATATCCCTCACCGAAAAGTGCCAGGTCAATGAAGGGCGAATTTCATCTCTGAGCGGCTTGAAAGGTTTTCCCCACTCCGCTGAATATATTGACATTGAGCGTGGAATAGCTTTATGCCGAGAGACAAAAGCCCCAATCCACTTCACCCATGTAAGCACATCTCTTGCTTTCAAGGCCATAGCAGAGGCAAAAAATGAAGGGTTGCCGGTAACGTGTGACGTAACCCCCCATCATCTCTCCCTTGATGAAAACAATGTTATCGTGAGCCGATATCATTCCGTATATAAGGTCAATCCCCCCCTTCGCAGCCGGGAGGATGTAAAAGCTGCGTGGGCAGCAGTAGCTGACGGCACCATTGATGCCATAGTTACCGATCATGCGCCATGGCATGAAAACGAAAAAGACCTCCCTTTCGAAGAGGCCCCCTTTGGCATTGCTTCCCTTGAGTGCTCTGTGGCCGTAGTGCTTGATACATGGCTCAAAATGGGGAAACCTGTTTCTTTGTCCAGAGTCCTTGAACTCTTCACATCCGGACCAGCGGCTATCCTTCCAGAAGAGTGGCGAGGCCTGGGGCATATCGCTGAAGGCGCCGTGGCGGATTTGACGGTTATCGACCTTGACGAATCAAAGGTGGTTGACGTGTCCACCTGGAAAAGCAAGGCCCGCATGACACCATGGAATGGGGAAATCCTGACTGGTTGGCCGGTCATGACCTTCATTGAGGGCCGATTGTTTGATGGGGGAGGGAGTTATGGAGAGAATTGACCATAACGGGACAATTTTAAAGGTAAGACTTATCAGTTCAGAAGTTATAGAAGTGGTGCTTCATTGTCCAGCTGTCGCCCTTTCTGCGAAGCCTGGCCAGTTTGTCATGCTTAGGCTGCGGGGAGTTCTTGACCCCCTGTTAGGGCGTCCTTTCGCTATAGCTGCTACTGAAGCGGAAACTGTGACACTCCTGGTCCAGGTTGTTGGCAAGTTTACACATCTTTTAAAGACACTTCCACCGGGGACAAAAGCGAATTTGCGCGGCCCCATGGGGAACGGGTATCTAGAGAGGCCATCGGATAAAAAAATTATTTTTGTTGCTGGAACAGTGGGGGCTGCCCCCCTTCTTTTTGCCTTGCAGTCTTTTCCTGAGCTTAAGAAAAGGGAGTTTGTTCTTGGAGTTCCAGGAAAGGGCTGGGGAGGTTTTGTCAGTTATGTAGAAGAGAAAACACAAAATATAAAGGTTTGTTCAGACGATGGAACTCTTGGAATCAAAGGAAACGCTCTTGCGGCATTGCCAGAAACCCTTGGTAATAATGAGGAAATATGGGCCTGTGGCCCTCTTCCCATGCTTAAGGCCATGGCCCGGAAGTACATAGAACAGGCAGGTCAGGTGAGGGTCAGCCTTGACATGAAGATGGCTTGCGGTATCGGCGGGTGTCTAGGGTGCGTTATTTCCACTGATAAGGGGCCTAAGCGTGTATGCGTTGATGGTCCTTTTTTCATGGCAAAGGAGGTCGACTGGAATGACATGGAGTAGGCTCTCAGACACTCTAGTTGGCATTCCTCTTAAAACGCCGGTAATTATTGCTTCAGGGGTCTGGCCCTACGATGCGGATCTTTGGGATAAAAACAATCTGGATGGTGTTGGTGCTATTTGCACAAAGGCGGTGAGCAATAAGTCAAGGCGAGGCAATACAGGAGTGAGGGTATGGGAAACATCCTGTGGCCTGTTGAATAGTATCGGTCTTCAAAACACTGGTGTTCACGACTTTCTGCAGAATGCTCTTCCCGTGATCAGAAAAGGTGGAATGCCTTTTTTTGTGAACGTTGTCATGGAAAGTATAGAAGAAACGCAGGAAACTCTGAAGGCCCTGGCTGAACATGATGACATTATTAAAGGAGTAGAATTGAACATATCCTGCCCCAACGTGGATGGCGATGGAATGGCATGGGGAGTTTCTCCGGAAAGTACGGCACAGGCGGTTGCGGCATCCCGATCAGTGTGGCAGGGGTCTCTTCTTGTAAAATTGACTCCCCAGTGCCACGATCCTTATGGCGTCGCACTGGCTGCTGAAGCTTCGGGGGCAGATGGGCTGGTCGTTGCGAACACCTGGCTGGGTATGGCTATTGATATTAATCAGTGCCGGCCTGTTTTTAACAGAACCTTTGCAGGTTTTTCAGGGCCGGCGGTTTTTCCCCTTGCATTACGGCTGGTCTGGCAGGTCTGCGAAGCCACCTCTCTCCCGGTTATTGGCTGCGGGGGTGTTTCCACGTGGCAGGATGCTCTATCTATGATCCTTGCTGGAGCGAGTGCCGTAGAGCTGGGAACAGCTATGTTTGTGCATTCAGATATGCCGCGGTCTATTTGCAAGGGGCTGGATGCCTACCTTGAAGGCCATAAGATTGATCATATTCGTGAATTAAGAGGTAGGGCCCAAGCTCGGAAAGGAGTTTTTTAAATGGAGGAGAAAGGCCAGGAGCGTCTCATATTGGCCCTTGACGTAGAAAACCTGGAGGAAGGCCGTCTTTTGCTTGGGGTTTTACAGGGCGAGCTGCGATACATAAAAATAGGACATCAGCTCTATGCAAAGGGGGGACTCCCCTTTATTAGAGAAGTAATGTCTATGGGCTATAAGGTGTTTCTGGATCTGAAAATGCACGATATTCCCAACACTGTCCGCATGGGGGTTGAGGCTTTGGCCAATGAAGGCATTTGGGCCCTTACCCTTCATGGAGCAGGAGGAGGGGCTATGCTTGAAGAGGCTTGCAACGGCCGGGACAATGTTGGTGGAGAAATGATCCTTTTAGGAGTTACTGTATTGACAAGCATGAATAATGAGCTTTGGCAGGAAGTCACTCCAGGATGTTCTATGGACCATGCCCTTAGAGCCAGATCCACTGTCTGTGCTGAAGCAGGTATTGATGGTCTTGTCTGCTCTCCTCTCGATCTGCCCATTATTAATGAAACGAGGGGGAAAGAGCTTATAAAGGTGGTGCCGGGAATCCGTCCTTCAGCGACAGGGGATGATCAGGCCCGTACAGCGACCCCCAAAGGTGCTATTATAGCAGGAGCAGATTTTCTTGTAGTAGGCCGTCCTATTTTAAAAGCTGAAAATCGTCTGGAAGCTCTACGTAACATACTGAGCGATATAGGGGAGGGGTTGCGATGGAAAGAGGATTAGTAGAAGAGCGTATTCAAGAAATGATGCGCGATAGCGGGGCCCTTCTAGAGGGGCATTTTCTTCTTACTTCTGGTTTGCACAGTGCTTTTTATTTGCAATGCGCCCTTCTTTTACGTTTTCCAGCCTATGCTGCTTTTGCAGGAAAAGAAATAGCCCGCTTAGTTCAAAAACTCCAGCCTACTGTGGTAGTGGCCCCGGCCATTGGTGGACTCATTATTGGCCATGAAGTTGCGAGAGCTTTGGATATCCCGTTCATTTTTTGTGAAAGAGAAGATGGGAAAATGCGTCTTAGACGTTTTCCTTTCCCCGAAAAAGCTGGAGTTGTTGTAGTTGAAGATGTTATCACAACAGGGGGGTCTGTGGAAGAGGTAGGCACCCTCATGGAAGAAAAGGGAGCGAAATGGCTGGCAACGGCTTGCATCGTCAACCGCAGCGGTGGAAAACATATTTTGCCCCATGATCCCCTTTCCCTTTGGAATCTTTCTTTTCCAGTTTATAGTCCGGAAGAGTGTCCCATGTGCTCTAAAGGAATTCCCTGTGTAAAGCCTGGGAGCCGAAAATAAAGAAAAAATCCAAACGATAGAAGATGTTCTCAGTGAAGGATTGGAGACAGAGCCCCAAGCACGTACAATAAATAGACCTTAAAGGAATACGGAGGCTTTTATGAAGAAAAAGCTTTTTATTGCGCTTGTCTGTATTGCCTGTACAGTGGTATTGTTCGTGGGTTTTACAAACAACAAACCAACTGATCGTTTCCAAGAAGGACCAGCAGGAACAGAATTCCTGCTAGCCAGGGCCGATAAAGCTTTAGCTCTGGCCGAAATTGTAAAAAGCGCGGGAGATTCAAATGTAGAAGGGCTTGACGAGGAATCTAAAGAAATCGTACAAACAATATTGCAAGAAGTTGAAAGCAAACGTCAGCAGCTTTTCAATGTGCGGATAAAAGTTTCTCCTGCTGCAGACACGAAACTTCTTCAGGATTTGGAGGAAAAAGTGATTGCCCTTGAAAATGAACTTGCCCCCCTAGTTCACTGATAAGAAAGGAGAAGTATGGAGTGCGGCCAGAAACCCTTGAGATAGCAAGAAGAACAAATAGCGTATTACGACAATACATGAACATTCAGAACGACCTTTTCAAACCTTCTCTTCGAAAATTAATACGTCTTCCCGGGATTTATACCCCCGTAGACTACCAGGGGAATCGTTTGGCCCTCACCGCTATTTCGGTAGAACTTGAGGACATTAAGCGCTCCATAAGGGATTTTCGTCCAGACAATGAATCGGAGGACGGAAAATTTCTCATTCTTCAACGAGCCTATGTTTCAGGAATGGCCAGAGCAGTTTCTTGTGTAAAACTCATAACTGAAAAACTCTATCAAAGAAGTATGGGAAACAAGGAATATTCAAAAAAAGACTATGGAGAAGACATCGAGGTCTTTAAAAAAGTCGAACTAGAATTTCTTGAAATAGGGTTGAAGTTAAACAAAATAATCCATGAGAAACAGCAGAGTCGTTAGTTCTTTAAATTTTAATATTTATTTCGATAGAATTTTGTTGTATAAATCGTAAGCTTCTTGGCTAAAGCATACGAAAATGACCTTTTCCAGTCTTGAGTCTTTTTGGATAAAAGAAGAAACCTCCCTTATGGCTATCTGAGCGGCCTGATCAAAGGGATAACCATAGACCCCGCAGCTTATCGATGGAAATGCAACAGATTTACATCCATTTTCCACGGCCAGTTCGAGACTTTTACGGTAACAGGAGGCCAGCAGATCGGGTTCCCCCTTTGTGCCTCCCCTCCAGACTGGACCTGGTGTATGGATAACGTATCGTGCAGGCAAACGGTAGCCCTTTGTTATCTTTGCATCCCCTGTGGCGCATCCGCCAAGGGTACTGCATTCTTCAAGAAGCTCCGGCCCGGCGGCTCTGTGAATAGCTCCATCAACGCCACCTCCGCCAAGAAGAGTGGTGTTTGCTGCATTAACTATGGCATCAACTTCAACTTTTGTGATATCGCCTTTTAACAATTCAATTTTTTCATTCATAATCCATCCCTCCCGATACAAAATTATATCTCAACATCAATACCTTATGTTATAAGCACTGTTTTCACAGTTAAAGTCAGCCCCTTGCGTCAAAAGGGCAACGGAAAAAGGCCATGAAGACTTTTAAAAGGCGGGACTTGAATTCTTAGAAAAAAAATGAATCTAAACAAAATAATTCATAAGAAATAACACGATTATTAACTCTTTAGATTTTAATGTTCTCTTATTAATTCGTCTTGACATGACATAGGATTCTAGATATTCTTTATAGTGTACAAGTTGTATGTTACTTGTATGCAGGCTTATATCGATAACAGAGGTGAGCTTATGTTAAAAATGAGAAAAAAAGATATAGCCTACGAAAAGATTAAAGAGTTGATTCTCGACAGAGAGTACATGAAAAACCACAATATTTCAGAAAACTTTCTTGCAGAGAAATTAGAGATGAGCAGGACACCTGTCCGTGAGGCCCTGCAAAGGCTGCAAGTGGAGGGCTTCATAGAAATATTCCCCAACCGTGGGATAGCATTGCGAGATGTAACAGTTCTCGAAGCAAACGAAATATTTGATCTGAGAATGGCCATAGAAGAATTTGTCGTTAAAAATGTTTCCCCACTGCTTACAGATAAGCACTTCAGAGAGATAGACCGTAACCTTTCATTTCAAAAGCAAGCAATAGAAAAAGGCGATGTAACGGAGTACCTTCAGTACGATCGTGATTTTCATGATTGCTTTTTGCAAATCTATTCTAATTCCCTCATTATTTTCACAGCCAAACGAGTGCAAGACCGCTTTTTTTCTGTCGGAGTCAATGTGTTAAAAGGTCCTGGAAGTGTAGAACGGTCTTTTCGCCAGCATTGCGAAATTGTAGAGGCTCTTCGCAAAGATGATTCGAAGATGGCTGTTGAAGCTATGCACCTTCATCTGCTCACTGGGAAAAGAAATCTGATGGCCTGATTTTATTTTTTTAAAAAATTATTTCAATATTCAAGACTGTATCGTGAGGAGGGGTCTGTATGCGTGCGGAAGTCGTTCGTAAAGAACCTGCGATTCCAGTCAGAGATTTTGACAAAGAGACCCTTCGATCTCTCTACGAAACGATGGTAAAGATCCGTCATTTTGAAGAGAAGGTCGAAGAGTTCTTTTTTGCTGGTGAAATTCCAGGTTTTGTCCATTTGTACATAGGAGAAGAAGCTGTAGCCGCTGGCGTTATGGCAAACCTGAGAAAAACGGATTATATCCAGAGCACTCATAGGGGACATGGCCATACTATAGCAAAGGGAGCCGATTTAAAGCCTATGATGGCAGAGATCTTCGGAAAAAAATCTGGTTATTGCAAAGGGAAGGGCGGCTCTATGCATATTGCTGATTTTAGCATAGGGATGCTTGGGGCCAATGGAATAGTTGGAGGGGGTTTCACCCTCGCGGCAGGAGCGGCCCTGGCCCAGAAAATGCAAGGAACAGATGGCGTTTCAGTTGTTTTTTTTGGGGACGGAGCTTCAAATCGCGGTACATTCCATGAGGGTATAAATTTGGCAGCGGCCTGGAAACTCCCCGTTATTTTTGTCTGTGAAAATAACCATTGGGCCTCAACAACGCCCTATCATACCACTACAGCAGTTGAAAACATCGCGGATAGGGCGCTTGGTTATGACATACCCGGAGTCATAGTTGATGGGAACGATGTTTTCGCAGTCTATGAAGCGGCCCAAGAGCTTATAGAAAGGGCCAGGCGAGGCAGCGGACCAGCATTGCTGGAGGCCAAAACCTATCGGATCAAAGGCCATTTTGTGGGAGATCCCGAAAAGTACAGAACGAAAGAGGAAGTGCAGAAGGTTTTTGATGAAACAGATCCCATCCCTCGTTTTGAACAGAAAGTAATTGAAGGGGGAGTGATGTCCAAGGAGGAGTTGACAGCCATTGAAGAGGCCGTGAAAAGGTCTGTTGCAGAAGCTGTCGAGTTTGCTCGAAATGCTCCTGAACCTGAGCCTTTCGAACTCTTTGAAGATCTCTATGTATAGGGCGGTGAATGAATAATGAAGATTATCAGCTTTTCTCAGGCGACCCTTGAAGCCATGGAAGAAGAAATGCTTCATGATGAAACCGTCTTCGTCATGGGAGAAGACATTGCCAGGCAGGGTGGCATTTTTGGACAGTTTAAAGGTCTCCCTGACAAATTTGGTACAGAACGAGTTAGAGACACCCCCATCTCTGAAACGGCTATTGTGGGGGCAGCGGTAGGAGCGGCCCTTGCGGGGATGCGTCCTGTTGCAGATATGCATTTCGCTGATTTTATTGGCGTTTGTATGGATGAAGTGTTTAACCAGATGGCCAAGGTCCACTATATGTTTGGAGGACAAAAGACTCTTCCCATGGTTCTTCGGGCTCCAGATGGGCTTATTAATCAGGCTGCGGCTCAGCATTCCCAGAGTGTAGAGGCGTGGTTCCAGCATATTCCGGGATTGAAAGTTGTGATTCCTTCAAATCCAGCCGATGCAAAGGGGCTTCTAAAGTCCGCGATTCGCGATGACAATCCTGTTATTTACTTTGAGCACAAGGCTTTATTCAGCATGAAGGGAGAAGTTCCCGAGGAAGAGTTTTTTACTCCCATAGGAAAGGCGAAAGTCATTAAAGAGGGTACAGATGTAACCCTTGTTTCTTATTCCATGACTATGAATCTGGCTGTCCAGGCAGCGGAAAAGCTTGAAAAAGAGGGAATAAATGTAGAGCTTGTCGACCTAAGAACCATTTCACCTATAGATAAGAAAACGATTTTAAATTCTGTAGCGAAAACGAATCGTCTTGCCATAGCCCACGAAGCGGTAAAGCAGGGTGGCGTTGGTGGTGAGATAGCGGCCATTGTCGCAGAGGAAGGTCTCGACTATCTTGATGCCCCCATCCTTCGAATTGGAGCCCCCTTTACCCCCATTCCCTTTGCCAAACCTTTAGAGCAGGCCTATCGTGTTACTGCCGACAAAATTTATGAGGGCGTAAAGAGCATGATGTAAGGGAGGGATTCAGAAGTGCAGGCCTTTTCCACAGATGTATCAAGAATGATCGTGGCTCGCTTTGGTCCTGATGAAGATATTTTTGAGTCACTAAGGCTCCTTTGCCAGAAAATGGATGTAGAGTCAGGGTGCATCAGCACCATGATAGGCAGTCTTCAATGTGCCACGTTGGTTTGTGTTACAGAGGATTTTCCAGGGGGACAGGCTCGTTACCTTGATCCGGTTCAAATGGCGGGTCCCCTCGAGTTTATCGGTGCTCAGGGGATTATTGGAAGAAATGAGGATGGAGAGATTGATATCCATCTTCATGGTGCTGTGGCAGGAGAGGATATGCATGCTGTTGCGGGGCATTTTGCCCCGTCGGGGAACAATAGAGTGCTCGCTACGGTGGAAGTGGTCATCAGCGTTTTTTCTGATGTGCAAATGCTTCGTTCCTATGATGAAGAAACCGGATTTAATCTTTTTAAAGTGACGGAGAAGAAGCGAGAGTAATGGTTGTTCATTCACATATAGTTCCAAGGCTAACTACCTACATAATGAGCGGGGGTGAAGGCTAGGGAACAGCTAATAGAGGAGCGCTGCGGGCGTGAGGTGTTTTTATTATCCTTAAAACAGGAGGGAAAAGGATGCGTAAGCTGATTGCTTTTTTAACTTTGTGTGTTCTTGTTTGTGGTCTGGCTGTCCCGGCTCTTGCTGCCTATAAAGACGAGTATAAGCTGACTTGCAACGTTGCTGCACAGAGTGCCTGGGGTAAAGGAGCAGGTAAGTTTGCGGAACTGGTGGCAGAGAAGTCTGGCGGTAAAATTAACGTTAAAGTCTACTATTCTGCCCAGCTCATGGCAGGAAAACAGACATCAGAGTTTATGATAGTACGCAATGAAGCGGCTGACTTTGCTCTTTCATCTACCATTAATTGGTCTCCTCAAGCAACAGAGTTGAACCTTTTTGCCCTTCCTTTCTTTATTTCCAGTCAGCCAGATCCCTATAAGGCACTTGACGCCATTGAGGCCGGCAAAGCTGGGAAGTTCATTGCCGATGCTTTGCAGAAAAAAGGTGTTACAGTTCTGGGCTGGGGTGAGAACGGCTTTCGCGAACTCACCAACGGAGTCAAGCCCATTTCCTCGCCCGAGGATATGGCCGGGATGAAAATTCGTGTAGTAGGAAGCCCTCTCTACCTCGATATTTTCAAGGCGCTGGGAGCCAATCCCATCAATATGAACTGGGGAGAAGCTGTAACCGCATTTCAGCAGGGAGTTGTTGATGGGCAAGAGAACCCTGTTAACTCTGTAATCCTTCCATACAAAGTATTCGAATTCCATAAATACCTTACAGATTGGCATTATGTGGTGGATCCCCTTCTGTACGCAGTAAACAACAGGGTGTGGACATCTTTTAGTTCAGAAGATCAGAAAATGATAATGGAGTGTGTGGAAGAAGCTTCCAAATACCAGAAGGCCCTTGCTCGTGTTGGTCTTGACGGTGATATTTCCCTAGCCTATCTCAAGGAGATCAATGAAGTGCCTCAGGTCATAGAACCCTACAAATACCTTGAAGAGCAGGGAATGATGATAACAAGGCTCAGCGCTGACCAGATAAAGGTTTTTGTCGAAAAGACAAAGCCTGTTTACGATACATGGAAAGAGAAAATCGGCAAAGACCTTGTGGAAGCCGCAGAAGCTGATATGGCTTCTGTAAAGTAGTCATACTCTGTAATAAGGAGGAGGAGCGCCTTTCCTCCTCCTTATAAAAAAGGGGTTGTTGGCCTTATGCTAAAAAAACTTTGGGACCACTTCGAAGAGCTTGTCGGCGCTGTGATGCTGATGATTATGGTCAGCATAGCTTTTATCAATGTTGTAACACGGTATTTTATTAAATACCCCTTGTCTTTTACAGAAGAGATAGAGGTCAATCTTTTTGTATGGCTCGTTATGCTTGGAACCTCTATGGCCTTTAAACAGGGGGCTAATTTAAGTATGACCTTTTTTTACGAGCGTTTGGCGCCCAAAAAACGCCTGATTTGCTTTGTTTTCTCTACGGCGGCATCAATTCTGTTTTTTGCTGTTCTTGCCTATTATGGATATGTGGAAGTCATAGATGAAATAGCTTTGGATGTTACTACAGAATCCCTGGATATCCCAGTCTGGATCTATACCATTGCTACTCCTGTTTTTTCGGTGCTCATTATTTTACGGCTTTTGCAGCATTCTATTCAAACCTATAAAGAACATCAGTTTTGAGGGGGCTTATATGATGACTGAAATTCTTAAAGACCCCGCTTTGTGGGCGCTTATTATTTTTGTAATACCCCTTTTGCTCAAGTTTCCAATAGCAGTGGCCCTTGGGGGATCGGCCCTTTTTGTATCGTGGCATTGGAGCCTGGGGCACCAAATGATTTCCTATAACTTTTATGCCGGCATAGCTAAATTCCCCCTTCTGGCCATTCCTTTCTTTATTTTAGCTGGGGTCATTATGGAAAAAGCTGGCATTGCGGTGCGGATCATCAATCTTATAAAGGAACTGGTAGGCTCCGTCACGGGAGGACTCGCGATAGCGACTGTAGGGGTGGCCACCTTCTGGGGAGCGGTCAGCGGCTCTGGCCCAGCAACTGTTGCTGCCCTCGGGTTGATCCTTATCCCCGGAATGGCGGCTGCCGGATACGATAAGGCTTTTTCTGCCGCTGTAGTGTCTGTTTCTTCTGGTCTGGCAATAGTCATTCCGCCAAGCATAGCATTTATTGTGTACGGCGTTGTTACAGAGACGTCAGTCAGCGCTCTTTTTGCGGCTGGTGTTTTCCCGGGTATAGTGGTGGCTCTATTTTTAATGCTTTTTGTTTATTTTATAAGTAAAAAACACGGATATCACGGAGAGCCCCGTGGGGGGAGAGAAAAGCTCTTAAAAGCATTTAAAGAATCATTTTGGGGTTTGTTGACTCCGGTTATTATCCTTGGAGGAATCTACGGAGGTATTTTTACTCCCACGGAAGCCGCGGCTGTCGCTGTTTTTTATGGTCTCTTTGTGGGTGTTTTTGTCTATAGAACCATAACTGTGAGAGTTATGTACGAAATTCTTGTTTCAAGTGTTATCTCCACTGCCGTTGTCATGATCGTCGTTACCTGTGCCGGTCTCTTCTCATGGGTAGGTGCCACAGTAGGGCTTATTGATAAGGCTGCGGATCTCCTTCTAAACCTTTCTGGTAACCCTATGGTTATTTTGTTGCTTATCAATGTTATTTTGCTTTTGGCGGGAATGGTTCTCGATGCCATTTCTATCTACTACGTTTTTCTTCCCATTCTCATACCTATTATGGCTCACTTTGGATGGGATCCTATCTGGTTTGGCGTCGTAATGACGGTTAACCTCGCTATAGGGCAGGTGACACCTCCTGTAGCTGTCAACTTGTATGTGGGAGCCAATATCAGTAAACTCTCTATGGAAGATATCAGTAAACCTGCAATGCCTCTGGTGTTAGCATCCATATTGGCCCTAATTGTAATTACGCTGTTCCCCACGATCTCTACGTTCTTGCCTAAAGCTTTTAATCTTTATTAAGCAATATGGAAGGAGGTTTATTATGGCTACGCTGGTAACCATGCCAAAATTAGGACTCACCATGAACAGCGGTTCTGTCTCTGAGTGGAAAAAAAAGGAAGGGGATGCTGTCAAGAAGGGAGAGATCCTATTTATCGCCGCTACGGATAAATTGACCTTTGATGTAGAATCGCCGGAAGAAGGATTCTTACTGGCCATTATTGTGAATATCAACGAAGAGGTCTCTGTGGGTTCTCCTCTCGCTGTCATAGGAGAAAAAGGTGAAGATTACTCGCCCCTTATAGGTGTTTCTCCAGAGCTGACTTCAAAAGGTTTCATCAAAGCATCCCCCCTGGCGAAAAAAACGGCCAGAGACCTTGGAGTTGATATATCTCAGGTTCATGGGAGCGGGCCAGAGGGGCGTATTGTAAAAAAAGATGTAGTAGCCTTCGCTGAAAGCCCATCTGCCTATGAGAAGGTCAAGGCGTCGCCAATGGCAGAACGTATGGCTGCAGAGCTTGGTGTGGATCTTGCTGCCATTGAGAAGCAGGGGCGTATTATGAAAGAAGATGTCATGACCACTGTTTCCTCTCTTCCATCTCGCATTTTAGCAGAGGACCGTCGTATTCCTCTGTCAAACATGAGGAGGGTCATTGGCGAGAGAATGCTTCTTTCCACAACGTCCATTCCGGCAGTCTCATACAATATGGAAGTTGACTTTACATTTCTTATAGCTTTCAGAAAGAGTGTGAAAGTGGCTGTTTCGAAACAGGGCGTGAAAATCTCTTACAATCATATTTTCATGAAAATATGTGCTCAGGCTCTTATGGAGCATCCCATGGCCAATGCCTCCCTTGAAGGGCAGGAAGTAATTCTTCACGGAAATGCAAATATCGGATTGGCTGTTGCTCTGGAAGGCGGCCTTGTAGTTCCTAATGTGAAGGGGGTTCAAACTAAATCCCTCTCCCAGCTTGCTGTAGAAACAGAAGATCTTGTGGCCAGGGCGCGTGCTAACCAGCTTGAACTGGAAGAGATTCAGGGCGGAACCTTTACTATTACAAATATGGGAATGTTTGGCTTACACAGTTTTACTCCCATAGTGAATCCACCAGAAGCATGTATTTTGGCTATTAATACTATTGTGGATCGTCCAGTAGTCATAGACGGAGAACTTAAGGTTCGCCCTATGGCCATGCTCTCCCTTAGCGCAGACCATCGCCTTCTGGATGGGGCAGATGCCGCTAAATTTCTCGCCAGGATTAAGGAACTTGCAGAAAATCCCTACCTGTTGCTTTTGTAGGGATAAGGAGGAGGTTGGCAGCGGCTTATGGCACATTCTATAACAATGCCGAAACCCGGCTTGACAATGACAGAAGGTCCAGCTCCCATAGCAGAACCCCTTCCTTCTGTTGGAGAGCAAAAGAAACATGTGGTTATCATTGGGGGAGGTCCGGGAGGGTATGTAGCAGCCATTCGCGCTTCTCAGCTGGGCGCCCGTGTGACCCTTGTGGAGAAAAAACGTCTTGGAGGAGTATGCCTTAACGTGGGCTGCATCCCTACAAAGGTTCTTCTACATTCAGTAGAACTTTTTACAGCCATCAAGAAGGCATCCCATCTTGGAATTGTTGCAGAGAAGGTTTCAGTGGATTGGAATGCCCTCATGAAGCGAAAAGAGAAGGTTGTGGATCACCTGACAGGCGGTGTTGGCATTTTACTGAAATCCAATGATGTAGAAGTAATTGATGGCTTCGCGAAGTTTTTATCCCCTCGCTCTGTGGGTGTAAAACTGAAGGATGGCGGGGAAACCAGAATTGAGGCCGATTCTTTTATTATCGCTACAGGATCCGAGCCTGTAATTCCTGCCATACGGGGGTTTGATATTCCAGGTGTTATTACCAGCAATGAGGCCTTAAGCCTGGAAAAAGTGCCTTCGTCAATGGTTGTAGTTGGCGGAGGAGTTATTGGGATGGAGTTTGCATCGATCTATGCTTCTTTGGGAACGAAAGTTACTGTGGTAGAAATGCTGCCAGACATTCTTCTTAATATGGATGAGGAATTGGTTCAGATCATTAAAGGAGTTCTCGCCCGTTCAAAGGTTGTTTTTCACACATCTTCTAAAGTGACAGAAGTAAAGGAGAGGGCGGGCGTGCTGGCAGTCAGCGTTGAAAGTCCTGATGGAACAGTGACCGTAGAGGCCGAAAAGGTGCTTGTATCTGTAGGACGCCGCCCTGTTATCAATGGCCTTGGGCTTGAAAAAGCCGGAGTCATAACAGAGAAGGGGCGTATCCGTGTTGATTCTTATCTCCGCACCAACGTGAGTCACATTTATGGAATAGGTGATTGCGCTTCTCCCATAATGCTGGCTCATGTGGCCTCTCGTGAGGGAATTGTAGCTGCGGAGAACATTATGGGAAGGTCTGTTACCATGGATTATAAAACTGTTCCCAGCGCAATCTACACCTCACCAGAGATAGCGTCGGTCGGGCTCACTGAGAGGCAGGCTCGGGAAAAGGGGTTTAAGGTGAAGGTCGGGCGGTTCCCCCTGGCTAATAACGGAAAGTGCATTATTATGAATGACATTGATGGATTGGTGAAGTACGTGATCCATGAGAAGTACAATGAAATTTTGGGTGTACATATCATAGGGCCAAGGGCCACAGATCTTATTGTGGAGGGAGCTTTGGCCCTTCGTCTGGAGGCCACGGCGGAGGAGATTATTTCTACAATCCATGCCCATCCCACCATAGGAGAAGCTTTGGCAGAAGGGGCTCTGGCAGCCTTGGGGCGGGTTATTCACCTGCCAGCAAAAAAATAGCGCAATGAATAAGCCGGAGGATGTAATTTCCCTCCGGCTTATTCATTGCCTACGAATCTTCTTCAAGGCGGAAAAGGGCATCTTTAAAACATTCAGTAAGGGTTGGGTGGGGGTGGATGGTTCGGGCCACGTCTTTTGCCTTCATTCCCTGGGCTACAGCGAGAGCTGCTTCGCCGATAAGAGAAGAAGCTTCCGGACCTATGATATGGACGCCAAGCAGACGGTCATCTTCCTGAGAAGCAATAACTTTGACAAATCCGTCTGTATTATTGAGGGCCTGTGCCATTCCGTTCCCCAGAAAGTACGCCCTGGCAACCTTTACAGAAATATTGCGGGCCTCAGCTTCGTCTTCCGTTATACCGGCTACAGCGATTTCAGGGTCGCAGAAGACGCACCATGGCACATGGTCAGGATTGATGACATATTCTCTTCCAAGGATATGCTCGATTGCGCTCAATCCGTGATACTCTGCCAGATGGGCGAGCATCATTCCGCCAGTAACGTCTCCGATGGCATATACCCCGGGAACATTTGTTTCCATATGCTTATCTACTTTTATGCCTTTTTTCGAGTATTCTATAGCCGAATCCTCAAGTCCGTACCCATCAAGAATGGGGATCATGCTCGAGGCAAGAATAAGGCGATCGCAGTTGATGTCAACAGCTCCCTTTGGCGTGGTTCCGCAAACCTTGACCTGTTCTCCTTCGAGAAGAGCCTTTTCAGGGGCAAAGTAATCTACCATGGTGATCTTCATCTTCTTGAGGGATTGAATGAGTTTCTTTTTCACATCTTTGTCGGCACGGCGCAGAACCTGGTCTGAGTGTTTAAGGATGGTGACTTCCTTGCCCATGCGTCTTAAGAGAACAGCGAGTTCCACGGCGATAACACCCGCTCCTATGACAGCTACAGATTTTACTTCTTCACAGTCGGGATATTTCCAGAGTTCTGGATAGGTTACAGCGTAATCCCCTGTAATGATGCCAGGGAGGTCTGCCCCTTCAAATTCCATGGCCAGGGAACGGGCACCGGTGGCAATAATAAGGTTTCTCCCTTCAATTTGCCGTATCCCTTCGCTGGTCTGAACTTCTACTATTTGGGTTTCTCCAGTGCTGATGATTTTTCCCGTACCCAGTACGACTTCCACGCCTGACATTTTCATGAGAGTGGAGATTCCACTGTTGAGTTTCTCAACGATTTGCTCTTTATGGTTCCACATTTCTTCAATGGTTCCATGGCCGCCTATGATTCGCGCAAAATATGCTTTTGTAGGAATGCAGCCGCGGTTCAGGCATGTTCCGCCGAGACGGGCTTTTTCTATCATCACTGTTTTTAAACCGTTTCTGGCTGCGAGCTCAGCTGCCTTATTGCCGCCAGGGCCGCCGCCCAAAACAATAACGTCGTACATATGCACACCTCCTGTTCTTAACTTTGAAATAAAATGGACCCGGCGAAATGGTATTCTGCCGGGTCCCCACGACGTACCGGTTTTACTCTGCTGGATTCCAGCGAAGAACTGGTTTTCTTGCGGCCAGGGTTTCGTCAAGCCGTGAAACAATTGTTCCATAAGGTGCTTCTTTGAAGCGTTCAGGATTCTCCTTGGCTTCCTTTGCCACAGAAATCATGGCCTCTATGAAAGAATCCACTTCTTCTTTGCTTTCGCTTTCAGGCGGTTCCACCATGATTGCTTCTTCCACGAGCAACGGGAAATACACTGTTGGCGGGTGGAAGCCATAGTCTATGAGCCGTTTGGCTATATCCAAGGTAGAAACGCCGCTTTCATGGTGCTGTTTTCTCCCTGAAAGCACAAACTCATGTTTGCAAATTCGCTTAAAATCGAGATCGAAGTATTCTTGCAGCTGAACCTGTGCATAGTTTGCGTTAAGCACCGCATTTTCAGCCACAGCCCTCAGTCCGTCTGGTCCCATGGTGCGGATATAGGTATAGGCCCGCACTAAGACGCTGAAGTTCCCGTAAAAGGAACGAACTTTCCCAATGGAAAGGGGGCTGTCATAGTCAAATTCGTAACCATTATCTTTTTTGACTATAGAGGGAACTGGTAAAAAGGGAACGAGTTTTTCACAAACACCCACCGGGCCAGATCCCGGACCGCCTCCGCCATGGGGAGTGCTGAAGGATTTGTGAAGGTTGAGATGGATCACGTCAAATCCCATATCCCCAGGTCGCGTTTTCCCAAGAATGGCGTTGGCGTTGGCTCCATCGTAGTATAAAAGGCCCCCTGCGTCGTGAACGATTTGGGCGATTTCAAGGATGTCTTCTTCGAAGAGACCGAGAGTGTTGGGGTTCGTTAACATGATTCCGGCAATCTCATCTGACATAAGGGCTTTGAGTGCCTCTACGTCAACATTGCCACGTTCATTGGATTTAACCTCAACCACATCAAAACCTGCAACGGCAGAGGACGCTGGATTTGTTCCGTGAGCTGTATCTGGGACGATCATTTTAGTACGTTTTGAGTCTCCACGATGTTCGTGGTAGGCTTTTATGATCATGACCCCTGTTAGCTCTCCGTGGGCTCCTGCCGCAGGCTGAAGAGATACGGCCTTCATTCCTGTGATTTCTGCCAGCATGGCAGAAAGCTCGTACATAAGGGCGAGGGCTCCCTGAACGGTATGAGGGCATTGCAGGGGATGTATCCCAGTGAAGCCAGGCAGATTAGCCATGTCTTCATTGATCTTAGGGTTGTATTTCATAGTGCATGAACCAAGAGGATATAGCCCTTCGTCCACGGCAAAGTTCAATTGAGAAAGGCGAGTGAAGTGACGGACTACATCCACTTCGCTTACTTCAGGTAAGCCGGCTTTCTCTTTCCTCAACATTGCTTCGGGAATGAGTTTTTCAAGCTTCTCTTGTGGGACGTCCATTTCTGGAAGAGAGTAACCTTTTCTTCCAGGAACGCTTGTTTCAAAAATAGGCGGCACAAGTCGAATCATGCCTTATCCCCCCTTGCTATCTTGGCAAAGCGGTGGATTTCTTCTTTGGTCCGTTTCTCAGTAACGGCTACAAGCCAGCTGTTTTTGAGTTCAGGGTAGTCCTTGGAGAGGTCATATCCACCAATGATTCCTTCCTTATAGAGTCGTTTGTTAATTGACACTGGAGCCTCTTCAGGCGTTACTACGAACTCTCTGAAGAAGGGGGCGTCAAAGGCTGATTTAAAGGTTCCGTTTTCTGTAAGAAGTTTCTTCGTATAGGCTGCTTTTTGCAGACATGCATTAGCGACCTCACAAAGTCCTTCTTTGCCCATAAGGCTCATATATATGGCTGCCATAACGATGTTAAGGTTATGGTTAGAGCAGATATTTGATGTGGCTTTTTCTCTGCGAATATGTTGCTCACGAGCCTGAAGGGTCAGAACGTAGGCAGTGTTTCCTTTCCTGTCCAGTGTTTGTCCTACGATTCGTCCTGGCATTTTCCGCATATATTTTTTTGTCACTGCAAAAAAGCCAAAACCAGGACCACCGAAATTCATGGCATTGCCTATGGGCTGTCCGTCACCAATGACCACATCTGCTCCGTAAACTGCGGGTGGCTCAAGGAGAGCAAGGGCCATGAGGTCAGTTGCCACTATAAAAACAGCACCGGCATTCTTGGCCGCTTCCCCTATGGCAGCAAGGTTTTCCAGAACGCCAAAAAAGTTCGGGCTTTGCACGATTACGGCTGCTGTGTTGGATGAAATTTGTTTGTTGAGATCCTCCATGTCAATGCTGCCGTTCTTAAAACCCACCTCTTTGACGGTAAGGTGCTGATAAGGGGCATAGCTCTTAAGAACCTTCCTGCTTTCAGGGTGGACGGATCGAGCAACGAGTACTTCGCTCCTTTTTGTAGAGGCTCCTGCCATAAATGCAGCCTCAGCCATTGCTGAAGCGCCGTCATACATGGAAGCGTTGGACACGTCCATTCCTGTGAGTTCGCAAATCATGGTCTGATACTCAAAAATAGTCTGAAGAGTACCCTGGCTCACTTCTGGCTGGTACGGCGTATAACTTGTAAGGAACTCCTGCCTGCTGACCAGATGGTTGACCACTGTAGGGATAAAGTGATCGTATATTCCAGCGCCAAGGAAATAAGCATATTTGTCCGCGCTGGCATTAGAGGCAGCCATAGAACGAATATGCCTGCCCAGCTCAAGTTCTGAAAGAGCGGAAGGAATGTTTAAATCTTCTTTTAGTTGAATTGATTCAGGGATGTCAGCAAACAGTTCCTGAATAGAGGAAACACCCACTCTATGGAGCATGTCTTTTTGCTGTTCCTCCGTGTTTGGAATATAACGTGCCATAAACTACGCCCCCTCTTTCGTTTCGAGGCTGTCACACAGCTTCTCGTAGGCCTCCCCGTCAAGAAGATTGTCAAGTTCTGAGGTATCGGACATTTCCAATACAACGATCCAGTTGGCGTAAGCGTCTTCATTGAGAAGTTCAGGTGAATCCTCAAGCCCTGAGTTGACTTCTACAACGGTGCCGCTTACAGGAGCGTACACGTCGTTAGCTCCTTTTACTGACTCCACTACGCAAAGGTCGCTGCCTGTTGAAAATTCAGCACCTTCTTCCGGGAGTTCCACATAAACAATGTCACCCATTGCATGTTGCGCGTAGTCTGTAATTCCTATACGAGCCTTGCCGCCTTCAACTTTCACCCATTCGTGACTTTCTGTGTACTTAAGGTCTTTCAATACTTTTGCCATTATCCGTAACCTCCTTTTCTCTTTTACCGTTTGTAGTGTTTTTGATAAAAAGGTCTTTTGATCTTTTTAGCTTTCTTTTCTTTCCCGTGAATAACAATGAACATTTCTTCTTCGTCAGCCGCAGAAGCTTCAACGAGGGCAGAAGCAATGCTCTTATCAAGGCTTGGGGAATAACCACCTGTAGTTACCCTGCCTACGGTTCGTCCCTGAGCTCTGACTTCATACTGCTCTCTGGGAATTCCCTTGTCTATCATTTCAAGGCCGACGATCTTGCGGGGAACGCCGTTTTCCTTGAGTGCGGCAAGAGCATGTCGCCCAATAAATTCTGTGTTGAGCTTCACAAAGAACCCCAACCCCGCCTCTAGAGGGGTAATGTAGGCTGCCAGTTCATGACCGTAGAGGGGGAGGCCAGCTTCAAAGCGAAGGCTATCGCGGCATCCCAGGCCTGCAGGAAGAATACCGAACTCTTCTCCCGCTTTCATTACAGCATCCCATACAGGGGCGCCTTCGTCCCATGGCATGTAAATTTCGAAGCCATCTTCTCCTGTATATCCGGTACGAGACACAAGAGCGTCTACACCTGCCACTTTGACATTCTCAACAAACCGGAAGAACCCCAAGCTGGCAGGATCGAAATTAGCTATCTTTTTCAAAATCTCTTCTGCTTTGGGGCCCTGGAGGGCGAGTTCACTGTACTGAGGAGATAAATTCTCAACAGTTACGCCTTCTGTAACATGGTCGTGGAACCAGAGGACGTCCTTGTCTGTGTTTGAAGCATTGATAACCAAAAAGTAGTTCTCTGTGGAAACCTTATAGACAAGAAGATCGTCTACAACCCCGCCATTGGGGTAGCACATAAAGGTGTAAATGACCTGTCCGTTTTCCATAGCTGTGATATCGTTAGTCATCATGTTCTGAAGCCAGGCTTCAGCTTTGGGTCCCGCGACTCTAACTTCTCCCATGTGGGAAACGTCGAAAAGACCAGCAGCAGATCTAACTCTCTTGTGTTCTTCGACTATACCTGCCGTGTATTGAACAGGAAGTTCCCAACCGCCAAAATCGACCATTTTCCCGCCGTGAGCGAGATGTTTCTCGTAGAATATTGTTCGTCTCACAACCTCACCTCCGTATGATGCTAAAACATATGGGCCCAATCTTTTTCGAGCCAACATGCCATTTCCTGTACCTCCTGGGGCATTGATTCTGGGAAGTTCCTTCTTAATGCCTTGGCAAGAACATCTCCTTGTAAAGGAACTCCCTTTAAAAAGGGAGCAAGGCTTGCTATAAGATCCCCGTCCATGGCATCAGAATATATATGGCACTGAGACACGCTCCCTTCTCTCACATGAAATCCCAACGCTACATGTCCCCAGTCAAAACGGTTTTCAATTTCTACGTCAAAATCTGGAGATAGCCCATATATCCATGAAGGATTACTATATTTTTTATAGAGGGTCTTAACTTCTTCTTTTTTCATGATATCTGAAAGGGAAATATTTTCACCTTCTCCGCCATATTCTTCCAGAAAAGAAGCCTTTATCGCTTTTTTGACCACATCGATAGATAGAGAAGTGTTAAATTCTTTGAGATTTGCAACACGGGATTTGACAGAATCGATCCCTTTCGCCTTTAACTTGGCTGCGGGGGGTTGAAGGTAACGGACCATCCGGTCAATGTCTACATCTATTAATATTGTACCATGATGATATCGCCCAGCTTTGCCTTGGTAAAAAGCATTGCCTGAAACCTTGCGATTTTCTACAAAAATATCATTTCTGCCGCTAAAGGAAGCTGGAATGCCTATGGAGCGAAAGGCAGCAACAAGAACTTTTATATGACGAATGAAGTCGTAACTAAGATGTGAAGCAAGAAAGGTGAAATTCAAATTACCCAAATCGTGATAGACGGCACCACCGCCCGAGAGCCTACGGACTAAAGTTCCCTTCTCTTCTGATAGAAGGCTTGTGCGGCACTCTTTCCAGGCATTCTGGTTTCTTCCGATGACAACGGTATGTTCATTTTGCCAAAGGTAAAGAATTACAGAATGGCTAGAAAGATGTGAGAGAAGATGTTCTTCAATAGCCAGGTTGATCCGTGGATCAACAAAAGGAGATTCAGCAAGAAAAGTCTTAACTTTTAGCATGGCGGTTAGCCCCCTTTGATGTAAAAAGCCCACAACAGAACAATACCTCCGTTGCAGGCTCCGATCCCCTAGAGAGACAAAACTAAAAAACCATCTCCATAACCTGGCCGTTGTTTAGATGATTCATACAGTGTCTCCTCGGCGCCTCATCGAGTCTCTTAGAACATGAAACGAAACTCGAATCGCTCTTATTCAATTTATTACAAGTCTATAAGATATGAGTATATAAAGTCAACAGAATGATGTTTAGATTATATATTCTTTAAGTTATGAAAATTCGCAAGAGATGCAAGGTGCTTTTTCTATGTTATATTGATTTTACCAGAATGAGTAGAGGTAAAAACTAAGGGTATGAGGAGGGATTTGCTAATGAAGAACAGGATTCAGATTTTCACAGTTTTTGCTGTTGTATTAGCAATGCTTTGTATGGTGCCATTCCGTGTTTTTGCCGGAGATCTCATTGTTTACTCAAGTGTGGACGAAGAAAATGCCCGTCATATTCTTGAGGCATTTACAAAAGAGACTGGAATAAAGGTCCAGATGGTTTTTCTATCTTCCGGGCCGGCTCTTAGCCGGATCGAAGCTGAAAAAGCCAACCCCCAGGCCGATGTCTGGTTTGGCGCCCCCAGTGAAAATCACATAGTAGCAAGGGAAAGAGGACTGACAGAGCCTTACGTTTCTTCAGAAGAGAGCCGCCTTGCCGCAAATTTTAAAGATCCGGAAGGGTACTGGCATGCTTTTTATATGAACCCCATTGGCATTGGAGTTCTCCCAGACGAACTGGCTGCCGAAAAGATTCCAGTTCCCCAGTCATGGGAAGATTTGAAGCATGAAGGTTTGAAAGGCATGATTCAAATGCCTTCACCCCAATCCTCCGGCACAGCCTTTGCTATTATGATGACCCTTATAAGCATTTATGGAGAAGATGAAGCCTATGCCTATATGAAAGCTCTTAATCCTAATATCCAGACCTATACGCAGAGCGGAACTGGACCCAGCAAGAACCTTGCTATTAAGGAAGCCAAGGTGGCCATTCAGTTTACCCCCGCTTTCCTGAAACTTGTAGACGAAGGATTCCCGGCAACGGTCATCTTCCCAAAAGAAGGCGTGGGTTATGAGGCGGCAGCCCTGTCCATCATTAAGGGTGTAAAGAATAAAGAAGAAGCCCACAAACTTGTTGACTGGATACTCTCGAAAAAGGGACAGGAGTCTTTAAGCGAAAACAAAACATATTTCTTCCCTGTGCGAAGTGATGTTTCAGCGGGAGAGGGCCTGCCACCCCTTTCTGAGATCAAACTCATCAATTATGACATAGAGAAAGCGGCTCAGGAAAAAAGCCGCCTTATTGATCGTTGGGTAACTGAAGTTCTCGGTCAATAAACAATAAGCGATTCTCATATTGCTATGGTCAACAATAAGGGGCTGGAGAGATCTGGCCCCTTTTTTCAGGAGGTTTTTTATGTCATATATACGTCGAGCTAAGCGGGAACTGCAGCTTCTTTGGCGTGACCCACTTCTTGCTTTTTTAGTGGGTATTGTGGCTTTTGCCCTTATTCTTTTTGTTCTTTTCCCCCTCATTTCTGTGCTGATTAGAAGCTTTCAAACTCAGGAAGGAGCATTTTCCCTCGTTAATTACCGCCGTTTCTTTACTTTTCGTTATCTTAGAAGTGCACTGAGTAATAGCCTTTTTGTAGGAATAGCTACAGGGGTTGCGGGTGTTGCAATTGGATATATAGCAGCCTTTACTATTACGAGGACAGCTATTCCCGGGAAGAAGGTTTTACATATCCTTTTTATTTTACCAATTATTTCCCCGCCCTTTACCAGCTCACTGGCCATATTGATGCTCTTCGGAGCGAATGGCCTTATTACGAAAGGATTATTAGGACTGAAGAATTTCAGTATCTATGGTTTTAAAGGAGTACTCCTTTCTCAGATATTTACCTTTGCTCCTGTAGCGTACCTAACACTGCGTGGGGTTCTTGAATCTCTTAACCCCACGTTGGAGGACGCGGCAATGAATGTAGGTGCTTCTCGCTGGCAGACTT
Source organism: Aminobacterium colombiense DSM 12261 (assembly GCF_000025885.1). Classification (NCBI taxonomy): domain Bacteria; kingdom Thermotogati; phylum Synergistota; class Synergistia; order Synergistales; family Aminobacteriaceae; genus Aminobacterium; species Aminobacterium colombiense. The sequence goes on along the minus strand of NC_014011.1, from coordinate 1,612,104 downwards.
TCTGGAAAGTAACTTTCCCATTGAGTCTACCGGGTATAGCCAGTGCTTTTCTAGTGGTGCTTATTGAGTCCTTAGCCGATTTTGGAAATCCCCTTGTTCTGGCGGGAAGCCGTTTCCCTATGCTTTCCATCCAGGCATATCTCGAGATTACAGGTTCCTTCAATCTTCCCCTGGGAGCGGCCTTAGCTGTTGTGTTGCTTATCCCATCTATAACAGCCTTTGCCATTCAGCGCTATTATCTTGAAAAACGGCAATATACGACCATTACGGGGAAACCTGTAGCTTCATCATCAAAGCTGGTGAGCCGCGGAGCACGAAAATGCCTGCAGACTTTTGTCGCCTTATTCGCTCTATTTGTGCTCCTTTTTTATGGAACGATTTTTCTCGGGGCCATGACTCGTGTTTGGGGATATGACTTTTCTCTTACAGCCAGGCACTTTGCCTATGCCCTGAGTGTAGGGTTTGATACGATAAAAGATACCTTAGTCATTGCTGCTTTGGCGACACCTATTTCTGGGCTTCTTGGCATGCTTATTGCTTTTATGGTGGTTCGCCTCTCTTTTCCTGGAAAAGGAACTTTAGAATTTGTTTCTATTCTTAATTTTGCCGTCCCTGGAACGGTTGTAGGTATTGGATATATTCTTGCTTTTAATAAACCGCCTCTCCTTCTTATTGGGACTCTCGTCATTCTTGTGCTCAATTTCATTTTTCGTTATATCCCTGTGGGAATTCAGTCGGGAGTTGCCGTTTTAAGACAAATAGATCCCACAATAGAAGAGGCGGCACAGAATCTTGGAGCTGATGGTATGACTACTTTTCGAAAAATTACGTTGCCTCTTATAGCACCGGCGTTCTTTTCTGGCCTTGTCTTCGCTTTTGTAAGGGCCATGACGGCCATAAGTGCCGCTATTTTTCTCGTTTCAGCCCGGTGGAACCTTCTCACGGTCCAGATACTCAACGAAGTTGGGTCGGGACGGTTGGGTGTGGCAGCGGCTTTCAGCGTTATTTTGGTGGCGATTGTCCTTGTAGCCATGGTCATTATCAGCCGCCTCGTTTCGGGTCGAGCCGGTGGAATGAAAGCCTTAGAGATATCAAAGGAGCTGTAGCCCTATGGAACTTTACATAAAAAAAATTGTCAAGGATTTTGGCAGTTATGATGATCCCTCCAATCGAGTTCGAGCGGTAGATCGGGTGGACCTTCATGTAAAAGAGGGGGAACTTATCACCCTTTTAGGGCCGAGCGGTTGTGGGAAAACAACGTTGCTTCGAATGATTGCCGGCTTTGAAGATCCCACAGAGGGAGATGTTTTTTTCGGGGATCGAAGGGTCAACGATGTGGCTCCCAACCATAGGAACGCTACCATGGTTTTTCAGTCTTATGCCATCTTTCCTCACCTCAATGTGTATGAGAACATTGCCTTTGGCCTGCGTCTCAAGAAAATGGAGGAGAGCAAAATCCGTGAAAAAATGGAAGGGGTCATTGATCTCGTTGGATTGACGGGGCTGGAATCCCGACAGCCCAGCCAGCTTTCCGGCGGTCAGCAGCAAAGGGTGGCTTTGGCCAGGGCCATTATAATGGAGCCGGCCCTTTTGCTTTTTGATGAACCCCTCTCTAATCTTGACGCAAAATTACGGGAGCAAATGCGTATAGAGATTCGCCATCTTCAGAAACGACTTGGCATTACCAGTGTCTATGTAACCCATGACCAGGCGGAAGCCATGAGTATATCTGATCGAGTGGTAGTCATGAACAAGGGGCGGATAGAGCAGGTGGGAACTCCCATTGAACTTTACGCAAGGCCGTCGAATTCTTTTGTTGCGGCTTTTATAGGAAAGGTCAACTTTATGCCTGCAAAAATAGAGGACAAAAAACATGTCCGCATTGGCTCTTCCCTTTTAGATGTTATGGCTATTCCTGAGGCGTGTCATGTTGGAGATATTGTTATAGCGACCCTTCGTCCCGAAGCGATAGAAATAGATAACATAAAAAGCGATGATGTACACCATGGAGAAGGAAGAATTCTCCGACGTACTTTTTTAGGAACCATAATTGAGTATGAAATTGAGGTTCACAATACGGTTTTTCACGATCATCTTATTGTTCATACTGTGAACCCCATAACGCAGACCCTTTTTGAAGTGGAAGAGGAAGTGTTCATTCGTTTTAAAGAAGAAGCCATACACCTTCTCGATGAGTCGGCATCTTCTTTTAGCCACAAATGAAAGAAACAAGCTCTTCTTTGGGTATGGAGGCGAAATATTTTTCAGTATCAATGGAAGCGAGCCTTTTTCTCAGGGCCTTTTCTTCATAGAGGCAATGTAAAAGATGACCTTCGAAAATATTAAGGTTCTCGTCGCCAAAGAAATCTCCGAAAAAACGACAGCCTGTTATAACCCCGTCTTTTATGTTAAAGCAGGCCTCCACTTTGCCGGCATTGAAACGCCGGCTCTTTTTTTCTGTAAATTCAGGGGATCTTCCCCAATTCCAGCTCCATGTACTGTATTTTTCTTCAATGAGCCTTTCAATGTTTTTACGGTCGTCTTGTGAGAGAAAGTAGGGCTTGAAACCCTCCTTTTTATCCATCTGGCGAAGAATTGCATCTTTAAAGGCTTCAATACTCATAGGGCGGGGAAGCCACTGAAGAATATTGGTAACTCGGCTTTTTACTGATTTAGCGGCTTTAGACTGGAATTTATCTTCTGAAACTTTCAATGCTAAAGAGAGCTTCTCCAGGTCTGAATTAAAGAGAAGGGTTCCATGATGAAGAAGCCTTTTTTTATCCATATGCTGGGCATTTCCAGAGAACTTTAGACCATTGATGGCCAGGTCATTCCGGCTGTTGAATTCAGCATATACCCCAAGGCTTTGCAGCACATCTACGATCGGCTGGGAGTGCTTTTGAAAATCGAAGGGATTGTCTGAATCGTTAGGTACGGCAAAGGTGTAGTTGAGATTTCCAAGATCATGATAGACAGCTCCCCCTCCGGTGATGCGGCGAATGACGTGAAGATTGTTTTCCCTTACAAAAGGCTCATTGACCTCTGCCGCTGTATTTTGAAAGCGCCCGACGATAATTGATGGGCTATTTCGCCATAGCAGCATAAATTTCTCTTTGTACGTTGAGAGAAGAGAGTAAACATATTCTTCAAGAGCAAGGTTGTACCGCGGGTCTGTGCAAATGTTCTCTATATAGTACATGTGAGTACCTCCAGATACTAAAAGTGCGGATAGCCTTTGTCTTTTTCTGACCTTAAACGTTGACTTTATAGTGTAGCGTATATAGATCTATCAGTGAGCGTATATGAAAGGCGTATTCAGTCAAGTTTGCTGAAAGGGCCAGTCCTTCGGCAAATAGAAGTCCGCGAATTACAAAAATATCAGGCGACGTGGGAAGAGGCATGAGGTAGTGTTTTTCCTGGGGTTTAATATAACGGTTTTTATAATGACGGAATGTCACCAGTTCGGGGCGGGAAACCCAGATACGCATGAAAATGCCATACAGTTCAAAACAGTCACTGAGAGAGTAGTGCCCTATTTCGGAAGGAAGAGCGTCTTCTATTGTTTTGACTATAGACGGAGTTTTAAGGTGAGTTATGGTCTTCATTTTCGCTTCATTGAGCCTGGGCCATTTGTACAGTGCGGCATTCTTAGGGTTAGGTATGGCGCACCAGTTCGTAAGGCCGATCATGGAACACCACCATTTCCAGTCTTTTACAGTTTCTCTGGGTAAAAATGACGTATCAAAGGCCAGATTATGTACCACGATTCCTGACACGTGCCACTTTTTCCAGAAAGAAAGAAGGGCGTCCACATCTTCAAGAAAATAGAGGGGATAGGGTTCTGTCTGACGGAACCAATGAATTCTTTCCACTGTCAAACCATGAATCTTTTCAGTGGCATAGTCTGGTGTTTCTGTGGGAAAGTAAAAGCGATTAAAAAAATCACGGATATGTCCTCTGTCATCAAAAACAATGGAGGAAGCTGAGACAACAGAACTTCCCTTCAGTCCGTTCGTTTCGAGGTCAAAGACAGCAAAATTCATGGCCTATCCTCCTTTCTCCAGTGTAGCAATTGATTTTAGCATGGATTACACGAAGCCGTGCCATCCTGTTTACGTACTATAAAAAACATAGTAACCTGAATATGGAAATAGAATTGTGAAAAGTACACGTTTGGAGGGAACAGCTGTCTATGGATGCCTTTTCTTTGCGACAACGTATAGAAGTTTGTGAGAAATGTGAATTATGCGGAATGAGACAGCAGCCTGTTATCGGTGAAGGCTTGGCGGAGTGCAGGGTTATGCTTGTGGGGGAAGCTCCTGGCGCTACAGAAGATGAAACGGGGCGCCCCTTCGTGGGACGGTCAGGGAATCTCCTGTGCCAGCTTATTGAAGAAGCAGGCCTTTCTCGAGAATTCTTTTTCATTACCAATATGGTTAAGTGCCGCCCACCGGAAAATCGAAAACCTACAAAGGATGAGCTGGATGCCTGCCGCCCTTTTTTGGAAGAACAGATACGCCTCCTTTCCCCGTTATTGATTGTAACGGCAGGCAATACGCCCACCCAGTGGTTTCTCAACACGAGGAAAGGGGTTACAGCCCTGCGGGGGCAATATTATCCCTGGGATTTTGAAGGGAGGAAAATAAAGATCCGCCCCCTCTTTCATCCAAGTTATCTGTTGCGGAACAGATCGAGGGAAAAGGGGCGTCCTCTCCATCAGACCCTTTGTGATCTGCGAGAAATAGCTTCCTTTTTGAAATAGAGAAAGGGGCTTGTATGAACGCAAGCCCCTTTATGTTCTCTTTTTTGAGTGAGAACCTATTACTGGAGAATAGTAATGCGTTCCTCAGATTGAAGCTTTATTTCCCCTAGATGGCGGATATATTGGGCCAAACTTTCTACATCCCCTACCTGCATGCTATAGGCTGTGGGAGCCGCCATCTTAAATACGTAATATTTATCGCCCCCTGGAGCAAGCCAGTCGGTAGTCGTCACTGAGTAGACTGTGCCAGGGTTGAGTGGGGCCCATGTTCCGTCATCGTTCTCAACCATAACCTCAACAACCCGATCCCCATTCTCCAAAAGATCCCCATCGTTATTGATCAGAGCGGGTTTTTTCTTGAGATCGTATGAGACCTTCAAACCCGATACCTGTAAGAATCCGCCGGTAGGGGTTCGAAGGTTTCCATCATACCCATCTCCCTCACGAATGAGGGCGGAGGCGGATACTTCTAAAATGTCTCGGATTTGCTCCCCAGTGAGATCAATTCGAACAAGGGTGTTTCCGTAGGGTAACATTTCGTAAAGGGTTTTGTATGAGATTTCTCCGGCGGGGTATACCTTATCGCCGCGGATGCTTCCTCCGTTCATAAGCCCTATCTGGGTCTGACCATTCCAGCGGAGGGAATCGGCGATAAAATTCCCAAGAGGGGCTTCCTTTCCCCTTACCGCTGCCTTTGTGGCGTCAGCATCCTGCGTCATGATCCCTATAGGCTCGCCGAGTTTTTCATCAAGCTTTTCCTGGAAAGGGTTAATGAGCCATGCGACACGCTTATCCATGGGGATGTCGCTGGTGAGCTCCCGCGCTTTCCATGAAGAATTGCCTTCATCAAGCTTGCCATTTTTCACTGCTACTGTGGCGATGCCTATATACCTGCCCATTGAACCGCCATGGGAGACCATTGTTTTCCACCCATTGGGTCCCGTTATTATCTCAGGAGTTTCAAGAAGTGTGTGGGAATGGCCGCCTGTGATGATATGGATGCCTTCTACTGCCTGGGCGATGGCCCGATCTGCGTAGATGCCCACATGGGTCATAGCGACAATGATATCGCATTGCTCCTCATGAAGGATCTTTACCATGTGTTGGGCCTCTTCCTTGAGATCCTGACCTACACGGAAACCGCGGCTGCCCTTGGTGACAGAGAAAAGTTCAGGGGCGATGAGACCGAAGAAACCGATCTTCAGCCCATTGGCAGCGTCTTTGATGACGTATGGGTGATAAAGGTTTTGAAAAGCGGGAAGGTCTGTATGAAGATTCGCTACGGTAAAGGGGAACCGCGCATATCTCATCAAGTCCTCAAGCACTGAAGGGCCGAGATCGAATTCATGATTTCCTAAAGTGGCAATATCAATGCCAGCCAGGTTAAGCCCTCTGATCTCAGCAAGTCCTTTGTAGAAAAAGAAAAGCGGCCCTTCATTGATATCACCCATTTCCAAAGCAAAGACATTGCCGGGATTTTGGGCCTTTTCTTTGCCTATAAGAGTGGAAGCGCGAGCAAGTCCGCCTACTTCAACCTTAACTTTTTCCCCCTTCACTTCTTTGCTGATTGTGTAAGGATAGATGTGGCTATGGATATCATTAAGGGTCATAAGAGTAATGGAGCCGTCAACGGCTAGAGCACCTGCAGAGAGGATGAGGAGAAGACAACACGCTATAAGCCCTCTGACAATTTTTTTCCTCATAACCTCAGCCTCCTTTCATTGATACTCTTATTTATACTCTTCCACAACTATTTTGCCTTCAACAACCTCTTGAGTAAGTTCTTCCAACCGATGCCGCACATCTTCGGGAACGAGCTTCAGAGCACTATCAGACCAGGAGAGCCCCACGCCGTTGTTTTTGAGATCGCAAGAGACAACCTGCCCTCTGGGATAGTTTTCCTCTTTTTTAGCCTTTATGAGGTCGTAAGCCGCGTTATCCAGTCTCTTTAACATGGAGGTGAGAACCACTTCCGGCGCAAGGTATTCCTGAGGAGAATCAACACCTATGGCATAGAAATTAGCTTCTTTAGCCGCGGCGATAACTCCTTCCCCTGTTCCCCCTGCCACCTGGAAGATCACATCTGCGCCATTATGGTACTGGTTCAACGCCATTTCTTTTCCCTTCGCGGGGTCAGACCAGCTCCCCACAAAGCCCGTAAGGACCTCGCAGTCGGGATTGATATATTTTGCGCCCTGTTCATATCCCACAAAGAAGTTGTGAATGACGGGAATGTCTTCTCCCCCCACTGCGCCGATAATGGCTTCCTTATTAACGAGAGGATCGTTTTCACGGGTGGTCATCATTGCCGCCAGAGCTCCTGCCAGGAAACTTCCCTCATTTTCTTTAAAGTCTACGTAAGTGACATGGACTGTTTTGCCAGAAACGTCGAAATAGGCGAAATCTGTGTTGGGAAATTCCGGGGCTACCTGTTCGATGGCATCAATAAATTCAAAGCCGACAACAAGCACAAGGTCAAAGTTTTTGGCGGCAGTTGCCAGATATGGAACATAGTTAGCGGGGTCAAAATTACATTCCACCACTTTCCCTACGATGTCCAGCTCTTTTTTGGCCCGCTCTAGTCCCGCATTGGCAGAGTCATAAAATGACGCGTCGCCTAATTTGTTTGCGATGACAAGGGCGACTTTGATTTTGTCGGCAGCGAGGGCTCCTCCGGATGCTATCCCGAAAAGCAGTAGGCCAGCTAATAAAAGACACCATGTTTTTTTATGCATACCCTATCACCTCATCTATATATATTTGGAATCAGGCTTTTTTAGCCAGTTTCACCCCTTTCCAGTTCTTGAAGACAAGGGCTATAATAACCAGAATATAAGGAAGCATAAGGGCGAGATGGCTTGAGAATCCAAAGGATTGAAGCTCTATTCCCGCGGCTTGAGCAGCCCCGAAGAGAAAAACCCCTACAATGGACCAGAGAAGATTGCCGTCACCAAAGATTACAGCCGCTACAGCGAGCCATCCCCGTCCAGCGCTCATACCGCTTACAAAGGCAACCAAATAGGATGTAGAAAGAAATGCGCCAGCCAATCCCACCATGATTCCATTAATGGCCAAAGCCTTAAAACGAAGGCTGACGGGAGAAATCCCCGCAGCTGAAAGGGCTTCTTCATTTTCTCCTGCCGCTTTAAGACGCATCCCGAAGACTGTTTTAAAATCAACGAACCAGAATATAAAAAAGAGAATAGCTGCCAGGAGGATAAGGAGGGAAAAATTTCCTATGTAGGGCAACGAAATGTCAGGAATACGTACCATCCGCGGATCCCGAAAGCCGCCTTTTACGTGAAAGACGCTCTTCATGAGAAGAATTGAAAGGCTGTCTGCCAGTATGTTGAGGGTCATACCAACTACCCATATATTAGCCCTGAGAAAAACACAAAGCAAGGCAAAAAGCATATTAAAAATAAGTCCCGCCGCCATACCTGAGAGAACGCCGGCAATCCAGCTTTGAAAGAAGTAATTGCCAAGGACGGCAAAAAAAGACGAGATGAGCATAGCCCCTTCCTGGCTTATGTTCAAAACCCCAGTTTGCCGAGTCCATGTTCCGCCGAGGGCAGTGAGGAACAGCGGCGTTGACATCCTGATGGTAGCTCTGAGAAAGTCAAACATGGCTTAATCCTCCCTGATCCTGTTTGCCAGGCGATTAGCTACCGAGATTCCGGCAGTTACAAAAAGCACGGCGCAGCAGACAATGATTGAAACAAGTTCCTGAGGAATGTCTGTGACGAGTTCCATCTGAAGGGCTCCGGAACTCATGATTGAATAAACAAAAGCCGCGAGAATCCCTCCGATAGGGGAGTATGTGACCATCATAGCCAGGATCATGCCTGTCCACGTATACCCTGGAGAAATATTAATGAGGAAACGGTAGTGATCTCCCATAACGAGAAGAGATCCAGCCAGACCGGCGAGGGCCCCGCTCAAAAGCATTGCTGCCATCTGACGATTTCGAACATCTATCCCTCCGTATTTGGCAAAGCGTGTGTTCATTCGGGAGCAGCGCCAATCGTAGCCCCATACAGATAAAACCATGAGCACAGTTACAATAAGAACTGCCCCAAGTGCTACATAGATACCTGTATTGAGGGTTCCAAAAACCTGAAAATGAGAGAAACGCATGGCTTCCGCAATTTTTTCAGTGCTTCCTGCACTTGTCCTTTCGCCAGCGTAGGGACCGGTGGCCAAATATGTAGTAAAGAGAATTGCTATAGAATTAAGCATTATAGTGAGAACGACAATATTGAGGCCTTGATCAAGATGGAGTTTCCCTGGGATCCATGCCCACAAAACCGCGGTTCCTATTCCAGCCGCGAGGCCAAGAGGAATAAGAATAAAGCCAGGAAGCCCGCCAAACTCTATGCCTGCAAAAGCAGCGGCAAAGGCTCCCAGAAACAGCTGTCCCTCGGCGCCGATATTCCACATCCCTCCATAAAAAGCAACAGCGATGCTCATGGTGGAAAGTATGAGGGGAACGGCCCTGGCCAGGGTTGCTAAAAGCGCGCCGGTATCTCCTAAGGCCCCAATGATCATTTCCCTGTAGGCTTCCATAGGGTTTGCTCCATAACAGGAAATGAGCACGGCGCCAATAAGAAGGCTCAAGCCGAAGGACACAAGGATAATGCACTGATCCCGATAACGTATCAGCCAGTCTTTTGAAAAAAGGATCATGATGACGCCTCCTTTCCGCGGACAAAGGAACCCTCCAGCATAAGGCGTCCGACAAGGTTGCGGGAGGCTTCTTTGCGGGGCAGAACGGCTACGATCTCTCCCCTGTTCATAACTGCTATTCTGTCGCTGAGAGAAAGGATTTCGTCGAGATCCGCAGAGATCATCAGAATGGCTTTCCCAGCTCTTCTTAAGGAGAGAAGTCTGTCATGGATAAAGGAGATACCCCCAATATCCACTCCTCTGGTCGGTTGGGATACGAGGAGGAAATCCGGCTGCTGTTCAAGTTCCCTTGCCATTACAAGGCGTTGCATATTCCCGCCGGAGAGAGTTCCTGCCTGTATATTTTCACTTGCCGCCATAATGTTATAGCGTTCCATAAGATGAAGGGCGAATTCTCTGATGGATCGAAAGTTTTGAAAGAAGTTCCTTTTTAAGAAGGGCGGTTTGTATTGATAGCCTAAAAGGGCGTTGTCTTTTAAGGAAGCGAGGGGGGCAAGCCCTGTCTTTATGCGATCTTCCGGGATATAGGCAAGTCCAAGTTTCCGCCGTTTTAGAGGTGGTAAATGTGTTATGTCCCGTTTGCCCATTAAGAGTTGTCCCTCTTTTACAAACCGAAGACCGGAAATAGCTTCTTCCAGCTCACTTTGCCCATTTCCAGTAATGCCCGCAATTCCAACAATTTCCCCTCTATGGACAGTAAGGGTGAGGTTTTTGACCACATCCTTGCCCCTGTCCCCGGAGACGGTCAAACGGGTCATTTCTAAAAAAGGCTTGAGCTCCCTGGAAGGAGTTTCTTCAAGTACCGGTATATGGACGCTGCGGCCTACCATAAGAGAGGCAAGTTCCTCGGAAGTGGCCTCTGAGCGAGGGAGGGTCGCAATATGTTTCCCCTTTCTCATAACGGTAATAACATCGGAAACAGCGAGCACTTCGTTGAGGTTGTGTGCAATGAAAATAATCGTTTTCCCCGCCTTGCGAAACTCTCTGATAATAGAAAAAAGCCCTTCTATCTCTCGGGGAGAAAGAACGGCAGTGGGCTCGTCAAAAATGAGAATTTCAGCTTTTCTGTAAAGAAGTTTCAGTATTTCCACACGCTGCTGTATTCCCACTGGCAATGAGTGGACGGGGGCGAGAGGATCTATATTTAGCCCGTATTGAGCAGAAAGGTGTCTTACGGCCTCTATTGCGCCATGGTGATTGAAGATAAGCCCCCTGGTGGTGGGTTCATCTCCAAGAACTACGTTCTTATAGACAGGGAGGGACGGAACAAGCATAAAGTGCTGATGGACCATTCCAATTCCATATTTCATTGCGTCTCGCGGGGTTTTTATAGTGAGGATTTTATTATCGATCTTGAACTTTCCTGCAGTGGGACTGTAAAGTCCATAGACGCATTTCACTACAGTCGATTTCCCCGCTCCGTTTTCGCCAACAAGAGAATGGACAGTGCCACTGGCAATTTCTAAAGAGAAATCATCGACCGCTCTGAGTGTTCCGAAGGTTTTGGTAAGGCGGGAAATCCATAGCGACGGCATCATGTCCCCTCCACTTCTGGTGGGAAATATTTTTTAAAAGACAATATTATTGTAACACGATTTTAATAGGTTCAAGAATGGGGATGTAAAAAAGCCGCCATATGGCGGCTTAAACGGTAATCTCATCTTTTTTGAGGAGGGTGTCGAAGGTCTTTCTATCTTTGAATTCCTCTCTTTTTCCTTTATTCCATTGTGATATTGGGGTTAAAAAACCCACAACCCGCGAGTATACTTCACATTTAGTCCGTTTTTCTTCACTCATCATTTACAGCCTCCTTTAAAAGGGTAAGACGCTTTCTAGTTTCTGACTCCTACAAAAGCTACATATTTTTCTGCTATTTTCTTGAATCGACTCAGTTCATGAAGAGAGAAGCTTCTTTCTTTTGAGAACTCTTCAGATAGGGTTCTGTAAGACCTGAAATTCTGAATGTAGTAAACCCTTGCCCCTTCTATCATTCTTGCAATCTTTTCCATCTCTTCTTCGTCGGTAAGACCAGGAACCACAGTAGTACGAAATTCCATTGCCACAGAGGTCTTTTTCAGTATTTCGATGGATTGAAGTATTGGTTCAATGGAACCGCCATATCCTGCTGTTACAGGATATTCTTCTGGCGATGCTTTGACATCCATAGCTACATAATCCACGAGGTCTTTTCCAATAAACGATTGAAGTCCCTTGGGGTCGCTGCCATTTGTATCAAGCTTGACGAGAAACCCCATATTTTTCACTTTTTCGATGAAAGGCAAAAGATCTGGCTGCAAGGTAGGTTCTCCTCCAGTGATAACAACGCCGTCAAGCAGCCCGATCCTTCTTTCAAGAAAATTAAAAAAGCCTTCTTCTGAGAGGAAATTTATTTCCCCTCCCTCAACGAGCTCTGGGTTCTGGCAATAAGGGCACCGAAAGTTACACCCTTTGGTGAAAACGACGGCAGCAATCTTTTCGGGATAATCAATGAGGCTCGATGGAACGATCCCTGCAAGAATCACAGCGATTTCACTTCTTCCATATATCCTTTTTCAGCATCACAGTAGGGACAGTATTCGTGGGCCCCCGGTATATACCCGTGGATTGGGCATACGCTAAAGGTTGGTGTGATAGTGAAATAAGGTAGATGAAAATTTTCAGCAATTCTTTTCACTAAACGTTTGGTGCTTTCCCCACTCGGCATACTTTCCCCTAGAAATCCGTGAAAGACGGTTCCGCCGGTATAAAGAGTCTGAAGTTTATCCTGGAGTTCCAGGGCTTCAAAAATATCATCTGTATATCCCACTGGTAATTGACTGGAATTAGTATAGTAGGGGTCAGCCCCTAATTGCCTTACGTTCTCTTCGTTTGCTGCATAGATACTGTTTCCATAGCGTTCTTTATCGAGACGGGCAAAGCGGTAGCTGGTCCCTTCCGCTGGAGTGGCTTCCAGATTGTAAAGATTCCCCGTTTCTTCCTGGAAGTCTGAAAGCCGCTGTCTCATAGCGGTCATGACACGGGTGGCAAAAAACATCCCTTCCGGATCCGCAATGGTTTTCCCCATAAAGTTCAGCAGTGCTTCATTCATTCCATTAATGCCAACGGTATTGAAATGGTTGTTCCAGTATGTTCCAGTTTCTTCTTTTATGGAGCGAAGGTAAAATTTAGAGTAAGGGTATAAATTCGCTTCAGTGAGACGCTCAAGCACTTTTCTTTTTATTTCGAGGCTTTCTTTAGCTATATCCATAAGTTCAAAGGTACGTTCTATAAAGTCATCTTCATTTTTCGAAAGATAGCCGGTTCGAGGCATATTGAGGGTTACTACCCCTATTGAGCCGGTCATAGGGTTCGACCCAAAAAGGCCACCGCCTCTTTTACGTAACTCCCTGTTGTCAAGGCGCAATCGGCAGCACATGGAACGGGCGTCGTCAGGGCTCATATCGGAATTGACAAAGTTCGAGAAATAGGGAATGCCGTAACGTGCAGTCATATCCCACACAGTGTTGAGAACATCGTTATCCCAATGGAAATCTCGAGTAATATTGTACGTTGGAATGGGGAAAGGAAAAACTTTTCCCGTGGCATCCCCTTCAAGCATCACCTCTGCAAAAGCCCTGTTCAGCATATCCATTTCCTTCTGGAATTCGCCGTAGGCCTTATTCATAGCCTTGCCTCCCACTATTGCCGGCAGGCCTTCCAGGATTTTGGGCGGAATAAGGTCCATGGTGATATTTGTAAAGGGAGTTTGGAATCCAACTCGCGTAGGGACATTGAGATTGAAGATGAACTCTTGCAGAGCCTGTTTCACATCTCGATACGTCAGATCATCGTAATAGATAAACGGCGCCAGATAGGTGTCAAAGTTAGAAAAGGCCTGAGCCCCGGCAGATTCTCCCTGCATAGTATAGAAAAAATTAACGATTTGCCCTAACAGGCTTCTAAAGTGTTTAGCAGGTTTGCTGCTCATTTTTGTCTGAACGCCGGTGAAACCGCTGACAAGAAGGTCATACAGATCCCATCCGCAGCAGTATACAGAAAGATTGCTCAGATCGTGAATATGCAGATCTCCTGAAATATGGCGCTCCCTCACCCTTGGGGAATATATTTCCTGAAGCCAGTATTGAGCTGTTAATTCAGAAGCAATATAATTGTTGAGCCCTTGGAGAGAGTAGCTCATATTGCTGTTCTCGTTCACTTTCCAATCTAGCTTTTCAAGATATTTGTTGATCATATCAGCGGCGCTGCCAAGAAGTTTTTTGGTGTCTCTCATTTTGGCATGCTGCTCCCGATAGAGGATATATGCCTTGGCAATAGAGGCATAACCCTTCTCTATGAGGATTTTTTCTACCAGGTCCTGTACTTGTTCTACTGTGGGCACCCCTTCTTCTTTGTAAAAAATTTCAAGAAGGGATACAATTTGGCGAGTTATTTCTTGCCCTACTTCCATAGGGTTCTGGTGATCAACAGCTTTTGCCGCTTTCATTACAGCCGTTGTGATCTTGGATTCGTCAAAGGGGACTTCATGGCCATCTCTTTTTCGTATGCGACGTATCACTTTGGCGGCCTCCTTAATGTTTTAGGTAATACTCGGGCTCAGATTATACCGCCCTTCATAGAAAAAGCCAAACGGAAATATAGGCTATATGGGGTTGTTAAAAATATTATAACTCTATATGTAGGGTTTTGGCTATTGTTTTTTTATTTTTTTCATTTTCTCTTCTGGCCGGAATCGTACGCATATTGTAAGATGGGAAAAACCTTTACTACTAAGGGGTGTTTATATGGCTACTGTAGGAAACTACACCGATAAAGAAACTTTTGGAAAGATATCTTCCAGAATTAGAACCACTATAGAAACGGCATTTTTGAGCAATAACGTACTCCATGTAACAACACCTCGTGAGGCCTATGAGCTGGCTAAAAGAAGTGTCGGGACTATCGAACTGACAGGCATGCCAGTGTATGAACCTGAGTGGCAGGGGCTTTCTAAAGGGTGCAACGTCCTTCTTTTCAATGATGGAGCTGTGGTAGGGCGATGCGCCGCTGCCAGGCGTATCCTTGGCGACCCAGAAGTGTCTCTGGATGAATATGCGGCTAAACTTCGAGAAGCGGTATATCATACCCGATACAGGAATCTCTATGCAGCGGAAGCTGTTATAGGGCTTGAAAAAGATTTTATGGTTCGAGCTCATCTGCTCATTCCTGAAGGTCATGAGAATTTGCTCTATAACTGGATCCTCAACTTCCAGTATATAAATAAGATTTATAGTGAAATGTATAAGGAATCCCATGCCTATCTTGATGGGGATATTTATATCCTGGCTGATCCTGATTGGAAGCATCCTGATCATCCTCTAGGACTTGCCCTTTTCGACCCAGAACATAATTGCGCGGCCATCTTAGGGATGCGCTATTTTGGCGAGTTAAAAAAGGGAACCCTCACGCTGGCATGGGGAACAGCTGTCCGCAACGGTTTCGCTTCCTGCCATGGCGGATTGAAACGGTATAATCTTTCTGGAGACCGTTCTTTTGTAGCAGCTGTCTTTGGATTATCAGGGTCAGGGAAGTCCACTATTACCCATGCACGCCACGAAAATCGCTATGATATAACAGTGCTTCATGACGATGCCTTTGTCATTAACCTGAAAGAGCGATATTCTATCGCCCTGGAACCTTCTTATTTTGATAAAGTACAGGATTATCCAATGGATTGCGAGGATAACAAGTTTATAGTTACCCTTCAGAATTGCGGTGCGGTTCGTAAGGAGAGCGGCTTGGTCTATGCCGTAACTGAAGATCTTAGAAATGGCAACGGGAGGGCTATCAAGTCAAAATTATGGTCTCCAACAAGAGTAGATCGGATTGACGAACCGATAGATGCTATATTCTGGCTCATGAAAGATCCTACTATGCCCCCTGTGCTCAAAATTACTGATCCTGTGCTGGGAGCCGCTATGGGGGCCACATTAGCCACTCGCAGAACAACGGCAGAGCGCCTTGCCCCTGGTGTTGATCCGAACGCTCTAGTGTTTGAGCCCTATGCAAACCCCTTCAGAACCTATCCCTTAGGGGTTGATTACGGCCGCTTTAAGACTCTGCTTGAAAGTGGAGTGGATTGTTATATCTTGAATACAGGAGATTTTATGGGAAAGAAAGTGCAGCCCCGTCATACCCTTTCTATATTAGAATCTATTGTAGAAGGGCGAGTTTCTTTCAGGCCTTTAGGAGCCTTGAGTGCGGTAGAAGTGATGGAAATGGAAGATTTTCCCCTCCACCTTGATGATGTTCAGTATAAAAAAGAAATTACTGCCCGCATAAAAGACAGGGTTGCTTTTGTAAAATCAAGGGAATCGGAGCGTGGAGGGGTAGATAAGCTCCCCCGGGAAGCTCTTGAGGCTTTGCAGAGAATGACAAGGGAACTGGGATATCCGGGAGAAGCTTGATCGACGGAGGCCCCTGTTTTTATCAGTTGGGTAGGAGGACAAGATGGAAAGAGCAAAAAGGATGGGGGAGGATTCAATCCCCCGTCTTCTTTTTCATTTTTCAGGGCCGGCCATTACAGGACTTTTGGCAAATGCCCTCTATAATATAGTAGACCGCATATTCGTCGGCCATGCTGTGGGTCCCACAGGCATAGCCTCCATAGGGGTGGCCTTCCCCTTTATGGTAGCAGTGATTGCGGTGGGGTTGCTCATAGGAGTGGGGTCTTCCGCCCTTATTTCAATTTCTCTTGGAGAAAAAAAGAGGCGGCGGGCTGAAATAGTTTTGGGCAACGCCATTGCCCTTCTCGCCATTGCCAGTATTGTGGGTTTCTTATTAGGCTGGCTTTTCCTCGATGAGATTTTGCGCCTTGGCGGAGCCACCGACCTTTTATTGCCCCACGCTCGGAAATATTTACGGATTATCATTATGGGAATCCCTTTTTCACTCTTCAGCTTTGGTTTTAATTATTTTATCCGGGCAGAAGGCGCTCCCCGTTTTGCCATGATGACTCTTCTCTTAGGCGCAGGCATCAATATTGTTCTCGATGCCGTCATGATCCTTGTATTTGACATGGGTCTTGAGGGAGCGGCTTTTGCCACGATTGTTGCTCAACTCATCGCGGCACTTTGGGCTGTTTCTTTTTTTGCAAGAAAAAAAGGATCATTGCGAATTCGGTTTATACATTTGCGTTTCCGTAAAAACGTGATAAAACGCATTATTTCAATAGGAACGGCGCCTTTTATTCTCGAGGCGGGCTTTACTTTTATTTTGGGAGTTTTAAATCAGACGCTGAAAATCTATGGTGGGGAAATAGCCATATCTGCTCTTGGTATATTTTTTAGTCTTGACTCTCTCTTTTTTCTTCCGGTACTTGGCATAGGAGAAGGAGCCCAGCCCATTATTGGTTATAATTTTGGCGCGAAACAGATAGAGCGGGTGAAGGCCACGATCAAATGGGCTCTCTTTGGGGCTTTATCCTTCTTTGCGTTAAGTTTTATCATGGTATATTTTTTCGCAGAACCTCTTGTCATGATCTTTAACACTACAAGTCCTGAATTGATAAAACTTGCGGCGAGAGGTTTGATGATCTCTTACAGCTGCGTTGTCTTTGCGGGAATTTCCATAGTTGCTTCCTATACTTTTCAGGCTCTGGGCCTGGGACGTCAGAGTCTGTTTCTCAATGTGCTAAGGCATGTCCTTTTCTTTATTCCCCCCATTCTTTTGCTTCCGCCTATGATGGGAACTGATGGGGTGTGGCTGGCATTTCCCATTTCTGATGTAGGAGGAGGGATCCTGGCTTCTTTTTTGTTGCGTCGTGAGTTCAGAGATCTCGATCGGTTCATGCTTAGAGAGGAACCTGAGGGAGAACTGAATCAGGCGTAGTCATTCTTTTTAATTTAACATTAAAATCCTTAACATTGAGTTTCAAAATGGATTGTGGTATGGTGTTTTAACGGAGTTATTTCTATAAAAATAATTAAATTTAATAGAGAAATAACAAGGGGGCAGGATTGTAATGGGTATTCCGCGAAAAAGATTAATGGCGTTGTTTTTGGCCTCGCTAATTATTTTTTCATGCTCTGCTGTCTGGGCAGATGCTCAAGTTTTGAGGATGGCTACAACAACCAGTACTGACAACACGGGATTGCTCGATTATTTAGCTCCTCTTTTCAAAGCAGAAACAGGAATAGAACTGCAGTGGGTTGCTGTTGGCACTGGAAAGGCGCTTGAACTTGGTAAGAATGGCGATGTGGACGTTTTGCTTGTTCATGCTCCAGACACCGAAAAAAAGTATGTTTCAGATGGTTACGGAGTGAACCGACGGGAAACTATGTACAATGATTTCATCATCATCGGCCCTAAAGCTGACCCCGCCAAAATCAAAGGGTTGGAAGCAGTAGAAGCCCTGAATAAGATTGCAAGCTCCGAAACGCCTTTTGCAAGCCGAGGAGACAAGTCTGGTACCCACATAATGGAGATGGATCTTTGGAAAGGCGCGGGGCTGGCCCCCGATAAGGAATCGTGGTATATCCAGACTGGCCAGGGGATGATTAACACCATTAATATAGCGGCAGAACGAAATGCCTATACCATGACTGACCGGGGGACCTTTATTAAATACGAAGATGTGAACAAGGAAAACTCCCCCTTCGCCATCCTCGTAGAAGGAGATGCCGTACTTAGAAATCAGTATAGCGTCATTGCTGTAAACCCCATGCGCTGTGAAAATGTCAAATATGATCTGGCCCTTGAGTTCATAGACTGGATCGTTTCCCCTGAAGTCCAGAAAAAAATTGGAGACTTTACGCTGCTTGGGAAACCGCTCTTTTTCCCCAACGCCCGCTAAAAGAGGATAATATGTGATGAAAAAGCGCTGCCTGACCTGAGGTGGCGCTTTCTTTTATGGGAGGAACAGCTGCCATGGATTACATTTCACAAGGAATTGCCACTGCCTTTCAACTGCTTGCCAGGGGAGATGCCGAAACATGGTCAGCAGTTATTACCACATTGAGGGTCTCTTCCCTTTCTATTCTCATATCTCTTCTCCTTGGAATTCCTGCGGGATTTTTACTTGGAAGCATTTCCTTCCCCGGGAAAAATAGTATTCGAACCCTGGTGGACACCCTTATGGCTCTCCCTACAGTTGTTGTTGGTCTATTGGTCTATTCCCTCATATCAAGAAGGGGGCCACTTGGCGAATTCGGTCTGTTGTTCACTCTTGAAGGAATTGTTATAGGCCAGGTTGTTCTAGGGTTGCCCATAGTGGTGGCTCTTACAGCATCAGCTATTGAAAGCCTGGAAATACAACTGCGTCAGACTCTTCTTACCCTTGGAACAACGAAAAAACAGTTGGTTCTAAGCACCCTGTGGGAGGCTCGATATGCCGTTACTGTTGCTGCTATTACTGCCTACAGCCGGATTATTTCTGAGGTTGGCGTATCTATGATGCTTGGTGGAAACATTAAATGGCATACACGAAGTATAACGACGGCCATGGCCCTTGAGACAGGTAAGGGAGAGTTCGCCATGGGCATAGCTCTTGGAATGGTTCTCTTGTTCATAGTTCTATTGGTCAATCTCTTTCTTGCTGAATTTAAACGGAGGAGCGCGGCATGAAGGCTATGTATCGATTAAAAAACATAAAGCATTTTTATAGTCAGCGGTGTGTTCTCCAGATCCCTTCATTAGAAATAGGGCAGGGGGAAATATTGGGTCTTTTAGGAGCAAATGGCAGCGGCAAGAGTACTTTGCTTCGTATCCTTGCCTTCCTCGAAACACCAACGGAAGGAACGGTCTATTTTAAAAAAGAGCGTGTTGAAACCGTATCAGTGAACTATAGAAGATCTGTGACCCTTTTGCTTCAGAACACCTACCTTTTAAAACGAGCTGTTTGGGAAAATGTGGCCTTTGGTTTGAAAGTCCGAGGAGTAAGGGGCAAAGAGCTAATGAAAAGTATGGAAGAGGCACTATATTTTGTCGGCCTGGCCCCCAGTCAATTTGCAAGAAGAAAGTGGTATGAACTCTCTGGAGGAGAAGCCCAGCGAGTTGCTTTGGCCAGTCGTCTAGCTATAAAACCGGAAGTTTTGCTGCTTGATGAACCTACAGCCAGTGTCGACAGGGTAAGCGCTGAACTTATAAAGCAGGGTGTCAGAATGTGCCGCGAAAAGTGGGGAACCACCCTTGTCCTCGTCAGCCACGATGTCCTTTGGGTAAAAAGCCTGTCAGATCGCCATCTTATCCTCACAGAAGGTGAGCTTTCCACCTCATCCAGCAGTAATAATCCTTTCTTTATGTTCGAGTAGAACAGGACGCGACTCGATATTTTTGAATAATGGACGCAATATACACTTTTCCTTCGGGTTGTACAGTCTTTGCCCATGTGATAGCATGAACGTGAAAATTGAAAACTCCTTTTTTTCTGATTACGACCTCTAAGGGATACATACGAGGGGTATTTAAATGAAGATAAAAACAGTATCCCCTCTAGAAAACAAAAGAGTAAGCCGCTTTCGGAGGGGAGCGGCTTTTATCTATATTTGCGGATTGAGATAAATTGTATAAAAAATACGCAAAGACTTTATCTCCTCAATTTGTGAAAGGGATAACGATTAGTAATAAGTTTCGTTCATATATATGTGATTAACGTTGAGAAATACTTCCCAGAAGCACCAATGGAAGTTCACAACAAGGAGGGGAATCATGTCACAAGTGGAGTTGAAAAAGATCCAGAAAACGCGGGAAATTGTGGCGCCCTGGAAGGGTAAGAAAGGTGGTCTTATTCCGATTCTCCAGGAAGCTCAGCATGAGTTCGGGTATCTTCCCCCAGAGGTGATGGAAACCATTTCCAAAGAACTTAAGATCCCGAAAGCTGAAATTTATGGGGTCGCGACTTTTTATGCTCAGTTCCATTTGAAACCACGAGGTAGACATGTAATTCGAGTTTGTAGAGGAACAGCCTGCCATGTTCGCGGAAGTCTCAAGATCCTTGAGAAAGTGAAAGAACTTACCGGCGTCAGTGAGAACGAGACGACTGATGATTTAAGGTTTACGATTGAGCCAGTCGCCTGCCTTGGCGCATGTGGACTAGCCCCAGTCATGATGGTGGACAGCCAGACCTTTGGACGTCTTGCTCCTGATATGGTGGCTGGAGTACTTGCAAAGTTTGAATAACAAGGAGGACGGCAATGGCTAAAATAACTAATCTGGAAGAACTGAAAAAAATTCGCGAGTCATCGAAGGATTTAACCTCTGCTCGTTCTGAGGGGAAAGTCGTTATTATTGTTGGAATGGGTACGTGCGGTATTGCTGCCGGTGCGCGAGAAATCATGACCGCTATTATGGATGAAATAGAAAAACGGAAACTCAATGAAGTAAATGTCCAAACGACTGGGTGCATTGGCATGTGCCAGGATGAACCTCTCGTAGATGTTATTCGTGACGGGAAACGTATCACCTACGGTAATGTGAAGCCCAGTGACATCCCTGTCATCATCACTGAGCACGTTGTCAATGGTCATATTGTTGAGAAACTGGCCATTGGCAGAGCCGACTAAGGGGGGTAGTGAGGATGCCAATCTATCGTTCGCACGTTCTCATCTGCGGAGGAACAGGATGTACCTCTAGTGGATCTCATGAGGTGATGGACGCATTCCGTGAAGAACTTCGAAACCAGAAGCTTGACAGAGAGGTTCTCATCGTTCCTACAGGCTGCCATGGCATGTGTGAAATGGGTCCAATCGTGGTGGTCTATCCGGAAGGGACCTTTTACTGCCGGGTAAAGGCAGAAGACGTAAAAGAAATTGTAAGTGAACATCTTTTGAAAGGACGAATCGTTCCCAGACTTCTTTATACTGTTTCAGAAGAAGCCCCTAAAGTCCCCCATTATAAAGAGATTCCTTTCTATGGCAAACAGCATCGCATTGCTCTTGAAAATTGTGGTTATATCAACCCGGATAACATTGAGGAATATATTGTCCGCCATGGATACGAAGCATTGGGCAAGGCTTTGACTGAAATGACCCGGGAGCAGGTTATAGAAGAGGTTAAAACGTCGGGATTGAGAGGTCGCGGAGGCGGCGGATTTCCCACCGGACTGAAGTGGAGCTTCTGTGCCAGAGCCCAGGGGGATAAAAAATATGTCATCTGCAACGCTGACGAAGGCGACCCAGGTGCCTTTATGGATCGCTCCATTCTGGAAGGCGACCCCCACTGCGTCATTGAAGGAATGATGATAGGGGCCTATGCCATAGGTGCAGATGAAGGCTATATATACTGCCGTGCTGAATATCCTCTGGCCATCCAGCGCTTAAAGACTGCTATCGAGAAAGCTGAAGCCTATGGACTTCTTGGAAAGAATATTATGGGCACAGATTTCTCATTCATAGTGCATATCAAAGAAGGGGCAGGGGCTTTTGTCTGTGGTGAAGAGACAGCTCTCATGGCCTCTATCGAGGGGCAGCGCGGAATGCCTCGTCCCCGGCCGCCATTTCCGGCCAATAAAGGTTTGTGGGATAAACCCTCGAACATCAACAACGTGGAAACATGGGCAAACATTCCTTATATTATCCTTCATGGCGGCGATCATTATGCTTCAATGGGGACTGAAAAATCAAAGGGGACCAAGGTCTTTGCTCTGACCGGTAAGGTTAAACATACCGGACTTGTGGAAGTTCCCATGGGAATTACCCTAAGGGAGATAATCTTCGATATAGGCGGCGGAATTCTTAATGATAAGAAGTTCAAGGCCGTTCAAATTGGCGGGCCAAGTGGCGGATGTCTCACTGAAGAACATCTTGATCTTCCCGTAAGTTACGAATCCCTCGCAGAGGTTGGCGCCATTATGGGATCCGGCGGTATGGTCGTTATGGATGAAGAAAACTGCATGGTTGACGTTGCTAAATTCTTCCTTGAGTTTACTCAGCGTGAGTCTTGCGGAAAATGTACTCCTTGCCGGGAAGGAACGAAGCAGATGTTGTTGCTTCTCAATAAGATCTCTGAGGGAAAGGGTACGATGGAAGATCTCGACACCCTTCATGATCTGGCGGTTATGGTTAAGGAAATGTCTCTTTGCGGATTGGGACAGACTGCGCCTAACCCCATACTTACAACCCTGCGGTATTTCAGAGATGAATATGTGGCTCACGTAAAAGACAAGAAGTGTCCCGCAGGTGTCTGTTCCGCCCTAATCGAGTACTCCATCGACCAGGACCTTTGCAAGCGCTGTGGTCTGTGTGCCCGTAACTGCCCGGTACATTGTATCCCCGGGGACAGAGCTTCGGGATACACTATCGACACAGAGAGATGTATCCGTTGCGGCACGTGTTTTGAAAAGTGCCCCTTCGGAGCCATTATCAAAGGTTAGAGTGGCAGGGAGGATGCGAATATGAGCGAAATAACTCTTAACATTGACGGAAAGGTTTGTAAGGGTACAGTTGGAGATACGATCCTTGATATAGCCCGTAAAAATGATGTCTATATTCCTACCCTTTGTTATTTAGAGGGTATATCAGCTATAGGTTCATGTCGTATGTGTGTCGTGGAAGTGGAAGGAAGCAACAAGCTGCTGACCTCCTGCACTACTCCCGCCACTGACGGCATGAAGATCCATACTCAAACAGAAAAACTGCGAGCCTACAGATTGCAGATACTTGAACTGCTCTTTGCTGGGCGCAACCATTTCTGTATGTTTTGTTCCCAAAGCGGAGATTGCGAGCTGCAGCGTCTTGCCATCGAGCATGGCATGGATAAAGTGAGATATCCCTATCTCTATTCTGATTTTCATAACGACGCTTCCGACGAAGACCTGCAGGTAGACCATAACCGCTGCATTCTTTGCCTTCGCTGCATCAGGGTTTGTGGTGAGAAAGTAGGAGCCCACACCCTTGATCTGGAAAAACGCGGATGGAATGCCAGCGTAGTATCTGATCTGGGGAAAGTCCTTGGTGAGAGCGATACTTGTGTTTCCTGCGGAGCTTGCGCTCAGGTTTGTCCTACAGGAACGATTACAATCCGGGATTTTGTCTATCGTGGACGCCGTAACGATTGTGACGAAGTAGTGGAAAGCATTTGCCCCCTTTGCCCCATAGGCTGCAAAATCAAAGCCTATGTAAGAACAGGAAGTGTTGCCAGAGTCGAAGGGGCTTCAATTGATACTCCTGACGGCGGACAGCTTTGCCACAAAGGCCGCTGGTGGCTTCCTGAATCTACAGAGAGAGAACGTCTCTCTGTGCCCATGGTCCGTGAGGGTTCAACCTTCCGAGAAGTATCATGGGATGAAGCACTTGACCTTGTTGCCGACAAATTGGGGAGGGCCAAGGCCGCAAATAGAGCGGGAGCACTTATATCCGGGCTTTCCACAGATGAAGAGCTCACAGTTCTTTCTGACTTCTTCCGCAAATCCTTGAAGATGGATAAGGTCGATTGCTTCAATGGAGATGTGCTTCGCGGCTTTGAAGAAGGTTTTCACCCATTTATAAGCCAGGGGGTTCAACCGTTTACAGCAGCCCACAACATACTTGATAGCGATGCAATCATAGTCATTGGCGCTGATCCTCAGAATGAAGCCCCTGTCGTTGCCAGTTATATCCGTGTGGCTACGGTGAAAAATGGAGCCAAACTGATCAATTTCTCGGCCAAGGACAATCCCTTCGAAGGGATTACCGATGTGGATATCCGCATTTCTCCCGAAGTCCTTCACGGGGCCCTTGTTTCCTTTACTGAAGCGGTTGCCGGAAAAGAAGATGCGGAGAACAGAATTTCATCAGTAGCGGATCTTGCCAATATGAAACCGGAAGAAATAGCTATAGCCGCTAAATACCTGGCTGATGCCAAAAAGCCGGTTGTTGTTCTTGGTTCAAGACTGGCCAAACACCCTCAGATAGTTATGGAGGCGGTGAACATGGCCATTACGGCACAAGGCTTCTTCGAAGACGGATTAGCTCTTGTTCCTATGGTTTTGAGCGGGAATAGCCTTGGTGCGTGGAATACAGTTTTGGGCAAAAAAGCGTGGCTTGAAACAGAATACCTTGATTTCCTTTATGTTAGTTCAACAGGCATGGTACCGGAAGATCCCAAGTCATTGGAAGCCGTCAATAAGGCTAGATTTGTAGTAGCACATGTACCCTACATGGTTAGTCCTCTGGTTAACATGGCGGACGTTTTGCTTCCCATGCCAGCCTGGTATGAGAGAAGCGGTCATTTCTGCACATTGGAGGGAGAACGCCGCCGAATGAACATGATTGTTCCCCCAAAAGAAGGGCTTCGTGGGCTTTCGAAGATTTTCCAGGATCTTGCGTCACGGATGGGCGTTTCTCTGGCAACTTCTTCTTCAGCATCGCCCTGTGAAAACGTATTTAAATCACATGTTTCACCTGATAAAGCCCAAGTGGTTTCTTCAGAGGAGGTGTAGGGTATGTCTAAACCGAAGGTAGCAACAGTCTGGCTTGAGGCATGTGCCGGGTGCCATATGTCTTTCCTCGATATTGATGAACGAATAATAAACCTCCTTGATTTGGTGGAAATAACGGCTACGCCCATAACAGACTTTAAAGAATTCCCTGAAGTAACAGTAGGAGTCATTGAGGGAGCTCTAGGGAACGAAGAGGAAGTACATCTAGCTAAAGAGATGAGAAAAAAGTGCAAAATTCTCATTGCATGGGGAGATTGTGCTGTTTTTGGCGGCATTAACTGTATGAGAAACTTTGCGAAAGTAGAGGATGTCCTCAAAGAGGGGTATATAAATACCGTTTCTACGGTGAACCCAAAAGGTATCCTTCCCGGAGAGGATATTCCTAAGCTATTGCCTCACGCAATCCCTGTGGACTATGAAGTAAAAGTTGATGTATACGTTCCAGGGTGTCCTCCGGATGCGGATACGATCTATTATGTTTTCGAGGAAATATTGCAGGGGCGTATCCCCAAAGTGCCGGTAGACATGATGAGGTACGACTAGGGAGCAGGGAGGAGATCGAAAATGTGTGCAGAAAAAGCAAAAACCATTGTTGTTAATCCTGTCTCCCGTATAGAGGGACATGGAAAGATCACGGTGACTTTAAATGAAAAGGGTGAAGTTCATGACGCTCGCTTTCATGTCACTCAGTTCAGGGGATTCGAGGCCTTTACCCAGGGACGGGATTTTCGGGAAATGCCTGTTATTACCCCTCGTATTTGCGGCATTTGCCCGGTAAGCCACCATTTGGCTTCTGCGAAGGCATGTGACGCTATTCTAGGTGTCACCATAACACCTACAGCCCATAAGCTTCGTGAGCTTATGCATATGGGGCAGTTCATTCAGTCCCATGCCCTTTCTTTCTTCCACCTTTCGAGTCCGGACCTGCTTTTTGGCTTTGATGCAGATCCAGCCATACGAAATGTGGCCGGTTTGGTCGCTAAATTCCCGGATTTGGCGGTTATGGGTGTGACCATGCGCAAATTTGGGCAGGAAGTTATAAAAACTCTTGGTGGAAAAAAAGTCCATCCATGGCATAGTATTCCCGGCGGCGTGAACCGCAGTCTGAAAAAAGAAGAACGGGAAACCATTCTGGCGGGGATCCCTAAAATTAAGGAAGACCTCCGCAAGGCACTTGATCTGATCAAAAACTATCTGGCAGAACATGGAGATGACGCAAAGGAGTTTGCCACTCTGGAGACCTCCTATCTTGGCCTAGTTCGCGAAGGAAACCTTGAACTGTACGATGGCCGCATTCGTTTGCGGGGGCCAAGGGGACGTATTACTGATGAATTTAACTCCGAAGAATACGTGAACTTTATTGGCGAGCACGTGGAACCTTGGAGTTATCTGAAGTTCCCCTTCTACAGACCGCTGGAATTTCCCCACGGAAGTTACAGGGTTGGACCTTTGGGACGTGTCAATGCTTGCGATACAATCTCTACTCCAGAGGCTTCTGCCGAATTGGCGGCTTTTAGAAAGCTGACAGATGATGGCATAGTGCACTATACTATGTATTATCACTACGCCAGATTAATTGAGATCATGTATGCAATTGAGCGTATGGAAGAGCTTCTTCACGATGAAGATATTGTAGGAAGCGAACTTAGGATCACATCTAACAGCCTTCAGCCTGAAGGTATCGGTGTCATTGAAGCACCTCGCGGAACCTTGATTCACCACTATCAGGTGAACGAGAAAGGTGCCATTACAAAGGTCAATCTCATTGTGGCCACTGGACACAACAACTATGCCATGAATAAGGGCGTAGAGCTTGTGGCGAAAAAGTACATTCATGGGGAATCTGTGGAGGAAGGCGTACTTAACAGAATGGAACATGTCATTCGTTGTTATGACCCATGCCTCTCTTGCTCAACTCATGCAGTGGGCAGAATGCCTTTGAAGCTGACAGTTGTAGATGTAAATGGACGAGAGATCCGTACCATAGAGAAACACTAAGAGAAGAAGCCTATCTCGTAACCTAAAGGGGATGACAGCGGGGCTGGGGACTTCTTCTGGCCCTGCTGTTTTTTCAAACAAAGGAGTTAAGAATGAAGGTATTCATCGCAGGATTTGGAAATCCTTTTCGTGAAGATGATAGTGTCGGGTTGCAACTTGCCCCCCAAATTGCAGAATGGCTTGAAGAAGAAGGATTTGAGGTTAACCTGTGGATAGGCCAGCAACTTCTTCCAGAATTGGCCTATGACCTTGAAGGCGCTGAGATTGCCCTTTTTATAGACGCTGATATGAGAGAACTTCCTGAAGGGTATATGCTGGAAAACGTTTTATCTGACGCAGCCCTCGAAGGATTGAATATACACTCCATGGGACCGGCCTGGCTGCTATCCCTTATGGATCGCCTTGAGATACCAAAACCTGAAGCATGGCTTCTGTCAATATCAGGGTATTCTTTTGATTTCTCAGAAACCCTTACAGAACAATGTTCTCTAAATGCTCACAAAGCTGAAGAAGCTTTTAAAAAATGGTGGAAGCAAAGAAAGGGAGGCTCATCATGTGTAAAGTAATAACCCCGCAATCATCAGAAGAACATCTTCATGTACATGGTCCATTAGAAGAAGCAGAGCTTCTTAGGGAGACCATCTGTGAAGAATTAGAAGGAATGACAAGTCTTGTGGCCCGTTGGCACGCCGTATCAGGGCATGAGGCAAAACATGCTTTTGTCCATGCTATCGAATCAAAAAAAACAGCTTTAAGAGACTTATGGAAAGCTCTGGAAGAACTGGAAGAAAACCTTTTCTCAGAAGAGAGCGTAGAACATCATCACCACCATCATTAGATCGGGCTAATTACCGGGGAAGAAAGAGAGCAGCCCCAGCATTTCAATGTCTGGAGCTGCTTTTTTGTAACCTATAGAGACTTAAGACACTATTTTTTAAAACTATCCATCAATTTAAGAAGGGCCCCTTTTTGAAATTCTATGGCGTTATTAGGGCATACTTCCTGGCAGCAGAAACAGCGAATGCATTTGTTGTAATTAAAATGGAGTTTCCCGTTCGAATCCAGAATGACGGCATGGGCGGCACAAATTTCTTCACATTTTCGGCATCGAATGCACAGGTCGGGATTTTGAACCGGTCGAGAAACAAGAAAGCGTTTCGAGAAAATATCAAGAAAAGCCGGGATCAGGTGAAGAGAGTCAAGATGAGGTATATCAAAATCATTAAAGGCAAAGGATTCTGGCGTATCGTGGGTAAAAAAGATACAGGGGCTGCTGACAATAAGGTTTCTCCGCTCTGCGGCTCTGTATAAGGGAAAGGATTCGGGAGTTGCGTGAAGAATGCGGCTAATTGCAATATCGAGATTAACTGCATCTTCTGATGCTGCGAGAAGACCTAAAAACCGTGGGGTTCCGTTCCCTGGCCCATGCCCTTCCATGCACCAGATGCCGTCAAGAATTGTAAAGGAGGAAGGGAGGGCCTGATAGATGTCAAGATGAAGTTCAGCAAAAAGGTCTCGATTAAGTCCGACATTGTAATGCCATGAAGCTTTCTGCTGACCTACAACTGTGCCGAATAGATTTTTTACCCCTAAAGTGAGAAGCATTTGAGCGTGGGTCTTAAGTTTAGGCAGATTAATAATAAGGTCTGCTTCTAATGCAAGCCGCGCCAGATCAATACGGTGGAAACGGGCAGAGGAAGAAACAGGTGCGGGTATGGGATCTGTCAGTTCTACTATAGGAATGCCAAGCTCATCGGCCACAGCTTTCATGCCGGTTTTCTCTGCTACGGAAGGAAAACGGTCAAGCCCGGGACTATCTCCTATGACAGGCTTGCCTAACCTGTCGAGAACAGCCTTTGCCGCCGTTTTCACAATTGCGGGGTCTGTAGTAATTCTCTTTTCAGGGGAAGAAGCAGAAAGAAGGTTGGGTTTTAATAGAATAATATCACCTGGGCGGATGGGATTTCCCTTATCAAAATGGAACTGAAAAATATCCTCTATCTTCTGTCGCAACGATGTTTCTTCATAGGTGTTTTGCTTCATAAGCGTAATAGTAACCATATTTTTTCCCCCTATAGATCTTTCTCCATTGACAAAGTATAGGGGTTAGATAGAATATCTTCCAGTATATACTACATCCTGAAGGGGAGTAGCTTGCGAGGGCAGGATCAACATCATGGCTTTACAGCCTGGTCCTGTCGTTGGTGAAGGCCAATAAGCGAGACCTTTGGTGTGGCGAAAGTCATGCTGAAGGTCTTTTTTTATGGCTATTATTTAAGAAGACGAAGACAGGAGAGTGAACTTGGTTGGGATTTATTTTCGAAGGCATTGCGTCGATAACAATTCAGCAAGGGGTCATGATAAGCTTGGGATTATTGCTTATCTATCTGGCAGTGGTGAAAGAGTATGAGCCAGCCTTACTTCTTCCCATGGGTTTTGGAACTATCCTTGTAAACATCCCTCTTACATCGGCTCTGACACAAATTGTTGCAGGGGTTTCTCATCCTGGAGCGTTGTCATTGCTCTTTGATATAGGAATTTCTACCGAACTTTTTCCCCTTCTCATTTTTATAGCAGTAGGGGCCATGATCGACTTTACCCCCCTTTTCCAGTCCCCACTTACGGCTCTTTTTGGTTTCACAGCCCAGGCAGGGATTTTCTTGACCATGGGATTAGCTCTGCTTTTCGGGTTCAATTTGAACGAAGCGGCTTCCATAGGAATTATAGGCGCTGCTGATGGTCCCACTTCTATCTATGTTTCATCCCGTTTCGCTCCCCATCTCCTTGGCCCAATTTCTGTGGCGGCATATTCGTATATGGCTCTTGTCCCTCTTATTCAGCCTCCAGTCATCAAGCTGCTTACAACATCAGAAGAACGCCGCATTCCTATGACCTACACAGAAAAACCCGTTTCAAAAACAGTGAAAGTGCTCTTCCCTCTTGCTGTTACTCTTGGGGCAGGAATATTAGCTCCAGCCTCTGTTTCCCTCATTGGCTTCCTTATGTTTGGCAATCTTCTTCGGGAAAGCGGGGTCGTTGACCGTCTCGCCAAGGGAGCTCAAAACGAACTGGCTAACATTGTAACAATCCTTCTCGGCCTGGGTATTTCCGCTACTCTGACTGCCGACCGTTTTTTGCAGCCTTCAACCCTTGCCATCCTTGCCATGGGACTCGTTGCCTTTATCCTTGATACAGCCGTAGGAGTGCTGTCCGCGCGCTTCATGAACCGCTTCCTTTCTCGAAAGATCAACCCTATGATCGGGGCGGCAGGCATTTCCGCCTTCCCTATGGCAGCGCGGGTGGCTCAGAGGATGGCCTATAATGAAGACAAGAATGTCTTTATTCTTATGCCGGCTGTGGCGGCGAATGTTTCGGGACAGATTGGGTCAGTACTTGCGGGAGGGCTTCTCCTTGCCCTTTTAGGGTAAAAAAGCCATCAACACTAAGCCCCCTCATTTGTTTTTAAAAAAAGATCGCACAAATCCTGATATAATATAGTTATTCACGGCGGATGATCGATGTGGAAGATTTTATTTTTCGCGGAATTTTATGGGCGGCCCTTAAAGTCGCCCTTTTTTATTACTTCTGTCGAGGAGGCGCGTGGTACATGGCTTGGAAAGAGATAGAACATACGGCAGACGTAGGTTTTGAAGTGGAAACTCAGTCTCTTAACGACCTCTTTATAGAGGCTGCCTTTGCTTTATACGGAGTCTGCTATGGAGATATATCTGTTTTAAGGGGCATTCGCCATGGGAGCCATGAAACGATTATGATCGATGGTATCGATCTGGAAGAGCTCATGGTATCGTGGCTAAACGAGCTTATTTATATTTGGGAAAGCAAAAACGTGCTCTTCATCCCTCTCCATGTCAATGTGAAAAGAGGTTCCTGGCATCTTGAGGCTGACGGTCTTTTTGCCGTATATCGCCAGATACAGCTGCCGATCAAAGCCGCGACCTATGGAGGACTGGTCATTCGAGGAGAACCCAGGCCTTTCCTTAGAATTTTCCTGGATGTCTGAATGAGAGGTGAGAGAATGAAAAATCTATTGAAGAGGATGGATAATGTTCGTTTGTTACTAGAAAAAGAGGCTTTCCCGGGCATGGCCGTACCTGGGTTGATCTACGCAGATCACTATATAGAAACCATGCTGGAACAGGATAGTGCTCTTGAGCAGGTTGCCCATGTGGCCTGCCTTCCTGGCATTGTAGGGTATAGCTACGCCATGCCAGACATCCATTGGGGGTATGGCTTCCCCATTGGAGGAGTAGCTGCTTTTGACGTGAATGAAGGAATTATCTCCCCAGGGGGAGTGGGGTACGATATTTCCTGTGGTGTGCGTTTGCTTTCTTCATATATAAAGCTTGCAGATATTAAGCCCGTTTTAGACGCTCTAACAACAGCTCTTTTTTCAGCAGTACCGAGTGGAGTGGGATCTTCGAGCGCAATAAGACTTTCCCTTAAGGATCTTGACGATGTCCTCCGCAAGGGGGCTCGCTGGGCGGTAAAAGAAGGTATGGGAATGCAGGACGACCTGGACCGCACGGAAGAGGGAGGCTGTCTTGACGGAGCTCTATGCGAATTTGTTTCTAGCAGGGCAAAGGAGCGGGGAAAGAATCAGCTGGGAACCCTGGGCTCAGGCAACCATTTTCTTGAGATACAAGTTGTGGATGAAATTTTTGATAAGGCAGCTGCTTCTCAAATGAACCTTGAGTCGGGAAGCATAACTGTGATGATCCATTGCGGCAGCCGCGGCTTGGGGCATCAGGTTTGCGATGACTATTTAAAGGTCATGCGGCGAGCCATGGCAAAATATAAGATTGATGTTCCGGATCGTCAGCTTTGCTGTGCTCCTATACAATCGGAAGAAGGACAGCAGTATATTGGATCGATGAAGGCTGCCGCTAATTTTGCCATGGCGAATCGACAAATAATAGGGTCAGTTGTACGGGATGTCTTCGCCCAGTTTTTCCCAGGAAAGCCTCTTTTCCCTGTCTATGACGTAAGCCATAACATGGCCCATATAGAAAAACATATATGGGAAGGGCGCAAACGTGAGGTTTGTGTCCATCGTAAAGGGGCAACCCGAGCTTTCGAAGGTCAGCCTGTGCTCATTCCAGGCAGCATGGGAACGGCAAGCTACGTTCTGGTGGGGACAAAAAAAGCAGAAATGGAAAGTTTTGCTTCAACTTGCCATGGCGCGGGACGCGTATTGAGCAGAAATGAAGCTGTAAAACGAACGAGAGGACAAAACCTGGTTCGAGAGATGGCTGACCGGGGAGTAACAGTAAAGGCAGATAGTTTCCGTACCTTGGGAGAAGAGATGCCGGAAGCTTACAAAGATATTTCTGCAGTAGTAGAAGTTGTTCATCAGGCTCAATTAAGCCTTAAAGTGGCAAAATTAAAGCCAGTGGCGGTGATAAAGGGGTAGTAACAGTTGCTTAATGGAGAGGCAAAACACAGCTTGCCTCTTTTTTTTTAAATGAGTACAATACGATGGGGATCAAAAAGCATCAAATATATCTATTCATTGCTGTATTGCTGATGATCTTGCATACGGTGAGTAGAGGAGGTAATGCTACGAATGATGCTGAGTGATATTGAGATAGCGCAAAATGCCGAGTTGAAGCCAATTGTAGAGGTGGCTGCGCAGCTGGGAATCAATGAAGATGAGCTTGAGTATTATGGAAAATACAAGGCGAAGGTGACTTATGGTCTTTGGAACAGGATCAAGGATCGCCCCGACGGCAAGCTTGTATTGGTGACGGCCATCACGCCAACGCCAGCTGGAGAAGGCAAGACAACCACAACGGTTGGCCTTGGCCAGGGATTGGCGAAGTTAGGTAAAAGGGTATGCATAGCGCTAAGAGAGCCCTCGCTGGGCCCGAGTTTTGGGGTGAAAGGCGGAGCTGCTGGAGGAGGTTACTCTCAGGTTGTTCCCATGGAAGATATCAACCTTCATTTCACAGGTGATCTTCACGCCATAACATCTGCTCATAACTTGCTTTCCGCCCTGATCGACAACCATCTCCATCAGGGGAACCCATTGAATATCGATCCTCGCCGTGTTGTTTTCCGCCGAGTTGTGGATCTGAACGAACGAGCCCTCCGTCACGTTATCGTTGGCCTGGGAGGCAAAGCTGACGGTGTGCCTCGGGAGTCAGGGTTTGATATCACAGTGGCATCGGAAGTTATGGCCATTCTATGTCTTTCGGCAAACATCAAAGAGTTGAAAGAGCGCCTATCCAAAATTGTTGTGGGCTATACTTATAATGGGACGGTTGTAACGGCAGGAGATCTGAACGCCCATGGTTCTATGGCGGCGTTATTGAAAGACGCATTGAAGCCAAACCTTGTCCAGACCCTGGAGCATGTTCCGGCTTTTGTTCATGGCGGTCCTTTCGCCAATATCGCTCATGGCTGCAACAGCCTTCAGGCGACGAAGTATGGTCTTAAGCTTGCCGATTACTTCATTACGGAAGCAGGTTTTGGCGCGGACCTCGGCGCGGAGAAGTTCTTTGATATAAAATGCCGCATAGGCAATCTTACCCCATCGGCAGTAGTCATTGTGGCTACAGTCCGTGCACTGAAGATGCATGGCGGAGTGGCGAAGAACGAGCTTACCGGGGAAAACCTTGAGGCACTCTCCAAGGGCATCCCGAACCTTGAGAAACATATAGAGAATATGAAGAGGTTTGGAATTCCGGTTGTTGTGGCCATTAACCGTTTCCCCACCGATACTGAGGCCGAATTGGAACTTGTAAAGGAACACTGTGTCGCGTTAGGTGTTCAGCAGGTATTGTCTGAAGTCTGGGCAAAGGGTGGCGAAGGCGGCATTGAGCTTGCGGAACGGGTTCTTGAGGCGGTAGAGAAACCCAACACCTTCCACAAGTTGTATGATGCTTCCTTGAGCCCTAAGGAGAAGATAGAAAAGATAGCCAAAGAAATCTACGGTGCGAAGAGCGTTGCCTATATGGCTCAGGCGGAGAAGGATCTTGAAGAGATCCACCGTCTGGGGAAGGATAACCTGTTGGTATGCATGGGTAAGACCCAGGCATCCATTTCCGATAATCCGGCCCTCATTGGGCGTCCGGAAGGATTTGAACTGACGGTTCGTGAAGTGAGGCTGTCAGCAGGCGCGGGATTCATTGTTCCCATAACTGGATCAATAATGACAATGCCCGGTCTTCCCAAGGTTCCTGCAGCAATGAAGATCGATGTAGATGACGACGGCAATATTACAGGACTGTTCTAGTCAAGGGAGGATCTGTTGTAATGAAAGCTCATATATTGGATGGAAAGAAAGTAGCAGCTGATGTAGTCGCTTCTATCAAAAAAGAAGTGGAAGAAATAAAGGCCCAGGGAAAGCATGTTCCGGGCCTTGCCGTGGTTCTTGTTGGTGAAAACCCAGCATCAAAGGTCTACGTTGGGCAAAAGGAAAAGAAATGCAAGGAAGTGGGTTTCAACTCCTTTCTCCATAAACTGCCTGCGTCTACAACAGAAGAAGAACTGTTGAAGCTTATAGACACTTTGAATAATGACAGGGCGATAGATGGAATTCTTGTTCAGCTTCCTCTTCCAGAACAAATTAATACTGACAAGGTGCTCATGGCAATCGCTCCCTCTAAGGATGTTGATGGATTCCATCCTGTAAATATGGGAAATCTTGTGACAGGACTGCCGGCAGTACATCCCTGCACTCCTAAGGGAATTATGTACATCCTTGATGCCTACAATATAGACATCGAAGGCAAACACGCAGTAGTTGTAGGAAGAAGCAACATTGTAGGTAAACCTATTGCCCATCTTCTTCTTGACCGCAACGCTACTGTTACCATCTGCCACAGCCGTACAAAAGATCTTGCGGCTATCGTACGGCAGGCTGATATCGTTGTGGCAGCGGTGGGACGTCCCCGCATGATCACCGCTTCTATGGTTAAAGAGGGGGCAGTGGTCATTGATGTGGGTATTAACCGCCTTGAAGATGGCCTTGTGGGAGATGTAGACTTTGAAGGGGTCGCTGAAGTGGCCTCCTGGATTACACCAGTACCAGGCGGGGTAGGCCCTCTCACTATTGCGATGCTGCTTCAGAATGCTCTGGAAGCGGGGCTGAAAAAGTAGCGCCCGCCACAACACATACGATTGGCAAGAGAGAAAACGATAGAAGGGTCTCCTTGTAATTAATTGTTAATTATAAGGAGACCCTTTTTTATTCTTTCCTCTTCATGTTACAATACTACAATCTTTTTTTTGAGGAGTGAGATCCTTTTTTGTCTACAGTACGTACGTGTAAGACTCTAGCCAGTTTTCCCCTGCTCGCAGGAGAAAAAGGTCTTGATAAAAAAATAGATAAAGTTATGCTTTTGGATGATGTTAGAACTGGGCGTGAGTTTTCTTTAGGATCCTTCATCGTTGGAAGATGGGCTGGAGATAATGGAAAAAGTGACCTGGTTCTTTTAACAAAAGTTTTTAATTCCGGCGTAGCTGGTGTTGCCTTTCAGGGAAACCTCCCCCTCGAACTTGTTCGTTTGTCAGACGAGCAAGGGATTCCTTTGTTTCACATCTCTTCCGATCACGTGCTCCTCGATGTCCTTTTCGACCTCCGCAATGAATTGGTGGCCGAAGAAAAAGGATTGTATTCTTCCTTTTCGCCCTTTGCCGATATTTTATTGGACGACGGCGACATAGAACGCATTCTCTGGGCCCTCCGTGACGCCATAAAATACGGCGTAGCCTATCGAGACATGATTCAGAAGAAATTGTTCGTCGCTTCTTATTCCGACGAATTCAAAGAACATGTAAAAATATACCCTTTAAAAGAAGTAATGCGGCTTCACGAGCATGTGGAAGTGCGCGTGGGGGGCGCGGTAAGCGGGTACCTTATCCTTAACCGCTCCCATCAGCCCAAGAGAGAGCTCACCATTTTTGAGAGATCCGCAGTGGAAAACACTCTCATTGCGGTGAAGCTTGCCATAGAGAAAAAAATATCAGCTCAGAAGGTAGAGCGAAACTATATCGACGAATTTGTGAGAGACCTAATTTATAACAAAGTACAAAGAATGGAAGAACTAGAGAGCCGGTCGCGGACCTTTGGCTGGAGCCCCGTTAACGGTGTTGTGGCAGTGACCCTTGAAATGATAACCGAGAGCGGCGAATCAGGAGAGAGAGAACTACAGGTTTTCTTTTCCACATTGCGATCCAAATTCCTGGCTTTTTTCCCAAAGTCCATTTATACGTTGTTAACAAAGTCGGTGGTCTTCCTTCTTTCCCCGCCAGATCCGGACAGTGGCGCTAAAACCTTTCAAAATAACATCGTCAAAGTGGCGGAACATTTGAACGAAGAGGCCATGCGAGAGCTTCGGTGCCAAATCCTTGTCTCCGTGGGGGGCTACAAGCCAGATCCGTTAAACACTCATGAGAGCTATCGAGAGGCTATTGGGGCTCAAAGAGTTGCCAAACTCTTATCCCATGCTCAAAATGTGGTGTTTTGGGAATTCTTGGGGGCTATGAAACTGCTCTCCATGATATCCCAAAATCATGAAGCGGCTCTTTTCTGCCATAACATGCTGGATAAAGTTATAGAGCACGATTCGGGATGCAATGGAGAGCTTCTCGAAACGCTCAGGGTTCTAAGCAAGTGCAACTGGAATATTAAGCATGCTTCAGAGGCAATGAAGTTCCATTACAATACAATTAAATACCGGAACAAGAAGATAAACG
Organism: Aminobacterium colombiense DSM 12261; assembly: GCF_000025885.1. Taxonomy (NCBI): domain Bacteria; kingdom Thermotogati; phylum Synergistota; class Synergistia; order Synergistales; family Aminobacteriaceae; genus Aminobacterium; species Aminobacterium colombiense. Next base: position 1,575,547 of record NC_014011.1, on the reverse strand, counting down.
AACTCCTGAATTTTGATCCTGAAAACAGCGATCATCGCTTTGATATAGCCCTGGCCCTTAAATTATATGACCTTGGCGTATTCTGAGTTTTTGTCAAAACTTGACAAAAAGACGAAATAAAACTTATCAATTTACAATAATGCCCCGAAGGTTTTCATCCTATACAATTCCCACGAAAGGTGGGAGTCTGGTGATGAAAGAAAGTTTTACGTTAAGCGAAACGGTCATCCCTATTCTACAGCAACTTATACGTATACGTACCTCTCAGCCCTCTGGCGATGAGCGTGACGCCGCGATTTATATTTCCTCATTATTCCCGGAAGATCGTGTTGAAAAAAGAATAATAAGTCATGGAAACAATAGGGCTTCACTCATAGTCACTATTCCAGGAATGGATCGGAGTCGGGGTGTTGCCATCTTAGGACACCTTGACACTATACCCGTAGGGGACGCGAAGGAGTGGACCCACTCACCCTTTGGAGCAGAAATCGTGGATGGTCTTATATATGGTCGGGGTTCAGCAGATATGAAAGGCGGCTTGGCCTCGATTATTTTCGCAGCGTTATCCCTCCTTCAGGAAGAGTCCAAGCCTGCCGTGGACATTCTCTTTTGTTTTACGGCTGATGAGGAAGATGGGGGAACAGGGGCACTCTCTCTTGTAGGCGGCGGTTTTTTGGACAAAGTAGAGGAAATTATTATTGTTAAACCCACCAATGGGAAAATAGGGTTGGCTGAACGGGGTGCTATTTGGCTTCGTGTTAAAACTGAAGGAAAATCAGCTCATGCCGCAATGGCTGATGCTCAAATTAACGCTCTTTTTGCTTTTAATAAAATCGCAGAAACTATAAAAGCCTTATTTTCAAATGAAAAGAAACACGATCTTCTCGGTTATACCACGTGTTTAGTAACGTCTCTTCATGCTATAAGCGATCAATGCAACGTTGTTCCACATTATGTGGAAGGTACGTTGGACATCAGAACTCTCCCTAGCGTAGATCATGATTGGCTCTGTCGAGAAATGAATGAATGTGCGAGCTGCGTTGAAAGTGAATGCAGGGATGTTCGTGTTTTTCTGGAAGTCATTCAAAATAGACAGCCAGTGGGCATGGATGAAGGGGCTCCTCTCGTCCAATCATTGAAGAACATTTATCGGGATCTGAATATTCCATGGAAAACTACAGGACTGAATTATTTTACCGATGCTTCTATTCTTATTCCTTCTCTAGGAGTTCCATTTGTAATGTTTGGGCCAGGGGATGAGCTTTTTTTCCATCAACCAGATGAGTATGTACGAATCGACTCTGTTATTCGCATGGGAGAAGTCCTTGCGCTCTATGCGAAAACCAGACAGTGAAAATGGGGGATTTTTATAATGAAATATTTTAGCTTGTTGGATACCCTTTGTGAACGGTTTGAAAGATTCGCTGTTTCCTGGAGCATTATCGTTATGGCGTTCGTAGCCATCGCCAATGTTCTTAGCCGCAACCTTTTAAACCATAGCTTCACGTGGGCTGAAGAGGTAACCCAGTTTACCATTGTCTGGGTCACCTTTGTTGGCATGAGCCATGCGGCGCGAAACGGCGCACACATACGAATGTCGGCCCTTTCCGACTTTTTAGGACCAAAGGCCCGCAAGGTTTTAATGATCATTGTTTGTATTGGGACCGCAGCTCTGATGTTCTATCTGAGCTGGTACGGATACATATATGTAGCCAAGCTTGCCCAGATCAAAAAACAGACGCTAGGTCTTCGCATACCCCTCTATCTAATCATGCTGTGGGTTCCTGTGGGTTTTGTTATGACTGGCGTCCAGTATATATTAGCAGCCATAAAAAATATGACTCATGAAGGGATTTATGTTTCAAAAACTGTACTGGAAGGGCACGCTGAGGACCAAGAGTCCTTCGACTTTTAGGGGGGAAACCTTATTATGCTATTGACTCTTATGGGCACAATGATAATTTTGCTGCTATTGGGATTTCCTATGATGGTGCCCCTTGCAGCGGGAGCGTTCTTAACGCTGATTCTAAACTTTCCGAATGTTAACCCATCAATGCTTATACAGCAGATAATAGGCGGCGTCCAGCCGATCTCTCTTACCGCAGTTCCTATGTTTATTTTAGCTGCGGATATTATGACCTCTGGCGAAATTGCAAATAGGCTGCTGTCATTCGTTGTTAAGATTGTAGGGCATAAAAGAGGCGGGCTTCCTATAGCTACAGCGACAGCCTGTACTCTCTTTGGAGCCGTTTCAGGTTCTACTCAGGCTACAGTTGTTGCCATAGGCGGACCTCTTCGTCCCATGCTTATTAATGCCGGGTATACCCCCTCCTTCTCTACAGCACTCATAATTAATGCAGCTATAATTGCTCTGCTCATTCCACCAAGTATCTATATGATTGTCTATGGCGTTGTAGGTGGAGCCTCTGTAGGCGAGCTCTTTATCGCTGGTGTTGGCCCGGGCCTTCTCATCCTGTTGTTCTTTTCTATCTATTGCTGGTTTATCTCGGGAAAGGAACACAGCATGCAAAGAGCGACCTCCCAAGAAAGGTGGCAAGCGTTTAAAGAAGCCATACTTGGCTTTACCTTCCCCATAATCATTTTTGGAGGCATTTATTCTGGAATATTTAGTCCCACTGAAGCGGCGGCAGTTTCTGTGCTGTACGCTTTCGTTCTTGAATATTTCATCTATAAATCTATAAAGCTGTCAGATATCCCTAAGCTTGCGTTACGAACGGGCATCGTTACGGCTATTGTATTTATCCTTATAGCGGTGGGACAAGCCTTCTCCTGGACAGTCTCCTTTGCCAGAATCCCCAATTTGATTCTTCCCCCGCTGCTGGGAACGGATCCATCTGTTCTTCGTGTTCTGGCTGTTCTCTCCATCGCTTATTTCCTGGGATGTATGTTTGTTGACCCCATTGTGGTAATCATGATCCTCACGCCAATCTTCAAGCCGGCCATAGATGCTACGGGTCTTGATAACGTATTAGTAGGTACAATTGTCACCCTGCAGGCTGCTATTGGGTCTACAACGCCCCCTTTTGGGTGCAATATTTTTACTGCCATAGCGATCTTTAAGCAGAAATATACAGACGTTGTGCGAGGTGTACCTCCGTTTGTGTTCATTCTGATACTGGTGTCCGTCTTGCTTGTGCTTTTCCCTCAAATAGCGTTGTTCTTGCGGGATATGGCAGTTGCTAGATAAATAAAGTAATAGCTGGGGAATGTAGGTAGTTTAGTGTAAGGCATAGAACAATGCCTTAAATTAGTAAACAGGAGGTAATAGCTATGAGGAAATTACGTGTTTTAGCTCTGGTTTTTGCATTTGTTTTCGCGCTCTCTGGTGCGGCTGTAGCAGCCGAGTACAACTGGCGTCTCGCCTGTGAGGAAATTGCAGGAAGTGTTGCTGATCTTTATGCAAACGAGTTTGCCCGTCTTCTCGCTGAGAAATCTAATGGAAGGATTCACCTTGATGTGTACCCTTCAGGTACCCTGGGGACTCCTACAGAAATGTTCGAGCTCTGCCTGAACGGCGCTATTGAATTCGGACTTGTTGGCCCTGGGCAGTGCGGCGCTATTGTTCCAGAAAACCAGATCTTCGCTCTTCAGTTTCTTTTCTCCGATGACGATATGCTCAACGAGAAGGTACTTGCGTCAAGCAAAGCGTTGAATGTCGATCTTGCGGCCAAATATGAAGCAAAGGGGCTCAAAGTACTCTCTTACTTCAGCGAAGGTGCTATGTACTGGTCTTCCAACAAACCCCTCCTTACTCCAGAAGATTTTGCCGGTTTCAAAATTAGGGTTATGCCTTCCGAAATGCTTGTAGAAACTTACAAAGCCTATGGTGCTAACCCAACACCTCTTTCCTTTACAGAACTGTACAGCTCTCTTCAGCTTAATATGGTTGAAGGACAGGAAAATGCTCCTTACATCATTCAGGAAATGAAATTTATGGAAGTCCAGAAATATCTTGTTGCTTCCAAACATAATTACTACATTATGCACAACCTTGCTAATGCCGATTTCTACAACGGCCTGCCCGAAGATATCAAGGCGATTGTAGAAGAGTGCGTTGCCGAGCTTCGTCCCTACGTCTACAAAGTTCAGCAGGAACTCAACGACCAACGTCTCGACATGATGGTCAAAGCCTTTAAGCCTGGCCAGGAGCTTCTTGTTCTTGATCAGGAACAGAGAATGCGCTTCCGTGAAATAGCTAAAAAGGCAGACGAAACGTACTTTAAACTTTCTGGCGACCCCGAGTTTGCGAAAAACCTTCTTGAAACTTTCCGCGCGGAGATGGCTTCGGCAGAAAAGGAACTGGCAGGGAAATAAGCAGGATTCTTCTGAAATATACGGGAGAGAATCCGTATAGCAACATGCAGTTTATTTTAGATTTAAAGAACTGATTGGAGGAACTAGAATTGGCAAAGAAGCAGTATGTACATGCAGTACCTAATTTTAGCAACGGGAGAGACAAGGAGGTTTACGAGGCCGTTGTTGATCAGATTCGCAACGCGAAAGGCGTAAAACTCATAGGCTATTTTCCTGATGCTGACTTTAATAGAACAGTTATTGAGTGCCTTGGAGAGCCAGGGCCTTTGAAAGAAGCGCTTTTAAATATGGCCGCAAAATCCTACGAGCTTATCGATATGGAGAAACAGGAAGGGAAACACCCTCGTATCGGTGCTCAGGATACAATTCCTATTTTCCCTCTTCATAACATTACCCTTGAGGAGTGCACGGCTCTCGCAGAAGAAATTGGCAAGGAAGTTTGGGAGAGATTTCAGGTGCCTGTCTATTTTAGCGGCGAGAATGCCAGAACACCAGAGCGCAGAGAGCTTGCCTACATCCGTAAGGGGCAGTATGAGGGATTGAAAGAGGTTGCCCATACTCCTGAGCGTTGCCCAGACCTTGGTCCTGCAAAACTTCATCCAACAGCAGGTGCTACTATCGTAAGTGCCGCACCTCGCAATCTTGTGGCTGTTAATATGATTTTAAATACAACGGACTTGGAAATTGGCAAGAAAATTGCTAAAATGCTGAGGGGGCCAAGTGGCGGCTTCAGTACAATCCGTGCCGTTGCCTTCAAACCTGATGGTTATGATAATGTCGCGGTTTCCATGAACATGTTTGATTATGTCAACACTCCAGTCTACCGGGCCTTCCAGGTTATTGAAAATGAGGCTAAAAGATATGGACTGTGCATAATTGGAACTCAGTTCTGTGGTACACTTCCTCAGGAAGCCCTTTTGAACTGTGCTCATTATTTCCTTCGAGTTGTAGATTTTGATCCGAACCAGATTTTAGAGAACAATATCCTTGCTCTTGATGATGGGGAGTAGAGTGGTATGTTGGTAGAAATGAATTTACAGGCTTTTGTAAAAGAATTAGCATCTGATTCGCCGGCTCCAGGCGGCGGAAGTGTTGCCGCTCTCTCAGGAGCTTTAGGAGCAGGCCTTATCTCTATGGTTTGTAATTTGACCATTGGTAAGGAAGGATACGAAGCCTATGAATCGGATATGGTTGAGGTGCGGGCAAAGTCAGAGAGCCTCTATGCCAGCTTGCTTGAAAGAATTGATAACGATACAGAAGCCTTCAACAAAGTAATGGCTGCCTTTAAGATGAAAAAAGAGACAGATGAAGATAAAGCTGCTCGAAAGGCTGCCATTCAGAACGCTTTTAAAGGAGCTTGTGATTCTCCTTTTTCTATCGCTGAAGAGTGTCTTGCCGTGATCCGCCTGGCTGATAGTATTGTGGATAAAGGCAATATCAACGCCGTGAGCGACATGGGAGTAGCAGCAGCTCAGGCCCTTGCAGGCCTTGAAGGTGCTGTTATGAATGTGCGGATAAACCTTCCTTCCATCAAAGATGAAGCGTATGTGGAAGAAAAAAAGGCTGCCGTTCAGAAAATGCTTGATGAAGGCATGAGCCTTCGCCAGGCAGTCCAAGAAAAAGTAGACGCCAAGTTATAAGTTATTTTTAAAGCGTTTTCACGTTTGTTCCCTATTAAGGGGCAGAATTAATTCTGCCCCTTAATGTCCTTTATGGGGTATATAAGCTGTAACAAACAGAGGAGGTAGTGCTACTAATGATGCTGAGCGATATTGAAATTGCGCGAAGTGCCAAAATGAAGCCCATCGTTGAGGTGGCCGCGCAGCTGGGAATTGACGAAGAAGAACTGGAGCTTTATGGGAAATATAAGGCTAAGGTAACCTATGGCCTTTGGAATCGGATCAAGGATCGTCCCGATGGCAAACTTGTGCTGGTTACTGCTATTACGCCGACGCCAGCTGGTGAAGGCAAGACTACTACTACAGTAGGATTGGCTCAGGGACTTGCGAAGCTAGGGAAAAAAGTGAGCATCGCCCTTCGGGAGCCCTCACTTGGCCCAAGCTTTGGAGTGAAGGGAGGAGCGGCAGGCGGAGGCTACTCTCAGGTTGTTCCCATGGAAGACATCAACCTTCACTTCACTGGCGACCTTCATGCCATAACGACAGCTCACAACTTGCTAGCAGCCTTGCTTGATAACCATTTGCATCAGGGCAACCCATTGAACATCGACCCGCGCCGAGTTGTTTTCCGCAGAGTTATTGACCTCAATGAACGGGCCCTTCGTTATGTCAATGTTGGTCTGGGCGGCAAAACAAACGGAGTTCCCCGTGAGTCAGGTTTTGATATCACAGTGGCTTCGGAAGTTATGGCTATACTGTGTCTCTCTGAGAGTATTAAAGAACTGAAAGAGCGGCTTGCCCAAATTGTTGTGGCCTATACCTATGATGGCACGGCCGTTACCGCTGGAGATCTGAATGCACAGGGATCTATGGCAGTGGTGCTGAAAGATGCATTGAAGCCCAACCTTGTGCAGACCCTTGAGCACGTTCCGGCCTTTGTCCACGGTGGCCCTTTTGCCAATATTGCCCATGGATGCAACAGCATTCAGGCAACAAAGTATGGGCTTAAACTTTCTGATTATTTTATTACAGAAGCGGGTTTTGGAGCCGACCTCGGCGCAGAGAAGTTTTTTGACATTAAATGCCGTGAGGGAAACCTTCATCCCTCAGCTGTAGTCATAGTGGCCACGGTCCGTGCGCTGAAGATGCACGGCGGAGTAGCGAAGAGCGAACTTACCGGAGAAAACCTTGAGGCACTGTCCAAGGGTATTCCTAACCTTGAGAAGCACATCGAAAACATGCAAGGGTTTGGAGTTCCGGTCGTTGTGGCCATTAACCGTTTCCCCACCGATACAGAAGCTGAACTGAAGCTTGTTCACGAGCGCTGTGCTGCTTTCGGTGTCCCAGTAGCTCTTTCAGAGATCTGGGCAAAGGGAGGCGAAGGCGGAATAGAACTTGCAGAGCGGATTCTTGAAGCGGTAGAGAAACCCAATTCTTTCCACCCGCTTTACGACGTGGCCCAGAGTCCGAAAGAAAAGATCGAAAAAATTGCTAAGGAAATTTACGGAGCGAAGGGTGTCACCTATACAGCTCAGGCGGAAAAGGATCTTGAAGAGATTCACCGACTTGGAAAAGACAATCTTGTAATATGTATGGCGAAAACCCAGGCCTCTATTTCTGACAATCCGGCCCTCATCGGGCGTCCGGAAGGATTCGAACTGACTGTCCGCGAAGTACGACTGTCAGCAGGTGCGGGATTCATTATTGCCATAACCGGATCAATAATGACGATGCCCGGTCTTCCCAAGGTTCCTGCTGCGATGAAGATCGACGTAGATAACGACGGTAATATTACTGGACTATTCTAAGTTGAGATACTAGAATGTTTTTTAGAGGCGATTGGCATCGTTATAATGATGCCAATCGCCTTTTTTTATGTTTTTGTGGTAGTTCTAAGAATTACCGTCAAAAAAACCACTAAAATCTTCTAGGAAGGGATAAAATAGAAGGCATAATACATAATCGAGGTGGAGGTATTTCTATGGCTGTAAAACCCTGGTGGCGCGAGGCCCTCGAAACAGTACTCTGGGCCGTAGCTCTTGCGCTTGTTCTTCGTACCTTTGTCGTTCAATCATACTGGATCCCGAGTGGATCTATGATTCCCACTCTGCAGATACGTGATCGTGTTATGGCTGCAAAGTTCTGGTATCGGTTTTCTGAACCTCAACGGGGCCAAATCGTTGTCTTTAAATTTCCTGATGACCCTAAAAAAGATTTTGTAAAACGGATAATTGGATTGCCAGGGGAAACGGTGGAGATTCGAAATGGGGCAGTGTATGTTAATGGAGAAAATCTTAATGAACCCTATGTGAGGAATCATGATTCAATGTCGATGGAACCAACGATTGTTCCTGAAAAACATTACTTTATGCTTGGAGACAACAGGCCCAACTCATGGGATGGACGTTTCTGGGACCACCGTTTTGTTTCCAGGGATGAACTGAGGGGCCCTGCATTTTTCCGCTTCTGGCCTTTATCTAGAATAGGAATTCCCAAGTAGAAGACAATAGAATGGCGGCAATGGCAAAGCATATAAGGGGCTATAATGAATTATTTGTCCAATTCATTATAGCCCCTTATATTTTAATGACTATTCCCAATAAGGAACCTTCGTGCCAACACCTTGCTCCAGAGCCTTTCTGTATGCACGGGTAACTACGGCTATGTCCTCTATTCCCATACCCACTGCGTTGAAATAGATGGTTTCATTATTGTTTTCGCGCCCAGGCTTTTTACCGTTAATAATCTCTCCGATTTGTGCAGTTATATCTCCATCGGTTATGAGCCCCCTGTCGTACATAAGGGCGACAGTACTGATCTTCCGATGTTTTATGTTCTTCCAGTTATCCACGACGATTTTATCTGCCAGCCTTACGCAGTCATCGGTAAACTCGTAGTCGGCCATGTTCATCATCAGTGCGCCTTTCTTGATCCAGTCTGCATGAACGATGGGCTCAGAGGCGATGGTGACCGTAATGATAATGTCGCTCTTTTTACAGTATTCCCCAGGTTCCTTTACCGCGGTAACTGCCACACCGTATTTTTCGCTCATCTCGTTGGCAAAGGTCTCTGCGCGCTCAAACATGACGTCATTGATATAGACGGTTTTAATGGAAGGACGAGCCAGCAATGCCGCCTCGAGCTGTGTTCTGCTCTGTGCGCCGGCACCGAATATGGTCATTGTGGTCGCATTTTTAACCGAAAGATATTTTACGGCAATTCCGCCAACAGCACCTGTTCGTTTCGCGCTGACTGTGGTGCCGTCAGAAATAGCGACGGGAATCTTGGTGATAGGATCATTCAATATTACAAGAACCGTTGCTCTTGGCAGTCCGATCTTGTAATTCTGAGGGCTGCTTCCAATCCATTTGATGCCAGCCATATCATACTCGCCGCCTATATATCCAGGCATAGCATTAAGTCTGCCTAGAGTGTTTTCATCCTCAATGGTCTTTCCCCATGGCATCACGGCTTTGTCAGGGCACATCGCATCTCCGCTGTCAAAGAGAGAAAGAACTCTTTCCATATCATGCATTACTTCTGACATGTTGTTTGCTGCGAGTTCATTTACTTGTTTATCGCTCAAAAAAAGTATCTCAAGTTTGTTGGTCATCGTGATTAATTCCTTTCTTTGTTCATATAGTTGTGCAGTCTATGTTAGACCGTTTCAAATTGGGAAATAATCTGCTATGCCGTTATTTTTCCAGATTAAAGCTCTTAACAAGTTAATATCCTGTCATCCGTTCATTGATACGCCGTAACTTGCCTACGCACACTGCCTGTTTGTTCTTCTAGCATCTAGTATCTGCCATTTTAGAGTGGTAGTATGAAGTCTGTAAAGGGCCCCTTCACGGCATTTTTATAGGTCATTTCCTCCTTTCTTATAATGATGTGAAGCACATCAATTGTATTACTGCGGTCTCTTTTGCTCTGGCTTAATCAATCTTTTTTATCTATTGGGTGAAGCTTTTTATATATCTTACCCTAATTTTCTTGCAGAATCCTATTGAACCTTTTAAGTATTCTGTAAAAAATCATAGGATAATTGGCTTAGAAGCAAGGGGCGCAATATGAAATATCGTTGATTGGAGGGAAGTTTATGTTATTAAATTCCCAGCTTGTTAACGATCATATAACCTTTGAAACCGCTGCCCAGCATGCTTTCATGCAAGTACCGATTGTGTTGCCCAATCAGAATGCTGGTGAAGTACGCCAGATGATGGCAGGGCGGCAGTATGAGATAGCTAGCCATGTAGTAGTCTGTGGTGAAAAAGGTCTATTCCTTGGTGTTATCAGGATAGAGGACCTATTTGCCGCTCAATGCGAAACTCTCATGGGGGAAATTATGGATCGGAAGGCGCCGGTTGTCGCTCCCGGAGTAGACCAGGAGGTTGCCGCATGGAAAGCTGTCCAGAGCAAGGAGTCTGCCCTCTCGGTTGTAGACCAGAATGGGCTTTTTGTTGGCATTATCCCCCCTCACCGACTTCTTGCTGTTCTGCTAGCAGAACATGAGGAAGACCTATCGCGCTTGGGAGGTTTCACAAGGAGTACTGAAGAGGCTCGCTCCACTAGTGAAGAACCGGTGCAGCGCCGATTTCAGCATCGTGTTCCATGGCTTCTGGTTGGCCTCGGAGGGGCACTGCTTGCGGCAGATTTTGTTGGCTGGTTCGAGGTACAGCTTCAGCAGAATGTAATGCTTGCTTTTTTCATCCCGAGCATTGTTTATCTGGCGGATGCAGTGGGTACTCAAACTGAAACCGTTGTAGTACGGGGGCTTTCGGTAGGTGTTGAAATGAAAAGAATGGTAATGAGAGAACTATTGGCAGGGCTGGCGATTGGTTTGGCTCTGGCCGCGGTAGCGGGTCCATTGGTGTGGTGGCGTTGGGGAATCCCTAGCATTGCTTTATGCGTAGGATTATCGGTTTTCGCCGCCTGTTCCACAGCCACATTGGCAGCTATGATGCTTCCATGCTTGCTGAACACCCTCTCTCTTGACCCTGCCTTTGGAAGCGGGCCTTTGGCAACTGTAGTTCAGGATCTCTTATCTATTCTGAGCTACTTTTGCATTGCGACAGCGCTCTTGAGATAAAAGAAAACAGTCAGTTTGTATTTTGCGGGTTTATTTGCAATTGAAAAGAAAGTGTTTCTAGAGGCAATTAATTCACGCTAAAACAAAATGGGTTATCAAGATTTTTCTGATCGATCTTGATAACCCATAATATTTCTAAAATGGCGGAGGACAGAGGATTCGAACCCCTGGAGGCTTGCACCTCAACTGATTTCAAGTCAGCCGCCATCGACCACTCGGCCAGTCCTCCGCAATGGGCATGTGCCCGGGCATGTATTATACACATTGCTTATGCGGCCGACAACCCTTTTAGTTATAAAGAAAGGATATAATGTAAAGAATTTCTTGCGAACCATAGAGAAACAGAGGGGGATTAATGTGGAGAAAATGGACATAGTAAGGATGTATCTTTGTAAGCCATCTGCTATTGCGATTATAGGAGCCTCCCTGAAGGAAAATAGAATTGTGTATAAGGTTATGAAATATCTCCAGGCAGCTGGACATAGACTTTATCCAGTGAATCCAGCATACAAAGGCCAGATGATACTCGATTGCCCCTGTGCAGGTTCTGTTTCAGATTTATCAGAACCCATTGATATAGTTGTTTTTTTCCTCTCTCCTTCTTTGCAGCAGCCTATAGCTGAAGAACTGGAAGGAAAGAAAGAACACCCCGTTGTCTGGTTTCAGCCAGGAACAGAAAATGCAGCCTTGGAATTATGGCTCAAAGACAAGGGGTTTTCTGTTGTGAACCATGATTGCATAATGGCCGCCCATATCAAGCATTGTAAATTTACTTTGTAAGTTAGAATACTTTATACAAACTTTTTCCAAGCTTTTAATTTTCACACTTTTTGTGTCTATGGTATATAATTCTAGAAAGGACGGTTTTTTTTAATCATCCTGAAATCCTTTGCACATTACTTTTCCGTCTAAGGAGGTTCCTCTTTGTCTCAGGAAGTCACCATTTCTTTACGAGTCCGTTATAGTGAAACAGATCAAATGGGAATTGTGTATTACGCCAACTATCTGACCTGGTTTGAAGTTGGGCGAACCGAGTATTGCCGTATTCTTGGCACCCCTTACTCTCATTGGGAAAAAGAAGGGATTCTTTTGCCTGTGGTAGAAGCTTCCTGCCGCTATAAGGCCTCTGCCCGTTACGATGACCGTATCAATATCACTACATGGGTCGATGAGCTTAAGGTGTCCAGCATACGTTTTAGCTATCGAGTTACGAGGGAAGGAGATGGAAGATTGTTGGCTGAGGGTGCTACTCGTCATGCTTTTATTAATAAAGAGGGGAAACTGCTTAGGGCAAAGCATCCATTTTACACCATGATCCAATCATTTATGGATGAAAAATAATGGAGGTGGCATGTACTGTGAGCACAAAAGCAATACTCTTGGGCAATGAAGCTATAGCTCGCGGTATTGTGGAAGCCGGCTGTGGAGTGGCTACGGCTTATCCAGGAACTCCCTCTTCGGAGATTCTGCCAGCAGTAGCCAAATTTGCAGACGAACTGGGGACTTCCACTGCTGTTGAGTGGGGCGTTAATGAAAAAGTAGCTTTTGAAATGGCGGCATCAGCTGCTTTTTCAGGAGTGCGGTCTTGTGCGATTATGAAGCAGGTGGGCCTTAATGTTGCGGCTGACCCTTTTATGAGCGCAGCCCATTTTGATATGAAAGGCGGAATGTTGCTGGTTGTGGCTGACGATCCGGGCCCCCACAGTTCTCAAACTGAGCAGGACAGTCGGTTTTTTGCATATTTTGCAAAAGTGCCTTGTTTTGACCCTGCTACAGCAGCTGAGGCCAAAGAGATGGTTTTCGATGCATTCGATCTTTCTGAAAAGTACCATATCATCACAATACTCAGGCCGAGCGTTCGTGTAGACCACTGCCGGCAGGATGTAGATCTCAACGAAGTAATCAAGCTTGATAGAGAAATACGGTTCGAAAAAGATCCTGCCCGGTGGGTCTGCCTTCCTGCGAGCGTGCGTATAAATCACCCTAAATTGAATCAGAAGAACGATGAAATCCGGGAAGACTTTGAAACAAAGTATAGCAAATACAATTATGAAGTTCCTGCGAAAGGAAGGGCGAAGCTCGGCATTATCGCTTCTGGCGTTTCCTTTTCTATTGTTGTTGATATTCTTAAAGCAATGGGAAGAGATGACGTTTCTGTATTAAAAATAGGGACTCCCGTTCCTCTCCCTATTAAGATGGTTTCTGATTTCATTGATCGCCATAGCAATGTTCTCGTTCTTGAAGAAACCTACCCGGTTGTGGAGATGCAGCTTCTTGATCGCACGAAGGTTAAAGGCCGATGGAACGGGTATGTGCCGAGAGCAGGAGAGCTTCTGCCGGAAGTAATAGAAGAAATTATTCTTAAATCTCTTGGAGAAGAAAAACAGATAGGTGCCGACAGTGATTTAAAGGCTGCTCTAGAGGATCTTAAAATAACGCCGAGGAAACCGATGCTCTGTCCCGGATGTCCCCATCGAGCGAGTGTCTTTGCTATTCGTCAGGCCATTCCCAGTGCCATCAATCCTTCAGATATTGGCTGCTATACCCTTTCAGTTAACCAGAAAGGGGCAGATGCAGTTATGGATATGGGTGCTTCTGTGACTATGGCGTCGGGACTCTATCTTGCTCATAAGGTGGCAGGTAAAGAACAGCCCATCGTTTCTACCATTGGGGATTCGACCTTTTTCCATATGGGTATTCCTGGGCTTGTCAGTGCCGTTTACAACAAACATGCCTTTGTATTGTGCATCCTCGATAACAGGACCACGGCTATGACAGGAGCTCAGTCTAACCCATCTGTGGGTGAAAAGCTCCGAAAGGGGGACGAGGGCAGGGTTGTAGAAATAGATTCGGTTGTAAGCGGGTGTGGCGTGAATTACGTTAAAACCCTTGAAGCCTATGATGTAGAGGAAGGGAAAAAACTTGTAAAAGATGCGTGGGAGTATGCTAAAGCCCACCAGGAACCAGCGGTGCTTATATTCAAACACCCCTGTATGCTACTGCGGGAAAAACAGGATAAGATTCCTATGAAGGTCGATCCTGAAAAGTGTATTGGATGTAAGTTCTGTATTAATTTCTTTAATTGCCCTGGGCTTGTATTCGATGAAGCCGGTAAGAAGGCATACATCGATGAACGGTTCTGTGTCTCTTGTGGCGTTTGCTCGAAGGTGTGTCCACACGGGGCCATAGTTGCTATGGAGGAGGTGTAGGCCCATGCAATATGTCATCGTAGGTATAGGTGGACAGGGAATTTTGTTTTCCACAAAAGTATTGGGTCATATTGCCATGTCCCGCAACGAAAAAGTTATGGGAAGTGAAGTTCATGGCATGGCTCAGCGTGGTGGGTCTGTTATCAGTCATTTTAAAGTGGGAGATTACCAGAGCCCCCTTGTAAAAACTGGTGAAGCGGACATCCTTCTTGCTTTTGATCAAAATGAAGCCATACGAAACCTTCACTTTCTAAGGGAAGAAGGAAGCCTGTTAGTAAATATTTTTGACGAAAAGGCCCTTGAAAATACCCATCTCAACGAGTATCTTAAAAAGAGAAATATTAAGGTATTCAAAATAAAAGGGTACGATATACTCAAAGAGCACATGGGCGGGAATTTCCTTTTTCTGAACGTTCTTATTCTTGGAGCTCTTTGCGCATGTGACGTAAGCACCGTAAAAATAGACCAGGTTCGACAGGCTATTCAGCAGTTATCCCCAGAAAAATTTGCAGACGCTAACCTCAAGGTATTAAACCTCGGTTACGATGCCATTTTTTAACAAAAAAAGGAGCATTTTGCGAGGGGGCTCTTTTGAGCTCCCTCCCTTTGCTCACCGCGGAACAATGCTTATAGAAGTAATTCTTGTTCTTGCCATCACCCTGGCAATATCAGGGGCAGTAGTTACACGTTTCCGCCCTCTCTCTGTTTTGGGGTCTCCTGAACAACAAGCGCATAAAGAAGCGGAACGCCTTGCTTTATGGTTCGAGTCCCGTCTGTGTAAAGGGAGATTGCAGCAACATTCCTGTGAAATTCGCCTCTTACCGGGAGATCGCCCTGTGGATCAGGTAAGAATCACTTGGGACACAGGAGAAAGGGAGATCTTTGATTCTCGTGGAAAAGCCTGGTTTCAAATGGCATCATTTAATCGCGTGTGTACCTATAGTCCGCGATGGCACACAGTTTCTCCCGCTTTTGCTCTAGAGGTGATGACCGCACCCCAGTCAGGTGAAACAGTTTGTTCAGTCGTTGTTTCCCTTCACAGTTTTATCAGCATTAAATAAAAGTAAAAAATATATTTATTTCTATTGAAATCTTGAAAGCACAGGAGTATAAAAAAACAATTCCAACAGCGCTTTTATAGAAAAGGGGGACAGTTGGATGGCAGAGGGGAAGCCTTGGTGGAGAGAGTTTGTTGAGACTATTTTATGGGCTCTTGTTATCGCTCTTATTTTACGGACTTTTATAGTACAGGCTTTTTGGATTCCCAGCGGATCCATGGTCCCTACCCTTGAGCCGGGAGATAGGGTTCTTGTGGCCAAGTTCTGGTATTCTTTCCGAAAGCCAGAACGTGGAGATATTTTTGTCTTTAAATTTCCCCTCGACCCGAAGCGTGATTTTGTAAAACGAATAATTGGTCTTCCTGGAGACTTCCTCGATGTTAGAGACGGGATCGTTTACATCAATGAAAAGCCCCTTCATGAAAAATATGTGAAGTGGAGAGATGATTTTTCACTTTTCCCAAACATTCTCTTTCCTCAGGTTCCCATAAGAATTCCCGAGGGAAGGTATTTTGCAATGGGGGATAATCGATCGCATTCACAGGACAGTCGTTATTGGGGGTTTGTCCCAGAAGAATATATTCGAGGTCCAGTTTTTTTCCGATACTGGCCTTTTCGCAGAATAGGAGTTGTGCATTAATATGCCACGTACAGTCTGGTACCCGGGCCATATGGCAAAAGGGAAACGCAAATTAGAAGAACTGGTTCAAAAGCTCGATCTTATATTAGAAGTTCGAGATGCGCGGGCTCCTCATCTTACCTCTTCGCCAATGTCAGATCAGCTTTCCAGAATTTGTCCCGTCTACATTGTACTTTCACGAGCAGACCTTGCTGAGGAAGGGGCTACAAAAGCATGGCTTCAGTTTTTTTCGTCTATTAAGCAAAAGGCCTGGGCATTCAATTTTCTTGAGGGGAGAATACAATTATTGCGTCGGGACCTTGCGAAACTTCGGCCTGCTCACCGTGAACTTCGTCTTGCTGTTGTGGGAATCCCCAATGTGGGCAAATCCCTTTTCCTAAACCTTCTAGTAGGTAAAAAACGAGCTCCCGTTGGAGGAGTTCCTGGCATTACCAGGGGGGTTTCATGGTATAAAGGGCAAGATATCCTTGCTGTAGATTCTCCAGGCATTCTTGACCCCCGTTCACATAACGAGGTACACCGCCGCCTTGCCTGGCTCGGCTGCAGCAAAGCGGAAGTTATTGGCGGCACGGATGTCGTAGCACTTTCCCTTATTGAGCATTTAAAAGAGCGAGGACATTGGCATCTTGTTGAAAAAAAGTGGAATATAGAAAATGTGGAAGAAGAGCCACTCGTTACTCTTGAGAAAATAGGCCATCGTTTAGGATGTCTTGTCAGCGGCGGCCGTGTTGATCTTTTATTGGCAGGGCAGCGTTTTCTCGATGCCTTTTCTACGGGTAAACTTGGGCGAATAACATTGGAGTGGCCAGGGGAGCGATATCCATGGGAAATAGAGTAATAGCTGGTGTAGACGAGGCAGGCCGCGGCCCTTTAGCTGGTCCAGTTGTAGCGGCGGCTGTTGTTCTAACACCCTCTCAGCTTGATGCTTTGGCAGCGTTAGGATTAAATGATTCAAAAAAGCTTACGCCCTTAAAGCGTGAAAAAATCTTTAAGGCAATGGTAAGCCTTGGAGTAGCATGGAGAGCCCAGGCTGCTTCCCCTCGGCGTATCGACCAAATGAACATCTTGCAGGCTACCTTATGGGCCATGAGCAGATCAGTGAACAAGTTACCTCACGTTTTTGAGGAAGTCATTGTAGACGGCAGTGTCCTTATCCCCGGGCTTAGGAGTTATCCACAAAAGGCGATACCCAAAGGCGACAGTCTCGTACCAGAAGTGGCGGCAGCCTCTGTTGTAGCTAAAGTTCTTCGAGACAGAGCTATGGTTGCTCTGGATATGGCCTATCCTCAATATAATTTTGCCAAACACAAAGGTTACCCCACAGAGGATCATCGTCGTCGTATTACTGAGTTTGGGCTGTCACCCATTCATCGCAGAAGCTTTACGTGGAAGACTGTTTCTCCTGAGTAATCTGGGGCGTTTTTCTGGCATGGTATTAAGCAACCATCCCGGTTATCCCTAAAAGGATAAATCCTAATCACCAGGGTTAAGCTCATACTGTGAAAGGCGCTGCGGATACAAGGCCGTAGCGCTGTTCTTGCTTTTCAACAACTTGACAAAGGAGATGGATAAAACCATGGATCATGTTGCACTTGGCCGTTGGGGTGAAGAAACAGCCAGTGCGTTCCTTCAGAAAAAGGGGTGGCGCATTATTGAACGTAACGTTTCATTTCCTCGGGGAGAGCTGGACATTGTAGCCATGGATAAAAAAGAACTTGTCATAGTGGAAGTCCGCACCCGATCTGTAGGACGCATTATGCCTCCGGAAGAATCTGTAGGGCCTGTAAAGATCAGGCGACTTATCAGAACCGGCTTTCTTTATATAGATCAGGTTCAATGGTCAGGAATATGGAGAATAGATCTCGTGGGGATCACTTGCCATAATAATATGTCCTCCTATACGGTAAAACATTATTCTGATATTACCAATGGAATGATGTTATCATGAAACCTGTTTACGGCATCACCCTCCAGGGAGTGCGGGCTCTTAAAGTAGAAGTGGAAGTAGAGATAACGGGAGGACTTTTTGTCATTGGTATAGTTGGGCTCCCGGATGCGGCGGTACGGGAATCTCGCGAGAGGGTTCGAGCCGCGTTAAGGAACCTTGATATACCTGTCCGCGGCCGTGTAACCGTCAATCTTGCCCCCGCCGATTGCCCCAAAGAAGGGGCTTTTCTAGATCTTCCCATTGCTATTGGCATCGCTCAACAACTAGGCGTCATTTCACTGCAAAGCCCCACCCTTTTTATGGGGGAACTGTCCCTTGACGGCAGATTGCGAAAAACGAGAGGGGCAGTCCCTGCTGCCTTTTTGGCACGAGACCTTGGAATGCCTCTTTTTGTTCCCAGGGGGAATGCTTTTGAAGTTTCTCTGGTTCCAGGCGTAGAGGCCTATGCCCTGTCAACTCTAAGCCAACTCTTTGATCATCTGCAAGGAGAGGAGATTTTGCTGCCCCTGGAAAAACAGCGTTTGCCTTCGCAGAAAAATATTCCCAATCCAGACCTTGCGGATATCAAAGGACAGGCCGGGGCAAAAAGAGCCTTGGAAATAGCTGCGGCCGGTCATCATAATTTGCTTTTTATCGGATCTCCAGGGAGTGGGAAGACCATGCTTGCCAGAGCAATCCGGGGGATTGTCCCTCCCCTTTCCCATGAAGAGCTCTTAGAAAGCCTTCAGATACACAGCTCAGCAAGGCCAGATTATAAGCCGTCCCTTGAGCCTCCTTTTCATATAGTCCATCCCACAGCGAGCACTGTGGCCATATGCGGCGGAGGAGCCTCCCTGCGTCCAGGAGAAATAAGTCTTGCCCATCGAGGTATACTTTTTTTAGATGAGTTTACGGAGTTTCGACGGGATCTTCTGGAGGCACTGCGGCAGCCCCTTGAAGATGGAAGTATCGTTGTTAGCCGGGCGGCTGGAAGGGTAGAGTTTCCTTGTCGCGTATTGCTTTTGGCAGCATGCAATCCTTGTCCTTGCGGCTGGGCTGGTGACCCGGTGGAGTCATGCAGCTGTTCAGCTTATGAGAAAGAAAGATATAGCAAGCGCCTTTCCGGCCCAATACTTGACCGCATTGACCTGCATGTTTCAGTTCCGCGCCTTCTGCCCAAAGAATTGATTTCTTTTGAAGATCAGAGTGGGGAAGATAGTGAAACTGTCCGCCAAAGGGTGTGTGAGGCAAGGGAAAAACAGCGATTGCGATGGAGAAAGTATGGTTTTCACTGCAATGCTGAACTTCCAGAGCGCATCATTAAAAGAGAGCTCAACCTCGGCACCGACGTTCGCCCATTTTTAATCCGGATGGCAGACAACCTGCGTCTTTCGGGCAGAGGCATAAGCAGGGTTTTAAAAGTGGCCAGGACCATTGCTGATCTTGATAATTCTTCTCGGGTACGGGTTCCGCACATATCAGAAGCTCTCGCCTATAGGGGAGGGGGGGGTTCTTCATGACGCCGCGGCAACAAGCCCTTTTATTGATGAACGCATTGGAAGCAGATAGCCGTTTATGGAATAGGCTGGTTGCCACAGAAGAAAGTATGGAGGCTCTGCTTTCCGCAAATCTCACAGAAGAACAACGGGGAGCTCTTTCACCGGGAGCTTGCGAGCGCATTGTTTCTTTAATTAGGTCTAAATGGGTGAAAAGACAAGAAAATAGATGGCATTCCATGGGGATTCAGGTGCTATATTATGGAGAAAAGGGATACCCCCCTTCTCTCCAGACCATGGAAAATGCCCCCTTGGTTCTTTTTGTACGAGGACGCTCGAGACTTGAAAAACCTATGCTGGCAGTTGTGGGAACTCGCAGAAGTACGTTTTATGGCCAGCAGGTAGCTCGTGCTTTAGGACGTGTTGCGGCTGAGCGGGGTTGCATCTTGTTGAGCGGCGGCGCTCTTGGCATCGATGGGGCGGCTCACGGTGGGTGTCTTGAGTCTGGTGGAGAAACAGCAGTAATTCTGGCTCATGGGCACAACCGTATTTATCCAAGGCAGCATAAGGACCTTTTTAGCAAGATTGTTGGTTCGGGGGCCCTTATTACTGAATATGGGTTAGGGGTTGATGCTAAACCCTGGCATTTCCCGAAACGAAACCGTATTATAGCTGGGTTGGCAGATGTAATTGTTGTGGTTGAGGCTCCTGTTCGAAGCGGAGCCATAGTAACAGCCCAATTGGCCCTTGACCTGGGAAAAGAAATCTGGGCTGTTCCAGGACGTATTGATGAAAAAGTGTGCAAGGGTTCTAACAAACTTCTTTTTGACGGAGCTAACCCCCTTATCGATGTTTCCGATTTTGCTGAAACCCTATGCTCGAAACAGCTTGATCTTTGGGGTTCTGATGTGCGGAAAAACAGGCAAAATCAATTGGATATAACAGAAAAAGAGCAAAAAATTCTCAATCTTTTTCAAATTCATGGAGATCGGACAGTTGACAACCTGTCTGCTGAATGTAAAATGACTGCCGCCGATGTTATCTCTTGCATAAGTCATTTGTCGGCGTTAAATCTTATCTATCAATCTGGGCCCGGTCGCTGGAGGGCCTCTATCGATCCCAAGTAAAGGAGCGTATCGTATTGACGCGATTGGTACATGATCTTGAAAGAATGTTTCTAACTGAAGATGCTCTAGACCTTATACACTACCTTCTTATGACTGAAGAATATCCACGAAAAGTCATAGAAATAGCTATTGAAGATGCCATCATGATCGGACAAATTCGGGGCGGGCATATTGATGCCCCATCTTTTTTGAACATTATTCAGAGGGCTGTCGATTCCAGCCTGGCAAGTTTTGACCTCATGGGTTCTCTTTATGACTCAGTTAAAGGTCAATATTTCGTTCATTAAACAAGGAGGATCTTATGACGAAGAAAGAATCGGGAAAAACCCTTGTTGTTGTTGAGTCTCCTACGAAAGCAAAAACTCTATCGAAAATATTAGGTTCAAAATATACGGTTAAAGCGAGTATAGGCCACATTAAAGATTTGCCTAAAAGCCGTATCGCCATTGATGTGGAGAACAACTTTCAACCTGAATATATTCTTGTAAAAGGTAAAGCCAAGATTAAAAACGAGTTGGTGAAACTAGCCCGGGGAAGTCAAAAGATTTTGCTTGCCTCAGACCCCGACCGGGAAGGAGAAGCTATTGCATGGCATCTTTGCAACATTCTTGATGTTGATCCTCAAACGTTATGCCGCATCCGCTTTTATGAGGTAACTCCAAAGGCTGTTAAAGAAGCTCTTAAAAAACTAGAACCAGTGGATATGAATCGGGTGAATGCTCAACAGGCCAGGCGGGTGCTTGATCGCCTCGTTGGCTATACTCTCAGTCCTCTTCTTTGGAAAAAAATTCGTTATGGTCTTTCTGCCGGCCGGGTTCAATCTGTAGCTCTCAATCTCATCTGTGAACGGGAACGGGAGATAATTAGTTTTGTTCCCTCTGAATACTGGCACATTAGCGTATTGGCCTCATCCCTTGATAAAACGAGGAATTATGATCTGAAAGTGATGAGCTTCAAAAATAAATCTTTCTGGAAAGAAGGCAAGCCTCTTCTTATTTCCAGCTCAGAGCAGGCGGAGAAAATAGCGTCAGATATTGCTAAACAGGAGCTTGTGGTAAAGGAGTATAAGGTCAAGGAAGGGAAAAGAGCCCCCTTGCCCCCTTTTAAGACGAGTACTCTACAGCAGGAAGCCGCTCGCCGCCTGGGTTTTTCTCCTCGCCGGACCATGAGGATTGCTCAGAGTCTTTTTGAAGGTGTCAGCGTACCTGGGCGAGGTCCAGTGGGCCTAATAACCTATATGCGCACTGATAGTCTTCGCATTGCCCCGGATGCCATTAATGGGGCCAGAACCTTTATTTCGGAAAGATATGAGGCAAAATATCTTCCAGCGAAGCCAAACTTCTTTGCGTCAAAGGCGAGAAGCCAGGATGCTCATGAAGCTATCCGGCCTACCGACGTGACATTAACGCCAGAGATATTAAAAAATGTTTTGAATTCCGAACAGCACCGTCTCTATACCCTTATCTGGAACCGTTTTGTCGCTTCTCAGATGGCCTCGGCATTAGTTGCCAATGCCATTCTTGATGTAGCGGCCGGTTCCTATGGTTTGCGCCAGACAGGAGAATCACTTATATTTGATGGCTGGGGAGCGGTATGGCCCCTTGAGTTGAAGGGGGGACAGCTTGATCCAGCACAGCCTGAAGAAACTCTTTTGTGTCAAGAGATTGAAAAAGAACAGCGTTTTACCAAGCCGGCCGCCCGTTATTCCGAAGCGACTCTCATCAAAACCCTTGAGGAAAAGGGAGTTGGCCGCCCATCGACCTATGCCACCATTGTAGAGACCCTTTACGATAGAGGATATGTGGAAAAAAATGAAGAAAAACGTATTGAGCCCACACAGTTGGGTATGACTGTAGATGACTTTTTACTCCAATATTTTGATTCTAAAAGTCAGTCCCCCATAGTTGATACTGGATTTACGGCCCAGATGGAAGAACAGCTCGACCTTATCGAAGAAGATCAACTTCAATGGGTAGAAGTAGTGCGATCCTTTTGGAATGGATTTACTAACACCCTTGAAGAGGCTAAGAAAGCTTCCGCTGTTGAATTGCCTGAACCGGAACCGATCGGTGAGGATTGCCCCGAATGCGGCAAGCCCTTAGTTAAAAAAAGAGGCCGTTTTGGGGAATTCATAGCCTGTTCCGGATACCCGGAATGTCGTTATACCAAGCCAATATTAAAAACTATAGGTGTTAAATGCCCTCTCTGTGGAGAAACAGAGGGTGGGGAAGTAGTTCGGAGAAGAAGTAAAAAAGGGAAATTCTTTTATGGTTGTTCTCGTTACCCTGAATGTAAATATGTTTCATGGAATGAACCAACTGGAGAAAAATGTAAGGAATGTGGCGCTTCTCTCATTCGCAAGAACAAGAAAAGTCTTCCAGAATGCCCTGAGTGTGGCTGGAAGAAAGAAAAAAAGGGCAAAAAGGAGAATAAGTAATATATGAGAAGATCTGATGAGATTCTAATTGTCGGAGGAGGGCTTGCAGGAAGCGAGGCAGCATGGCAGCTGGCTCAAAGGGGTTACTCTGTTTGCCTTGTAGAAATGAGGCCAGTTGCTACCACTCCTGCCCATCAGACCGATATGATGGGCGAGCTGGTATGCAGTAATTCTTTAGGAGCAGATAATTTGACAAGCCCAGCCGGGATATTGAAAGGGGAGTTGCGCTACCTTAACAGCCTTATTATGGAAGCGGCTGATCATTCTTCTGTCCCAGCAGGGAAGGCTCTTGCCGTAGATCGGAATGTCTTTGCTGGCTATATTACAAAAAAACTTTCGGGGCATCCCCAAATTCGAATTGAGCGGCGAGAAATAACTGAGCTGCCTGAAGAGCCTGCCATTATAGCCACAGGCCCCCTTACGAGTCCAATTTTTGCTGAAAGACTTCGGCAAGTGACAGGCCAGGAATATTTTTCTTTTTTTGATGCCATCGCGCCAGTGGTCTTTTATGACACCATTGATATGAATAAGGCCTATCAAGGTGGTCGATATGGTCAGCAAGCAGACTATATCAATTGCCCTATGAATGAAGAAGAGTACATAAAATTTTGCCAGGCCCTCCTAACGGCAGAACAGGCTCCCCGTCATGAGTTTGAAAAAGATGTCCGATATTTTGAGGGATGTCTGCCTGTGGAGGTCATAGCCTCCAGGGGAATTGATACTCTTCGTTTTGGTCCCCTCCGTCCGGTAGGACTTCCAAACCCCTCTACCGGAGCAGAACCCTACGCAGTAGTCCAGCTTCGCCAGGATAACGCAGATGGGACACTCTTCAATCTTGTAGGTTTTCAGACAAGCTTGAAGTGGGGAGAGCAGAATCGGGTTTTCAGAATGATTCCTGGCCTTGAGAACGCGGAGTTTGCCCGTTATGGCGTAATGCATCGGAACATATACGTCAATGCGCCTAAAGTGCTTGACGGTTCCCTTCGTCTGCGAGGGAGCAAGGCGTTGTTCCTTGCTGGGCAGATAACCGGCGTCGAGGGATATCTTGAAAGTACAGCTATGGGACTCGTCGCAGGACTTCACGTGGCTTTCTGTGCAGCCGGTTTGCAAATCCCCCTTTGGCCTAAGGAAACAGCCATTGGTTCCCTTCTTCGATATCTTGCGGAAACCGACCCAAAGGTATTCCATCCCATGAATGTTAACCTGGGCATATTCCCCTCCCTCGATGTTAAAATCCGCCCAAAAAGCTTGCGATGTCAAAAGGTGGGAGAACGAGCCCTCCGCGCCTTGGAAGAATTTGATAAAAACTGTTTGAAATAGGACTTCCCCCCTATTTTCCTAATAGACTATTGTTGTATAATGTATAATAATCAATTCCAATGATTGTTAAACTTTTTCGTTGTTGTATCCTTGGCATTTTTCTGACAATTCAAGTTGCAAAAGTTGCAATTTTATGGCATTCTGATTCTTTAGAAAAGTATCAAGTAGCAGGAAAAGAATGATAAAATATGGTTATGGTTGAAAAGTTATCTTTTGCGCTGGATTATTATTTGGAACAGATGCGTTTTGCCAAAAGTATGTCAATGTATACAATAGAGAATTATGCTGTTGATCTCAATCAGTTTGTCAATTACCTTCTAGAACAGAATGTTACCCTTCTGTCTGAGGTCGATACTCGCATTATTCGAGAATACTTGCGTGTTCTTGCCTCTTTTGGATATGCAAGATCCTCTGTTGCGAGAAAGCTTTCAGCTATAAAAAACTGGTTTGCCTTTCTTGTAGATAAAAAACTGGTGGGGAAGGATCCGGCAAAAAATGTTAAGGGGCCGCGTCTGCCGGGACGGTTGCCTCGCGCGTTAAGTGTTGAGCAGGTATCAAGGCTTATAGAAGTGGGATGTGCAAAGAGCGCTGATCCTCTTCGTGATAAAGCTGTTCTGGAATTGCTCTATGGCTGCGGCCTCAGGATCGGCGAACTAGTGGTCCTTCGCTGGGAAGATATAGATTTTGCGGAGAGATGGGTGCGTGTGCGGGGCAAGGGGAATAAGGAACGCATGATCCCTGTCGGAAAGATGGCTATAAAGGCTCTCTATAACTGGCGAGATAGTTGCCAAATGGGTATTTTTCTTTTTACCGGAGAAGAAGGGAGTCATCTTACAGTTCGAACAGTTGGCAGGATTGTCGATCGAGCCGCTAAACGCGCAGGCCTATCTGGTGTGACGCCCCACATGTTGCGCCATAGTTTTGCCACTCACATGCTTGAAGGAGGCGCCTCTATCCGTGTCGTGCAAGAGTTGTTGGGTCACGAAAGTCTTATCACCACCCAACGGTATCTCACAGTAACGGCCGAGCATTTAAAACAAAGTTATATAGAGGCTTTTCCGAGAACTAGGGGAGATGATTAAGCTGTTTAAAGGAACTACGATTTTATGTGTAAGACAAGAAAATTCAGTGGCAATGGCCGGTGATGGACAGGTTACCCTGGGAGACCAGATTATAAAAGCGGGGGCCCGTAAGGTCCGTCGACTCTATAAAGGCAAGGTTCTCGCCGGTTTCGCGGGAAGCACAGCTGATGCCATGACCCTTTTAGAGCGTTTTGAGGCCAGGCTGGAAGAAAATAGCGGAGATCTAATGAGAGCAGCTGTCTCTTTGGTAAAAGAGTGGCGTTTGGACAGGGCTTTAAGAAAACTTGAGGCTCTTATGCTGGTGGCAGATGAAGAACATACGCTCTTGCTTTCTGGTGCTGGAGATGTCCTCGAGCCTGAAAATAATGTGGCTGCTATTGGATCTGGTGCTGGTTTTGCCTTGGCCGCCGCACGGGCCTTTATGGAGTCCAGTGACAAAAAAGCGTCTGACATAGCTCGCAGGGCCATTGAGATTGCGGCGGATATTTGTATTTATACAGATAAGGAAATAACGGTAGAGGTGATTGGAGAATGATCATTCTGGCCGATGACAAACAGGATCTGACGCCCCGCATGATTGTGGAGTGCCTCGATAGATATATCGTGGGGCAGGAAAAGGCGAAGAGAGCTGTTGCCATAGCTCTTCGTAACAGAATGCGCCGGCGAAATTTGCCCCGGGATCTTGCAAATGAAGTGGCGCCGAAGAATATCCTCATGGTGGGGCCTACAGGTGTAGGAAAAACAGAGATTGCAAGGCGTCTGGCCGATCTCGTTTTGGCCCCATTTGTGAAAGTGGAAGCGACGAAATTTACTGAAGTGGGCTACGTTGGACGGGATGTAGACTCCATGATACGCGACCTCGTAGAAACAGCAGTAGCCATGGTGAAGAGGGTAAAAATAGAAGAAGTTCAAGGTCCTGCAGAGGAACGGGCGGAATGGCGGCTTGTGGATGCCTTGCTGCCACGGCCGGAGCGAAAGACATCTATGCCGGATTTTATGAAAATATTTTCAGGTAAGGAAGCTGAAGAAACGCCGCCTCAGGAAGAAGACACCATCCGGGAGTCTACAAGAAATAAGGTCTATGCCCTTCTTAAGGCTGGAAAGCTTGATGAGCGGGAAGTAGAGCTGGAAGTTGCTGAGAGCGCGTCCATGGGCATTCCTATTCTTGGAGGAGCAGGGATGGATTCCATGGGTATGAATATAAATGAAATGCTGAGTGGATTGCTTCCTAAAAAAACAAAAAAGCGTCGAATGAAAGTATCAGATGGAAAGAAACTCCTACAGGCAGAAGAAGCAGAAAAACTGATAGATATGGAGTCTGTAGCCAGAGAAGCACTGGATAAGGCCCAGGAAGAGGGCATTATATTCATTGATGAGATAGATAAGGTGGTTGCTCGAGGAACTTCCAGCGGTCCTGATGTAAGTCGAGAAGGAGTGCAACGAGACCTTCTCCCTATCGTAGAAGGATCTACCGTGCAGACAAAATACGGCACGGTAAAAACAGATCATATCCTCTTTATTGCAGCAGGGGCATTCTCAAGTGTTAAGCCCTCAGACCTGGTACCGGAACTCCAGGGCCGTTTCCCCATTCGGGTGGAATTGCAGCCCCTTGGGAGAGAAGAGTTGGCCCGCATACTTGTGGAGCCCGAAAACAGTTTAATTAAGCAATATCAGGCACTTTTAAGCACAGAGCGCATTGAAGTGCGGTTTTCAGAAGATGCCATTGAGGAAATAGCGGCAATGGCCGAAAAAATGAATGCTGAGATGGAGAATATAGGAGCCCGGCGACTCCATACCATGGTGGAGCAGCTTCTCGAAGAAATTAGTTTTACTGCGCCAGAGCGGCAAGGTGAAGTGGTTGATATTAACGCTCAGTTTGTAAAGGAGAGGCTTTCGCCTCTTATGGAAGACACAGACTTACGAAAGTATTTGCTTTAAATCATGCAGGAGGGATCGGAAATGGTAAAAAGTGACAAAAAAGTAGCAGAGAATAAGATTGGAATAGTTGATGACCCAGCAATGAAAGATTTGCTTGATAAGACTCGCCAGGTAGGCAGGGCCCTTCAGAGTCGGCGGGAAGGGACGAAACCAGATTATAGCAAACTGGCAAAACTTCTTTGTGAATTCTCAACAGCCAATGTCTATATCATTAACAGAGAAGGGCGGATACTAGTGCATTCATGGGTTAGCGAGTATCATTCAGAAGCAGTGGCGAATTTCCTTGAAAGGGGATATATGCCAGAAAGTTTTGTGGAAAAAATGAACCAGCACAGAGAGTCCATTTTGAGTGAAACAGATGGATATCTTTTCGATGATGAGGTCGCCTCGAAGGAAGCTCCAGAAAAGCATCTATTGTATGTTCCTATCTATAGCGCGGCAGAACGGCTGGGGACATTGCTTCTCGTAAGGTTCTTCAACCCCTTCTACATGAAAGATCTCATTTTGGCAGAATATCTTGCCACTCTCGTAGGTATCGAAATACTCCATGATCGAACACGAAGTATAGAAGAACGGGCGAGAGAACGCCTTGTGGTACAGATGGCTATGCGTGCTCTATCCTACTCCGAAGTAGAGTCTGTAAAGCATATCATCGCAGAGCTTGGAACTTATGAAGGAGTCGTCATTGCAAGCAAAGTGGCGGATCGTGTGGGAGTTACAAGAAGTGTCATTGTAAATGCCTTGAGAAAGCTGGAAAGCGCTGGGATTATCGAAAGCAGAAGCCTTGGCATGAAAGGAACCTTTATTAAGATATTAAGTCCTCTTTTTATAGAAGAACTTGGGATGGTTCTTACCCAGAATAATTAACAATAAAACAGTGAAAGGGGCTGATCAGCCCCTTTCACTGTCCTTTCCCTTTCGAGTGGAGCACAACACAGGAGAGATGAATGCATGGGAAAAAGAGTGCTCGTAGTTGACGACGCCGTTTTTATGAGGATAATACTGAAAGATATTCTTTTAAATAATAATTTTGAGGTTGTAGGAGAAGCTGAGAATGGGAAAGTTGCGGTGGAAGCTTATCAGAGGCTTCATCCTGACATCGTGACAATGGATATATCAATGCCGAAGATGGATGGCATTGATGCGCTCAGGGCCATAAGAGCTTTAGATCCTGAGGCCAAGATTATTATGGTGAGTGCCATGGGACAGCAACCTATGGTCAGAGAGGCGATCAAAGCCGGAGCGCTGGATTTTATTGTGAAGCCTTTTCAGCCGGATCGGGTAGTGGAAGCTTTGAGCAGGGCCTTGGCCTAGATTGTTCCATAGTTCACCAATAGAGGCACGGTATCTATATAATATAAATTGCTTCGAATAAGAATGGGATATTAAAGAGACTGGAACGCCGGTAATTTGGTATAATTCCAAAACAGATCTTTTTTGTCTAACTAGTTTTTAAAAAAGATTTTATATTAGCCTTCTGGAGGGTAGAAAAACTGATGGTAGAAGATAAGAGGAGTGACCAGGCTCCCGTGAGTGTCGGGGATACGGTCGAATGTGAAGTGGAGCAGATCATGCCTTATGGTGCTTTTGTACGCCTTTCCACGGGACAGAGAGCGATGATTCACATTTCAGAACTCTCGTATAGCTATGTTAAGAAAGTGGAAGATGTTCTTGAGGTCGGCAAGAAGGTAACGGCGAAAGTGATCAAGATTGACGAAAAAAACCGGATTGATCTTTCCTTGAAAAAAATGGAAGAACGTCCTCCTGTTGCTCCTTCTGCTCCTAAAGAGACAGAGGATAACTTTGAAAAAAAGCTATCAAATTTCCTAAAAATTAGCGATCAGAAAATAGCGGATCTCAATAGCAAGTTAAATAATGCGAAAGCGAGCAAAAAACGGAGCAAAAGAAGCAAATGACCCG
This sequence comes from Aminobacterium colombiense DSM 12261, assembly GCF_000025885.1. Taxonomy (NCBI): domain Bacteria; kingdom Thermotogati; phylum Synergistota; class Synergistia; order Synergistales; family Aminobacteriaceae; genus Aminobacterium; species Aminobacterium colombiense. The sequence goes on along the minus strand of NC_014011.1, from coordinate 1,546,350 downwards.
AATAATAACAAAGCAGGGGAGCTTAAGCTCCCCTGCTTTGTATTGGAGCCTTACGAAAGAAGATACTGAAATTGTGAAGCGTCAAATGGTTCATCGCAAGTTTAAAAACGACATCGTGGCAGGAGTAACCTATTACTGCCAATGGGGGGCTCCACAAGTTCTCCTATGCAGGCCAATGGTGAAGAAAAGGCCTTTCCCCACGTCTTTTTGGTTAACGTGTCCCTATCTCATTCAGAAGTGCGGCGAACTTGAATCTCAACAGGGCGTGAAGGCTTTAGAAGAATATCTACAGAAAAGGGTTTCTCTCCATGATTGGGTTCTTTACCATGTGCTTCATATGAATATACGCATGTCCCTTTTTCCTCCGGCCCAAAGAATGTACCTTCAAAAAAGACGGCCTTCATTATGGAAGGCTTTGCGTCGGGGAGGGGTAGGAGGGATTCAGGATAAAAATTCTTTTAAAGTAAAATGTCTTCATCTTCATGTCGCTTCATGGCTAGCGCTGAGAACACACCCTGCCGGAGAGTGGCTTCATCAAAACCTGCAACAGGTTAGCTGCCCCGTTCCAGAGTGCTACCCATGTTTTATAAAAGGAGGGGGAAGGAATGTGGAAAGGGCGCTTTAGTGAAGAAACAGCAGAAATCGTTTTGAACTACACCCAGTCTCTTGATCTGGACTGGTGCCTTGCTCCCTTTGATATCCAGGGGAGCATCGCCCATGGGAGAATGCTTGTTTCTGCCGGTCTTTTGTCCCCTGACGAAGGAGAAAAAATAGAAGGCGGACTTCGTCAGGTCTTACAGGAAATAGAAGAGAAAAGTTTTACCCCCTCTATTGAATTAGAAGATGTGCATATGAACATAGAGCACCGTCTTACCCAATTGCTCGGACCTCTGGGGGCGAAGCTTCATACTGGGCGTAGCCGCAACGACCAGATTGCTACGACGTTGCGCCTTTATTTGCGTGATAGACTGCAAAAGGTTCAACAAGGCATGTTCACCCTTCTTGAGGCTATTCTGGAAAGAGCCCATGCTCATCGCCATATTGTTGTTCCGGGATACACTCACTTGCAGCAGGCTCAGCCAGTAAGCATGGGCCATTACTGGATGTCCCATTTTCAGGCATTTCGAAGGGATTGCATCCGTCTTCGGGCTGCTCTGGGCTCACTGGAAGATTGCCCTCTTGGCGCAGGGGCCCTTGCGGGTTCAACATTGCCTCTTGATCGTTTTTATACTGCAAAGGAGCTTGGATTTAAGAACCCGACGGAGAACAGTCTTGATTCTGTAGCCCATAGAGATTATTTATTTGATTATCACTATTTTGCGGCGGTGTTTGCAATACATTGCAGCAGATTGGCCGAGGATTTTATTATTTACAATAGTCAGGAATTTGGCTGGCTTAAACTTCCTGACGCTTTCTGCACGGGCTCAAGCATGATGCCCCAGAAGAAAAATCCTGACGTATTGGAGCTGACCCGTGGAAGGACAGGACAAATCATAGGACACTTCGTTGATTTGCTTGTTATGCTAAAAGGACTGCCCATGACATATAATCGGGATTTGCAGGAAGATAAACGAGGTCTTCTGGCATCTCTTGCCGTTATTCTCTCGATTATAGAAATTCTGCCAGAGTTTTTGTCTCGTGTAGAAGTTGATGAAAAAAGAGCTGTTTTAGGAATGGAAAATGGTATGATCCTTGCTACCGATGTGGCCGAGTATCTGGTTAAGGAAGGTGTTCCTTTCAGAGACGCTCATTGGAAAGCCGGACAGCTTGTTCGCTATTGTCTCGATAACGGGCGGTCTCTTCTGGATCTGACCCTGTCTGAATGGAAAGCTATTATTCCAGAAGCGAAAGAAGACCTTTTATCCATTCTTTCTCTTAAAGAGAGTGTCGCCAGGCGGCAAACCTATGGAGGAACAGGTTTTATATGTGTAGAGCGGCAAATAGAAGAAGGGGATGGGTGGCTCGCGTATCAAAAGAAGAGAGATAACGCCTGCTCTTCCAGTTGAATATGAAACCAAATAAAGGCAGGCAAAAGCTATTTTACAGGCCGAGATTCCCCTTGTCAGAAAACTTTCAATCCTGAGATTTTTAAAAAGGGCTTGACTTGCGGCGTTTTTTCTGTAGAATAAACCCTTGCGTAACGGCAGTAACAGGTCGAATGCACGAGCCGTTAGCTCAGTCGGCAGAGCACCGGACTTTTAATCCGGGCGTCGTGGGTTCGACTCCCACACGGCTCACCATAGCGGTCCCATCGTCCAGTGGTCTAGGACACAGCCCTTTCAAGGCTGCGACACGGGTTCAAATCCCGTTGGGACCGCCATTTTTCAATTTATCTGCCGGTGTAGCTCAGTTGGTAGAGCAGCGCACTCGTAATGCGCAGGTCGGCGGTTCGAGTCCGCCCGCCGGCTCCAGAGTTAGCATAAGTATGTTCCCCATGTGAACCCTTTCGTTCTCGTAAGCCCTCTGCCGATCCGAAGCATATTGAAGGCGCCATCGCATCTCGCTAAAAAAGCACCCAGAAGTATACTCAGCCAATCGAATTTATTGCCGCCGTTTTTGTTGGAAACGAGAAAAACGGACAAATTACCGCACTATTATCGAAAAAGAATCTCCCGGTTCTCCCGCCAGGAACACCAGGCTTCCCCCGGGTACGGATATTTCGCTGCTGTCTATAATGCTGTCGTAAACTTTCTCTACCTGCCGTCTGGGAAAAATGATCACCCTGCCATTTGCGGGCTTTTCGATGGACATAATTCCTCCTTGTTCGACTTTCCTCCATTCGTTTTCGCCCTCAGATCCGATCACTATGGTATTTTCCCCTGGTACTAGCGTTCCTGCGATATCTTCGCTCGAATAGACGAACTGGATTGCCTTCAAACGGATTGCGCCGTCTTTCTTAAAAAGCTGGATATTGCACTGATCGCGAAAGCCTGTTGCGGCAATTGCCCCAAAATCGGGGGTTTCCACCCTGTTCACTCCAAAGAATTTCACATACCCGGGAAGATCGCCGTACTCTTCAGATTTTACCAACAGATCGTCAGGAAGCTGCGCAAAGGGAGAGGCGTTGCGTATAAGCCAAAACCTGCCGTCCATTACCACCGACAGACTTTCTGGTTTTTCTACTGGATCAATCTTCTGGTACATGGGAATATCTGCCCCGTACTGCGGGACTTCTTCCATGACAAGATAAACTGTCTTTTCTCCCGTGAGAAAGTAATATCGGTAACCAGTTGCAAAATCATGAAATAAGCCTCCGTTGTGAACCAGTGAAAGAATCGGCTTCTCTTTATTCTCTTTCGCTTCTTCGTCTTCCGAAGGAGAAGCGAGGGAGTAGACGTTCAGCGTATGACTCTCATTGTCAAAGATCATGCGAACAGCTTCTTGTGTGTTTACATAGAATCCCGCGAGTTTCAAAAACTCATCGGGAATGGGCTGTGGTTCTGGAGGTTTGACTGGAGAAACCGGTTTCGGTCCGGGGAGCCCCTTGTCCTTCATGAGCGCCTCCATAATACGGTGCGTAGCTTTTGCGGCGCCAGCTTGTCCGGAGTACGTCACTGCAATCGCCAGCCGTTCCTGTGGAAGGATCTGGAGATTGGTTGAATAGAACAAGGTCCCGCCGCTCTTGCCCAGAACCTGGTACCCGTTCTCCCGGTAGGCTGGAAGGAGTGCATAATCCCAACCGAAGGCATCTAAAAGGGCATCCCCCTTCAATAAAGAAGAAAAGGGGGTGGGCTGTTCCTTCAGAACATCCTTTAGCGAGGAATCTGAAAGAATGTTCATTCCGCCGGGGGCAAAACTGTCTCCAAACCGGCAGAGGTCCTCCGGAGTGGAGGAGAGCCCGCCTGCGCCCAGCACCGTAACTACCTCTGGGGGATATTTATTTCCCTCTTCATCGTAGAATTCGGCAATCTTTCCTCCAGTAACGCCAACACTCTCACCCGAGTTCCGCATTTCAAGGGGAGAAAATATCCTTTCGGTGACAAACGAGGCGAATGACTTTCCTGAAACACGCTCAACGATTATCTCGGCCAGGGTAAAACCATCATTGCAGTAAATACTCATTTCACCTGGGGTGTGCTTGAGAACCGCATTCTTCAATGTTTCAAGCAATAGGGTCTGGTGATCCTCGTCAGCCCTGTACCCAAAAACAAATGTGGAGCCAGGCAGGCCTGAAGAATGATTGAAAAGCATCCGCACCGTAATGTCCCGGTATCGGGGGTCCTTCATTACGAATTCAGGTATATGCTTTACCACGGGGTCTTCAAGGCTTAATTTACCATCATCTGCCAGCAGCAGAATTGCTACGGCAGCGAACATTTTGCTCGTCGAACCTATATTGAACCTGGTGTCTCTGTCCACGAGACGGTTAAGTGAGCGGTCTGCCGGTCCGAATCCCTCCGAATACACTATATTGCCCCTGTCCATCACTGCTACCGATGCGGAGTTTCCCCCTCCGGATATAATAGTTTTCCATATTATTTCTCTCGCGGTCGAAACTGTGTTCGGGTAATTAACGACATTGCCAGAACACGGCAAGATGAAGATGAAAAGAATTAATACAACACACGAAAGACTCATAAGAACAGGCAACGCCTTACGGGTTCTCATTAATGTTTCCTCCCTTTCACACGTTTTACTGCTTCAAGTTTGAAATCCTGTGTGTAATATTTGCACCTCTCTAATCTCCACTATATCGTCTCTTTGTACTGTCCATTAATTCGGGGGCTCTGCGATCAGGTATGCCCTTAACCCGAGTTTTCGCATCAAGTGCTTTTTGTGATAGGATGTCTGTAGCAAACGTACTTTATTTTTCTCCACTCATTTCGACCTGGTACGCAATCGGCCTTTTTACTGGTGTCTCCGTTAATTTCATTTTGACACCTTCTATGTATGTCGCATAATACAGCCAAAGTAAAATAAAAACAATAAAAGCGCAAGGCAATTAAAATCTATCTATTTTACGTGGGGATTTTTAAGATGGCTTGCAAATGGCAACGTTCCTCGGCTTGTAATCGCACTTGTAATGCGCAGGTCGGCGGTTCGAATTTGCCCGCTGGCTCCAGGTCCGCAGAGAGAATATAAAAGGCTTTGAGTCTTATTGCTGTTAGAGCAAAAGCCCAAAGCCTTTTTTATTGCGCAACGGTATAATGGCACAGAATGAAAACATAAAAGGGGATTTCAAATGGCACTGAAAAAGCAGATACTATTTATTCGTCACGGACAAACAGATTGGAATAATGAGATGAGGTATCAGGGGCAAAGCGACGTGCCTCTCAATGCGGAAGGCCTTGAGCAGGCTGATCGGGTTTCCCTTCGCCTGGCGGCATCCTTTGAGGCAGATCTTATCGTATCAAGCCCTTTGCTCAGAGCACGACGGACTGCAGAAATAATAGCAGCGCGGCAGAGCTGCAATGTGCTTCACGTGCGTGAAGGCCTAAAAGAAATTGCTTTTGGCGAATGGGAAGGACTTTCTGTCTCAGAGGTTGAAGCGCGGTTTTCTGAAGAGCATAGCCAATGGAGAAAAGATCCTTCAACCCTTGTCCCAAGGAGCGGGGAATCCTTTAACGAGGTTCGACAGCGAGTTGCGGAAATCCTTGATGAAATATTGAAAAGGGATGAAGAACGAATCCTTGTAATAGCCCACGGAGGTTCTATACGTACGGCCCTTGTTGAACTTCTAAAGGTCAGCTCTTCCCTTGTATGGCGTATGCGTCTCGATAATTGTTCTATTTCTTCCATACACGCTTACAGAAGTGTAATGATGCTTTCTTTTCTGAACGATGCTATGCATCTTTACGTACCGAGGGAAATCATTCAACAACTTCCCCTTTCTTCTTAGACAAGATAGAAACTAACTGGTAAAATTCCCATAGTTATGTCTGCATAGGGAGAGGAGGCTTTTTTTGAGCGGGAGATGGGATGAAGAACAGAACCAGTTACGTCTTTCTCCAGAGAAAGAAGAGATGCTTTGGGCCCGTTGTCATTTAGATGACGATGCCCGGGAGGAACTGATTATTTCTTATCGGCCTCTTGTTTTCTGGCTTGCTCAAAAATTCTATGTCTCTCCTTCACTCTACCCCGATTTAATTCAGGAAGGTATGGTTGCGCTTATTAAATCCGTAGATAAATTTGAGCCGGAGCGCCAGCTTAAATTTACCACCTATGCCTTTTACCGCATAAAAGGACAAATGGTTAATTTTCTCCAGAGAAGTGAGGCCAAGGCGCCTATTCCCATGGACGATGAAGACATGAGAATACAAGACAATTTTTCTTATGAGACCTACGATCTCCTTCTTACCCTTTCTCAGGAAATAAAGAATTTACCTGACCGTGAAGGGGAAATAGTAAGGGAGATGTTTTATAAAGGACGCGAGGCAAAAGAGGTTGCTGACAAACAGGATCTTGATATTAGCCACGTATATCGTCTCAGACGAAATGCTGTAGCACGGCTTCGGAGTTGGATTTTTCCCGACCATACCACTAAGAAGACCTAAAAAGTGATAAGTAAAGAGAGGGTTATAATGACGGCAGTGTCTTCAGGAGTGATGGCAGTATGGAAAAACGCATCGCAAGGGTTGTAAGATGGCTTGAAAGGTGTGTTTCTGCGTCAAAAAGCAAAGCGTGGCATAATGCGCTGACAGAAATGGAGTGCGCCAGGGCTGAGCTTGAAGAGGCAAGAAGGGAACTGTGGGAATTGGCTGCGGAAAATGAGCAGCCGAAAAGAAATATGTTTGTTGTTGATTTAAGTCGGGTCGCGGCCCTGGCTATATTTTTCCTGTGTGTTCTTTCTGTCCCCCTTTCGGCTCCCATAGGCAATAGTCAGAGAAACATTGTTATGAATAATGATGATCTTATATTGGAATGGGTAACTTCTGATGAAAAAGCAGTTTTAGCAGGCTTGCGGAAAAGTCTGAGCGAAAGCAACCTTGAAGCTTTAAAAAGAGAGCAAAAAAACGAGTTGGAAAAAATTCCTTTGCCTTCCGCTACAACTGTGTCAAGTTTTAAACTTGTTCCTGTCCAGCCCAAAAAACAGATTTCTTTTGAACCTGAACAGCATGTTTTCCAGGATCAGAAAAAAAGCGATGAAAAACCTGTTGCCCTAGAACGTATTTTGACCCTTATGCAAATTGGGCAAAATGCCTTGCGAGAAGAAGGGCCTGCTATAATCATTAATAGACAATAAAAACTTCACCTTCCCGGAAGGAGAGATTACGTGTGAAACGACCAGTTTTTATATCGATAATGTGTTTCTTTTTTATGATGTTCATGTCTCTGGGAGTTTGGGCTCAAGAGCCTCCTGTCGTTTCGCGGGATGTACGAGGTAATGAGCATGTGGTATCAGAGCACATCCTTTCGGCTACTGGAACGAAAATAGGAGAACCATTAAACCGTGAACAGCTTCAGAAAGATGTAGAGGCAATTTATGAGTTAGGATTTTTTTCTTTTGTAGATGTGGATCTCGCCGTTGTGGAAGGTGGCGTTGGAGTTACCTATGTGGTGAAAGAAAACCCAGTGGTAGATAAAATTGAGTTCTCAGGCAATACTGTTTATAGCGATGAAGATCTGTTAAAACTGGTTTTCACCGCGCCTGGAGCTGTGTTTAACAGGGTCTTTTTCCGTCACGATCTGGAACGCATACAAGAAAAATATCAGAAAGATGGCTACGTCATGACTCGAATTGCCGATGTGCAGATTGAGGGCGGCATTATTAATGTGCAGATTATGGAACCTATTGTAGGTGACATTATTATTCAGGGTAACACAAAGACGAAGAGCTACGTCATAGAGCGCCAGATCAAGGTTAAAAAAGGCGACCTTTTTAATGCCACTGTGCTTCGCCACTCCATTAACAAAATTCAGCAGATGGGCTTTTTTGAAGATGTGAACGTGGGCTTTGAACCTGGAGATACTCCCCTTGCTACAAATGTTGTGGTAACGGTAGAAGAGAAAAAGACAGCTGCTGTTGGGCTTTCCATAAGCCATGGCACTGAAAGCGGCTGGTCAGGCGGACTATCTTATGGAGATTCCAACTGGAGAGGAAAAGGGCACAATGCCGAAGTAGGCTTTGAAACGGGAGATAACGAGCAGTACTGGCTGACATATACAGAGCCCTATATGGATGATATATATTATGCTTGGAAAGTGGGCGCCTACAAGCGTGTATATGAGGAGCGAGGCTTTTACAGAGCGGGAGCAAAGCGCCTTGAATACGATGAGGAACGGGTAGGGTTCTATATTGGCGCCGGTAAAAAGTTCAGTTTCGATCCACGCCTAAGCTGGTATCTGACCCTTGATTGGCATGATGTTGATGTTTCTAATGTCGTAAAACTGCCTGCCGGAACCCAGGAAGACCTTGATGACCTGACCACGGGAACCACCTTTGCCGTTATCGGGACATTGACCTGGAACACGTTAGATGAATACCTCAGTTATTCCAAAGGCCACATTATTGATTTAAGTGTTGAACATGCCCTGGATATGTTGGGCGCTGACTGGACCTACACTAAATATTGGGCCCAGGGTCGCTACTATATTCCTGTCATGGGATTAGGGGATTTTTTGGATTTCAATTTAGGGAAAGAAGACAATCCACCTATTTTCGCTACCCGCATCAAGGCCGGCTTTTCTTCCGGTGTCCTTCCTTCTGCCGAAAGGTATTCTTTAGGGGGATCGAACTCTCTTCGAGGATACGATGGCGGCGAGTTTGAGGGGGATGAAATGTTTCTCGCGAACGTAGAAGCCCGCATTCCTATAGAGAGTGCCTTTGGATTTGTGCTTTTTTACGATATAGGCAATGCGTGGCGTGGAGAAGACAACTTCAGTTTCTCAGATCTTCATGACTCATGGGGTGTGGGGGTAAGAGTGAAAACCCCCCTTGGGAACCTTCGTCTGGATTACGCGCAGGGAGAAGATGAGAACAAGACCCACTTTGGTTTTGGAGAACTTTTCTAAGGGGTGAGATCGCCCATTATGACAAGAAAGAGCAGGGCTGTAGCCGCTGCGTTTCTGGCTGCGGCCCTTCTTTTTATGTCGCTCCCTCTTTACGGAGCCGTTCATATAGAGGGAATGCCGGCATGGATGGCAGAAAGCGCGGAAAAAAGCCTGAGTGCTGTCTGGGGGGAGATGGATACTTCCATCTCTTTGTCAGAGCGCTTTAAGATGCTTACTCTCGTTGCGGACCGATTGCTAACGGGGTACGTGTTCAGGTCGCCTCGTTATCGTAACAACCAAGTTGAAGTAAAAGCCCATGCTGAAGAAGCCCTGGCCTGGGAGGTGGAATTGCAAATGCCATCCCTTCCTTCCCCTGGCGATAAATGGTTTCAGGAGGATACCGTTTCTCTCCCAGCCCTCATCCATTCCCACATCGATGGGGTGCCCCTTGCTGCCCTGGCCTGGGCGGATACGGCATTGAAACGGGAGATACGAAGTCTGACAGAAACCCGTGCTCCAGGTTGGGATATCGCGGTTTTTGTGGAATTGCCGGCAAATGCCAAGTCAAACATCCTTAAAGTTTCCTTTCTTCCGCAACAACCCTTTGTTCTGGCTGTAACCCCATCCGTCCAATCGGGATCCCTCCCTGTTGCATTTCAGTCTGATCTGAAAGATAATTTGCAGTCGGGCCTTTTTCCCATTGTAGGTCTGCCAGTAGAATGGGTTTCCCACCACAAGAACGATATTGAAAAACTGGCAGAAAAAGCCTTGGAAGACCGCAACATAGTGGTCAATTCAAAAGCCAAGGTTAGTGTAGATTTTCGCCCTGCGCAGATCTCACGAGCAGATGCTCTTGTAGAGAGTTCCCGGTTTACTGTTCAGGCGTGGGCAGCCGCCTACGGTGGAACGGATGATAAATATCCCGAGGTGGGACTTCACATAGGCAGAAAATCCCTTCCTGTAAGTGGCTGGGATGTTGAACTTTATGGCGAGTGGATTCTTTCCACCAATGATTTTGATCTTGAAAGTCGCTGGGGGGCGCGGTGGAAGGTTCATCCACGAATGCTCCTAGGGGCAGAACTGGCCTATCCTGGAGGAGAAGTATGGTGGAGATTCTGGTTTACTGGCAAGGTCAAGGAACCCTACGCATGGTGGCGGTTTAGTGAGGATAGTTACAGTAATTTTGGCGTAGGCTATCGAATAAACGAGTTTTTATCTATTGAATTGCATTATGACGAACGTGACGAAGATCAATGGAGTATTCGCGCGGTCGGCAACTTGTAAGGGGGCAGCAAAAGTGGACAAAATATCTGACACACCCATGACTCTTGGTCAGATTGCAGCATATATTGGAGGGAAAGTTATTGGGAACCCTCATATTTCAGTAAAGGGACTTGTTTCTCCCGAAAAAAGCGGAGAAAAGACCTTGAGTGTGGTCTGGGAAGAAAAAGAGCTGGGGATGCTGTCTGCAGAAGCTTTTTTAGCAGCCCCTGAAAAATTTTTTACAGAATCCCGACAAGGTATTGTCACAGAAAAACCCAGGGAAGCCTTTGCAAGGTTGCTTTATCTTTTTAAGATTCCCCAATCCTTCCCTTATGGGATTCATCCCTCAGCGGTGGTTTCTGAAAATGCTCGCATTGCAGATACGGCATATGTCGGGCCTCTTTGTGTTATAGAGGAAAATGCTGTAATTCATGACGAGGCTATTTTGGAAGCTCAGGTTTATGTGGGTGCGCGATGTTCTGTCGGAAAGGGTACGCATATTGAGCCCATGGCAGTGCTTTATGAGAATGTGACCATTGGAGAGAGGGGATTGATCCACAGTGGCGCCATTATAGGGTGCGACGGCTTCGGCATTATTCCATCCTCCCATCCTGATGAGCGCCCGCAGAAAGTGCCTCAGATCGGGGGGGTCGTTATAGACGATGATGTGGAAATAGGGGCTTGTACCACAATTGACAGAGGGACTCTCGACGATACGTATATAGGAAAAGGAACCAAAGTAGACGACCACGTCCATATTGCCCATAACGCTCGCATCGGTGATAATTGCATTGTTGTAGCCATGACGGGCATTGCGGGAAGCGCAGAGATCGGCGAGGGGGTTATATTGGCGGCTCGAAGCGGTGTGCGCGACCACGTTAAGATAGGGAATCGAGCTCAGGTAGCTGCCAATGGCGGAGTCATTAAAGATGTTCCTCCTGGTGAAATAGTATCAGGATTTCCCGCTCGTCCCCATAAAGAGCAATTCAGGGCCCAGGCCCTCTATCTTCGTCTGCCGGAACTTTTTTCGCGAATTAAGGCTTTGGAAAAAAGATTGGCAGAATCCGGGGAAGATTCTAAATGAGCTTTTTGCGCACCATAAAGACCCCTGTTTTTTTTCAAGGGACGGGTCTTCATTCCGGGGAACCGTGCAGGGCAGAAATAATTCCCTTTTACCATAAAAGGGGAATAGTTTTTGAAATTGGAGGCCGCCGCTACCCCTTGAGGGATGCAGTCTTTGAAGGAAGCGGCCGAGGGACGGAAATAATTTTCCCTGATAACACAGTAGTCAGGACCGTAGAACACCTTATGGCAGCCCTTTATGTTTTGGGTATTGGCCAGGCTTTGATCAGGATAAGTGGGCCTGAAATGCCTATTCTTGACGGCGGCTCCCTGACATTTGCGCAGAAGCTCAGCGAGGTGGAACTGGTAGAAACAGAGCATCACGAAGATCCGCTCTGCCTCTTTGTGCCTGTTGTAGAAAGAGATGAGACTCAAAAAAAGATCATCTGTGCATTGCCCGGTGAGGGTCTTTCTATTACCTATGTGATCGAATATGAAAATCCGGTCATCGGCACTGAAATCTATGACTTCAGGGTGACTGCGGAAGGTTTTTTAAAAGAGATAGCTCCATGCCGCACCTTTGCTCTTGAAGAGGAAATGGATACTCTAAAAAAGCGAGGGCTCGCAAAGGGAGGAAGTCTCGACAATGCGGTTCTTGTGACTTCACAAAAGGCGCTAAACAAAAGAGGCCTTTATTTTTCTGATGAATTCGTCCGTCACAAGATTCTTGACCTTATCGGCGATATAGCGTTGTTGGGGCGGCCTTTACATGCCCATATAGTGGCTATTCGAACGGGGCATGACATGCACCTTCGCCTCCTTCGCCGATTAAAACAATTAGAAAGCCGGCAACAATGAAAGGAGATAATATAATGATCGATATTGATAAAATTATGAAAGCCCTTCCACACCGCTATCCATTTCTTCTGGTAGACCGCATCTTGGAAGTAGGGGAAAATCGAGTGGTTGGCCTCAAAAATGTTTCAATTAACGAACCTTTCTTTACCGGCCACTTTCCTGACGAACCGGTGATGCCCGGTGTTCTTATTCTTGAAGCCATGGGGCAAGTGGCGGCCATGATGATCGTTTGCCGACCAAACATGCAAAATATGGTGACATACCTGACAGGAGTGGACAAGGCCCGTTTTCGCCGCCCTGTAAGACCTGGAGATCAGCTCATTACCACAGCTGAAATGGTCAAGTCGCGGGGGCTTATGGGAAAAGTGAAAGCAAGATCGGGAGTCGACGGAGAGCTTGCCGCAGAAGCGGAGTACAGCTTCTTCATGGCAGAGAGGCTTTCCAAGAAAGAAGCTATGGAGGAAAGGATTTAGCCATGTCCGTAACCATTCATCCTACGGCAATAGTATCGCCAAAGGCGGTTCTTGAAGATAATATTGTTGTGGGGCCCTATTGTATTGTGGGAGACCTGGTACATATTGGCGAAAACACCACGCTGGAGGCCTTTGTTCGTATCCTCGATTTCACCCGAATCGGGGCAGGATGCCACATCTATGAAAATTCCATCCTTGGCCGGGAACCGCAGGATAAAAGTTTTGGCAATGAAGAAAGCTGGGTTCATATTGGGGATAGGGTGGTTATTCGAGAAAATGTGACAATACATCGCGCCTGTGGTGAGGGAGCGATTACAGTGGTGGGCGATGACTGCTTCATTATGGAAGGTGTCCATCTGGGCCACAACGTACAGATAGCAAAACGTGTTACCATTGCAAACAAAGCAGGTTTCGCCGGCTACGTTTCTGTGGGAGAGGGTACAGTCGTAGGCGGCCTGGCAGGTTTTCATCAATTTGTCCGGGTTGGCCGCTACTGTATGATAGGGGGTCTGTCGAAAGTTGTGAAAGATGTAGCGCCATTTTTGCTTGTTGACGGCCATCCGGCCCAGGTACACGGTATAAACAGCGTGGGTCTGAAAAGGGCTGGTTTTTCTTCCTCTGACAGGAAAGATATAAAAAATCTATATCGGCATCTTTACCATAGCGGTCTTCCAATCAGAACGGCGGCTCAAAGTCTTGCTGCCGGTGAAAACGCTCTTGCTGCCGAGATCGTTGCATTTGTGGCACAAGCACACCGGGGGCTGGCGCCATGGCCCCATGGTTCTAAAGGAGAGACAGATGATTAAACTCCTTGTTCTTGACGTAGATGGAACTTTGACTGATGGCGGAGTATATCTTGATGGGCGGGGCAACGAGTTTAAACGTTTTGATATACAGGATGGCATGGGCATTTCCCGTCTTCGCCAAGGGGGCGTAGAAGTAGCCATTATAAGCGGCCGTTACTCACCTGCCACAGAAGGGCGGGCAAAAGAGCTTGGCATAGCCCTCCTTCAGAATGGCGTAAAAAATAAATATGAAGCATTGAAAAAACTGGCCTCTGATCTCGCTCTCCCATCCTCTCAGATTGCTTATGCCGGCGATGATGTGAACGATGTTGAATGTCTTCAGTGGGTCGGTCTTGGTTTTGCGGTGGCCAATGCCGTATCAGAGGCCAAAAAGGCGGCAGACAGGGTTACCACCAAAGAGGGCGGCCGGGGCGCTATTCGCGAAGCTGCCGAATACATACTCGCATACAATAAAGAATGGGTAACAGGACGTGGGGATAGTGGGAAATAGAGGAATTCTCGATCGTTTTATATGGAAAGAAATGGCTGGATCCTTTGTTTTTGGCGTCATGGCCTTTACCATGGTGTTTGTAGCGGGCGACCTGCTTTTCCAAATTGCCAGCATGATTATAGAAAAAGGGATATCCATTGGCGTTGTCTTGCGGCTTTTTATCTACAGTTTGCCGGAAGTGATCATTCTGACACTGCCCATGGCGTGTCTGCTCTCGGCACTCCTTACCTTTGGCAAACTTTCTACAAACAGTGAAATAGTGGCGCTGAAAGCCTCCGGAATTTCCTTTCAGCGAATTTTGAAACCTGTCATTGTGGGATCTCTCCTGGTAGGGCTTTCTGCTCTTATCCTTAATGAAACAGTGGTGCCTTTTTCAAATCGTGCCGCGGAAAATCTCATGAGATTCGAAGTGATGCGAGAGAAGCCCTCCGTTCTCAAAGAACAAGTTTTTTTACGGGACGAAAGCAATGGGCAGCTCAACAGGGTTATTTACATAGAAAAGCTTCAGCCTCGAAAAGGAACTATGACCAATGTGCTCGTTCAGGAGTTCGAAAAGGGAAAGCTCAAACGGATAACCGTGGGCAAGACCGGCCTCTGGAAAGATGGAAAATGGTGGATTGATGATGGTGAAGTATTTCAGGTAACGAATGGTGGAAAAGTAGAACTCCTTTTTCGTTTCGAGCGTCAGCAATTCGATCTAAACCTCTCGCCTCAGCAGGTTGAGCAGGCTTCCCGCAAACCGAGTGAAATGAGCGCCCTGGAACTTATGGCCCAGATACGCCTTCTTCAGGCCCAGGGTGGGAACCTTGCGCCGTTGTGGGTTCTCTTCCACCTTCGATTCGCTGTTCCATGGGCGAGCGTTGTTCTCGCCATATTAGGAGCCAGCCTTGGCGTAAGATCCCATAGAACCGGGTCCGGCGTGGGGTTTGGCCTCAGCGTCATGATTGTTTTCGTCTACTATGTAGTGATGTCCCTTTGCAAAGCCTTTGGGGAAACAGAACATATGCCCCCGCTCTTGGCTGCTTGGGTGCCTAACGTCCTCTTTTTGCTTGTAGGAGGATACTTCGCACGAAAGGCGAATGATTAATATGAAAAGAACACTTGCTATTATTGCCGGGGAGGGCTGCCTCCCTGAAATAATTTGTGCCAGGCTTTTCAAAGAGGGAATGCCCCCTTATGTTTTTTCAATGGGAGCGGATATAGAGCGCCTCGCTCCTTTTGCAAGGCAAATTTGGACAGTGGCAACACCTGATCTTGAATGGATTTTGGGTCAGATGCTTTCCCATAAAGTAGAGACCATGATACTGGCAGGTCAGGTTCCCAAAAGTCTCATGTACCAGCGAGAAAACCTCGACGTATTGCTGAAACAGTCTCTTGATGCAGAAAACAACGATGACCACGCTCTTCTCAGTCGTATCGTCCGTACTATAGAAAAAACTGGAATTAAAGTAGCAGGGTACAGACAGATCCTTTCTGATCTCCTCACTCCTGAAGGGCAAGTCTCAGCCCGAGGCCTTTCAGATCAGGAAGCAAAGGATGTAGCCTATGGCTGCTCAATCCTTTTTCATCTTCTGCCCCTTTCTTTTGGCCAGAGCATCGTCATACACAGCGGCGCGGTTGTGGCAGTGGAAGCTATGGAAGGAACAGATGCCATGCTTCAGCGGGCTGGAACATTGGTCCATGGAGGCTCTGTGATAAAAATGATGCGGGCAGACCAGGATGAACGCTTTGATATCCCTGTAGTGGGAACTCATACCCTCCACATGATGGAGAAAGCCGGACAAACCTGCCTGGCTCTCGAAGCCGGCCGTACCCTCATGCTTGAGAAAGAAGCTTTTCTTGAGCTTGCTGCCCGGCTGAACATCGCAGTGGTGGGAGTGCCCCCATGTCTATCTATATAAGTTGCGGCGAACCTTCAGGGGATCACTACGCAGGCTCTATCATCCGGTATCTTCGCAAACAAACTGACGAGCCCATCATGGGGATGCTTGGTCCCAGGGGAGTCGCAGAACAGGGGGAGGCTCTCTGGACAATCGACCAACTGAGTCTTATGGGCAGCACAGATATCCTGGCGGCTATCCCCAGGCTCCTTCGCCTTAAAAATACCATGGTGAAGTTTATTCTCAAAGAGCAGCCCAGGCGGGTCATTGTTATAGACAGCCCGGATTTTCATCTTCCACTTATCCGGTCGCTGCGAAAGAAGGGGTTTGAGAATCCTATTTTCTACGTGGCCCCGCCCACTGTCTGGGCGTGGAGAAAAAAACGAGTCAGGACACTGCGGCGGTATTGCACTCTTCTGCTGCCCCTGCTGCGCTTTGAACACCTCTATTTAACAGAACATGACGTTCCATCCCTTTGGATCGGCCATCCCTTCCTTGATGAGACCAGTTCCTCTGGTGTCACAGAACCGTCAGGCCGAATCATTGCCCTTCTGCCAGGAAGCCGCACTGGGGAAGTGAAAAGGCTGCTGCCCATACTTGTGGAAAGTGCCCGACAATTTCAAAGTATGGGATATGAACCTGTCTTTTCAATTGCCCCAGGCCTTTCTTCTTCTATCCGTGAAAAGATGAAAAGAGACTTGCGAAAGTGGACTCTTTTTGAAGGAAGGGGAAAGGAACTTATGGAACGGAGCCGGATGGTAGTGGGGGCGAGTGGAACAGCCTCCCTTGAGGCCATGATGGCAAACCGTTTCATGATCGTCGTGTATAAAGGGTCATGGCTATCGTGGCGCATCTATAAGAATTTTGTTAAGACTCCCTGGGTTTCGCTTCCTAATATTATGGCCCACGAAACAGTTTATCCCGAGCTTCTGCAAAAAGAGGCCTCTTCTTCCCGTGTTATGGAAGAGGCGATCCTTTATCTTGATGATCCCGAGGTGGAAAAGCAGAAACACGAAGCTCTTATGAGAGGCAGAAAGGATTTGGGAGTGCCTGGAGCTACGGAACTTTGGACTCAGGCTATTCTCAAGGGGGGGCTGCCATGAATTCCGTGACTCTTCTTGTCAATGGCCCGGGCGAACTTTGGGGATGGTGCCGCCCCCTTACGAGAGAACTTAAACGCCGTAATAAAAATGTTACAATCTGGATTCTTCCATGCCAATTTGCCAGTGGGCGGGAAGGTCATGCGGCCATGGCACTGGGAGCGGATGAAGTGAAGGGGCCTTACTCTTCGGCAAATACTTTGCGGGCTATGAACCATCATGAAACTGATGGTATTATTCAACTGGGCGGCGATCTCTTTTTTGGGCGCCATATGGGCCAAAAAGGAAAAGTCCCTCTTTTCTGCTACACTTATGGCCGTAAAAAAGGATTGGAACACTGTAGTGGTGTCTTTACCGCCTTTGAATCCATGGCCCGGTCCATATCTCCTAATGCGGCAGTAGTTGGCGATCTTGTTAAAGAAGGGATCCTTATGGATGACGGCCCTTCTCCCTGGCTGGATAGGCAAGGTCTTAAACTGGTTTTATTCCCGGGAAGCCGCCCTGCCATACGCGCCAAGGCTCTGCCCTATCTTATGGAAGTGGTCTCTTTGCTGCGGGAACAGACAGGGCCGCTTCAGGTTGCAACTCTCCTCTCTCCCTTTTCGAAGGCTGAAGAGCGGGAAACCTGGCGTTCCGCGGGTTTAAACCCGGCGATGGCTGGAACAGGTGTGGTTCTTAAAAATGCGGACATGGCCTTAACCCAGCCTGGAACAAACACCCTTGAGCTTATGCATATGGGAATACCCGCACTCGTTGCCGTTCCCTTCGCTTTTTTGAGGGAAATCCCCATAAGCGGCTTAAAGGGGCTCATTGCATCCTTGCCGATTTTTGGTCCGGCTGTTAAAGAGAAAGTGCTGCGGTGGAAAGCGAATCATAGAACCTCCTACCTGGCGTGGCCTAATCGGCTTTCTCAAAGCCAGATAATGAAGGAAGTAGTTGGAGAACTGAGCTCGAAAGATGTAGTTAGGGAAATAAGCGCCCTCTGGTTCGACCACGAAGAACGGAGAGCCCAGAAAATAAAATTATGCCAGCTATCCGGGCGGTCTATAGAAACACCTTCGAAAAAGTTATGTGACATGATCGAAAGGCTGTGTATCAATGAATAAGAAGCATATTTACGTACGTCTTTTAGAATATACCCGGCCATATTTCCCGAGGCTCTTTGCCGCCCTTGGGTGTATGGTTCTGGCCTCTGTCTTTACTGTCATTCCCCCGTGGCTTTTAAAAAACGTGGTGGACGATGTTCTCATCGCTAAAAAGATGGATGTTCTCAATGTGCTTACCATTGGTCTGGTGCTCCTTTTTACGGGCAAAGGTATCGCTTCCTACGGCCACCAGTATCTTATGAACTGGGTGGGGCAGCATGTGGTCATGGACCTTCGTGTGGGCCTCTACGATCATATGCAGAATCTATCCCTGCGATATATATACGGCAAGCGGGTAGGCGAGCTGATGTCGCGCATCACCAACGATGTCAATGTACTGCAGAACATGGTTACTACTGTCATAGTGGATCTTGTGGTACAGGGCATCACCTTTTTGGGCATGCTTGGGTTCCTCATATATATCAACTGGCGTCTTACCCTTATCACCTTTGCCATTCTGCCCCTGACCTTTTTCATTCTTGACCATGCCTCCAAAAAACTTCGCTTTGTCGGGCATGCGATCCAGGAAGAGCTGGCCAGGCTGTCTGCCATCATTCAGGAAGCCCTGTCGGCCATACGCATCGTGCGTTCCTTTGTGACGGAAGCCATGGAATCTCAACGCTTTAAGGACCAGAACAGAGCGAACTTCAAGGCCCTCATGCATGGAGTGCAGGTACAGGCTGCCCTCTCAGGTGTTATCGAAGTGGTGCTCATTGCGGCCCTTGCCTTAATTCTCTGGATAGGGGGGAGAGATGTTATAAATGAAAAACTCACTCCTGGTGAACTCATCGCCTTCTTGGGATATCTTGGTTTTCTGGTTCACCCTATCCGGGTCTTTACCCGCGTGGTCAGCAGCATGCAGCTGTGCCTGGCTTCGGCGGAACGCATCTTTTCAATTTTTGATACCCCTTGTGAAATACGTTCGCCAGAACATCCCGTTCCCCTGGGAGTCATACAGGGTGCGATCAAAATGGAAGATGTCTGGTTTGCCTATAAAGACGAACAGTGGGTGTTAAAAGGGGTCGCTCTCGAGGTCTGTCCTGGAGAAAGGGTTGCCGTTGTCGGCGAAACAGGCGGCGGGAAATCTACTCTCATGGACCTTATTCCCCGCTTTTATGACCCTTCCCGTGGGAAAGTAAGCGTTGATGGTTGCGATGTGAGAACCCTTGATCTCACAGAACTGCGGAAACAGATTGGCATTGTACCCCAAGACCCGGTTCTCATGAAGGGAAGTCTGGCCTTTAACATCAGCTACGGTTTTCCCCAGGCTACAGAAGAGGATATAGTGAAGGCGGCTCAGATTGCCGGTATCCATACCTTTATAACCAGCCTTCCCGAAGGATATGACACTGAAGTGGGAGAACGGGGAGTTACCCTCAGCGGCGGCCAGAGACAGCGCGTGGCCATAGCTCGTGCCATTATACGGAATCCCCGCATCCTTATTCTTGACGAGGCTACATCATCTCTTGACGTGGCCGTTGAAAGCCAGATACAGGAAGCTATGGAAAAAGCCATGGAAGGCCGAACCTCCTTTGTCATCGCCCACCGCCTGTCCACTGTGCGGAGTGCGGACCGCATTCTTGTCCTCAGTAAGGGGCACATTGTGGAAAGCGGCACCCACGACGAGCTCCTTGAAAAGGGTGGAATCTACCGCCACCTGTACGAGTTGCAATTTGGGGGAGAGAAGAACAATGAAACTCGTCCGTAGTTATCTTGAATGGGCCAGGGGAGAGCGGCAGTTCAGCCCCTGGGCCTTGCTCGTCCCCTTGGCCTGTGTTTCTCAAAGTTTTGCCCGGTCGCGTAATTTTGCCTTCGACCATGGTCTTGTGGCAAGCTATGAACCGCCTATTCCCGTTATCAGTGTAGGAAATATTACCCTTGGCGGAACAAACAAGACGCCTTTCGTAGAAATGCTTTCCCGCCATTTCTACAATATGGGGGTTCGTGTGGGCATTGTAAGCCGGGGTTATGGAGGGCGGACAAGCGAGCCTGTTGTAATAAAGGGTACTTCTTCTGAAAGAGAGATCGTTGGAGACGAGCCCCTCCTTCTGGCCTCCCGTCTTCCCCATGTGCCAGTGGCAGTTTCGAGAGATCGTTTAAAAGACGTGGAAGCCTTGCAGAAACACAATGTGGAACTCATTGTCGCCGATGACGCCTTTCAGCATCGCCGTTTAGGGCGGGATGTGGATATAGTGCTCGTGGACGCCTGCTGCCCCTTCGGAAACGGACGCCTTGTACCGGCGGGCATTTTGAGGGAACCTCCAAAAGCTATTCAAAGGGCCCATATAGTGGTCATAACAAAGGCCGATCAGGTTTCAGAAGATGAGCTGCGAAGCCTCCGCCAGAAGCTTTTGCAATATATTCCGGCAGACCGTCTGTTCACATCGAGGCTGGAACTGCGATGCTGGTCTTTATGGGACGGTTCCTGGCAGGATATGGAAGATTTTACTGTGAAGTCCCTGCCTGTGGTGGCCTTCTCCGCCATTGGAAGCCCGGAAAGTTTTAGGCGGACACTGGACCAGGCAGGTTTGCGCGTGCTCAGGGAACAGCGCTTCAAAGACCACCACCGTTTCGACCTGAGAGATATGGAACGGCTTGCCGCCCTCAAGGAGGAGCTGGGGGCCCGATATCTGGTCTGCACTGAAAAAGACGTCTACAATCTTCCCAAGGAGCCCCTTATCTCTCCTCTTCTTGTGCCTATAATCTCAACAGTCATAGACGAAGAAGACCGTTTCTGGAGTATTGTTGCAGAAAAACTTCGACCTCGGCTGGTAGTGGCCTCCAACGGATATGGAGAAGATGCCATGGGAGCTCTTTTGGCTCAAAAAGTGAAAAAGCGGTTCCCGTGCGCTTACGTTACGTCCTTCCCTATTGTGGGAAAGGGAGAGCAGTACGAGAATGCCGGCATCTCTGTGGACTCTGTACCTTCTGAATCCCCCTCAGGAGGGGTAATCAAATATCACATTTCAGATTTGCTAAAAGATCTGAAATCGGGGCTTGTCCGTCATATATTTTCCCAGCTCAAAGCCTGGAAAAAACTGCGCGGCGAGGTGCGCACCCCTCTCTGTGTTGGAGATGTCTATCTTTTACTTCACACCCTCTGGGGGCAGGGACAACTTCCAGTTCTCGTAGCCACGGCCAAAACCGTCTATCTGAGCGGCCATTGGCGACTTGAGCGGTTTCTTTTAAAACATCGTTGCCGCCGGGTTTGGACACGGGATTCCGAGACCGCTAAAGAGCTTGTACGTTCCCACGCCGACGCGGTGTTTGCGGGGAATCCAATAATGGACCTCACATGTGATAATAATAGTGGATATTTTCAATGGCCCAAAGAAAAGGGAGCCAGGGTGCTTTTGTTGCCGGGCAGCAGACAACGTGCCTATGATGATATGAAAATGCTGCTCGACGCTGTGGAGATCCTTAATAAAAAGACGTCGTGCGTATTTGTGGCAGTTATTGCCCCCTCACTGGACATAGAGCAATTGGTGGCAGCGGCCCCTGGGTGGCGGCTGGCTGACGATGGACGAGGCATTGTAAAGAACGGATTACGGGTATTGTTCTATTTAGGTCCTCTTGTATCAGTCGCAACCGACGCCCATATCCTTATAGGTCTTGGAGGAACGGCTAATCAGGTCTGTGCAGGCCTTGGAGTTCCCGTTGTTTCCATAAGGGAGAAAGGGAAGCTAGTGCAAAAAAAACTTCTTGGAGACTCTGAAATCCTTGTTTCCCCCGATCCACAGGTTCTTGCTGATACGGCTTTCGTCATTCTGTCCGATTCAGAACTTCGTCAATCTATGGGAGAAGAAGGCAAAAAGCGCCTTGGCGGTCCAGGAGCATTAGACAATGTAGTAGAGTATGTGGCACGAGAATACGGTTGGGATCTCCGATGTCGCGTCTATCAGAAAATATCCCGCATTATAAATCAGGGAGATGACATTCATGGTTCATACAGTACCAATTCATAATTTTTTTGTAGGTGGAGAAGCCCTTACAGTCATTGCTGGTCCCTGCTCTCTCGAAAGCCTGGATTTGGGTCTGGAAATAGGGCAGACAGCAAAGGAAATATGTGATCGTCTAGGCATGAACTATATTTTTAAAGCTTCTTATGACAAGGCAAACAGAACTTCCATTCACAGCTATCGCGGTCCAGGCCTTGAAAAAGGCCTTGCCCAGCTGGCAGAGATAAAAGAAAAGCTTTCAGTGCCGGTACTGACCGATATCCATGAGTCATGGCAGGCAGAGCCTGTGGCAGAGGTGGCTGATATCTTGCAGATTCCCGCTTTCCTCTGTCGCCAGACAGACCTTCTCGTAGCTGCCGCCCAGACCCGGCGCGCCCTTCATATAAAGAAAGCCCAGTTCCTGGCCCCCCAAGATATGAAGCAGGTTGTGGAGAAATGCAGAGAAGCGGGAAACGAAAAGATCTTGTTGTGCGAAAGGGGCACCACTATGGGCTATAACCAGCTGGTTGTGGATATGCGTTCTCTTGTTTTGATGCGGAGTCTTGGATGTCCTGTTGTCTTTGATGCCACCCATAGCGTACAGATGCCTGGCGGAAAGGGAACGTCCAGCGGCGGAGACCGGCGTTTTGCCCTTCCCCTGGCAAGGGCTGCTGCCGCTATCGGCATTGACGGCCTCTTTATTGAAACCCACCCTGATCCGGACAAGGCGAAAAGTGACGGACCCAATATGGTCCCCCTTAAAAAACTTGAGTATTTTCTCTTTCAGATAAAAGAAATATGGAATTTTGTAGAAAACACCATCGAAAAGGTAAATCTTGATTGGGCGGAGGAGGCGTAGAAAATGGTCTGTCTTCCCAGAGATCGGGCAGGGATCGATCTCGATGACGAACGGCTGCTTTCCATAGGCCGAGATGTATTAAAACAGGAAGCGAGCGAATTGTTGCGAGTGGCCGACGAAATGGGCCAGGAAATTGTTAAGGCGGCAAGGGTTATTCATTGCAGCAAAGGCCGTCTTGTTGTGATAGGCATGGGCAAATCGGGGCTTATCGGCAGAAAAATAGCGGCAACCCTTGCATCCCTGGGGACGCCGTCTTTCTTTCTTCATGCTGCCGAAGCGTCCCATGGCGACCTCGGCATGGTTTGCAGAGAAGACGTTGGCCTTTTTATCAGCAATAGCGGAAAAACAAAAGAAGTGGTGGCCCTCCTTCCTTTCTTTAGGCGGTTAGGAGCGCCTGTTATATCCATCACTGGCGGAATATCTTCTCCCCTTGCTAAAAACTCTGACATAGTCTTGAACTCAAGTGTCAGCAGGGAAGCGGATCCATTGAATCTGGCCCCGACGAGCAGCACCACTGTACAGCTTGCAATTGGCGATGCCCTTGCAGGCATGGTAACGGAACTCCGGGGGCTTGAAGAAGATGATTTTGCCCTCTTTCACCCAGGGGGTGCCCTTGGCCGAAGGCTTTTGACTAAGGTCGAAGATGTTATGGGATCTGGAGATAAGCTGCCGGTGGTCATCGAGCATGTCAAGGTAAGCGACGCCCTTTTCGAGATGACGAGCAAGGGATACGGGGCAACGCTCATTGTTGACGAAGAGGGAAAACTTGCCGGAATATTTACAGATGGCGATTTGCGTCGCCTTATTGAGCGGTGCGGAGTGGAATGTCTTGAGTCTGATGTGTCCAGTGCCATGACAAAAAATCCTGTCACGCTGGAAGCTGGCCGTTTAGCTGCGGAAGCCGTCCATATAATGGAAGAAAGGGAAATTTCAGTGCTTATTGTTGCGAAGGCAGGCAAGCCCATTGGAATTATTCACCTTCACGAACTGCTTAAAGCGGGGGTGGCCTGATCTGAACTATTCTGCGTACAGGGCCCTCATATCAGCAGCCTATCTCATGGCGTACCCATGGCTGGCGCATAAATACAAAACGGGGCTGAATGAGCGGAAAGCTCTTTATACAGAAGAAAAAAAACAATTGTTTCGTAGAAAAAACCCACTTTGGGTTCATTCCGTTTCAGTAGGAGAGGTTCAATCGGCCTGGCCCCTTCTTCTTGCGGCCCACGAAGATGTTCCGGATCTTCCTGTAGTGTTGTCTACGACAACCGTTACAGGAAAAGATATGGCCCATCAGCTGGTATCAGAACTATTTGACGCCCATATCTATTACCCCTGGGATACTCCGTGGATCGTGGCTCGCGCTCTTGACGCCATACAGCCCAAAGCCTATGTGGTTATAGAAACTGAGATTTGGCCCAATTTGCTCAAAGAGCTGGTAAAACGGCAAATTCCGGCATTTCTTGTGAATGGCCGGTTTTCAGAAACGACATCGTTAAAGGGAAAAAACCACCCGGATTTCTGGCGGAATATTTTTTCATGCTTTACCCGCCTTATGGTTCGCTCAGATAAAGATGAGGAATATCTGCTTTCTTTAGGGCTGGAGCCAGAGAAAATCGCAGTGACGGGAGACTGCAAAGTTGACGCTCTCAGATTGAGGCAAAAAAGTGCGGACTTCAGCTGGGCTAATAAACTTATTGGCCGCCGAAAACCGGTTTTTTTAGCCGGCAGCACCCATACAGGAGAAGATGAAATTGTCCTTGAGGCCTATTCACAGGTCAAAAAGCAAATACCAGAGGCCCGGCTCATCATAGTTCCACGCCATCCCGAACGGGCCGAGGCCGTCACTGCTTCAGCTCAGAAAATTGCCAAGGCGGAGCGCCTCTCTGCTGTAAAAAATGGATGGGACATCCTTATAGTCGATAAAATAGGGGTTCTCTTCGACCTCTACGGTGTTGCTGACAGTGCCTTCGTGGGAGGAAGCCTGGTTCCTAAAGGGGGGCAGAACCTTATGGAGGCCGCAGTCTTCGGCATACCGGTCTGTCATGGTCCGAATATGGAAGATTTTCCCGAAGCGGCAGCAGGTCTGGCAGCACACCATGGGGCAGTAACTGTGCGAAATGCGGAAGAAATGGCTGAATGGTGGCAGAAAAGCCTCTCTCCCTCTATGAGGGAAAGAGTAAAACAGGGAGCGGCACAGTATTTTGAAGGAGTGGGGGGAGCGGCATCCTTATCCTGGAAAGAAATACGTGAGGTGATGGGTTGATGAAAATAAATGAAAAGCTTTTAAATTCCTTTTATCAGGAATTAGACGAAAGATCAAAAGCCAGTCTGGACGAAGCTGTAAAAATAATGACGGCAGTGAAGAAAAAGGGCGGCAAAATAATGGTAGCCACAGGCAGCGGCCCTAACATTCACGAAGGTGTCACCACCCTCATAGCAGAGCTTATGGATAAAGGGATCATTGACGGAGTAACCACCAGCTCGGCCGTTGTGGGGCACGAAATGGCAGGTGCTCTCGATAAGGTAAAAATGAGCAGCGGGACGGAGTTCGGATTTGATGAAAAGTATATGCCTCGGGGAAACGTATTCGAATTTACCCAGCTTACTCCCCAGGAAATGAACACCCTACGGCGCGAAATGGTTCTTGACGAAGAACTGCTTAAACGGGGCGAAGAAATAGATGGCCGCATTGTTTTGAAAGCGGCAGGCAACATGGCTTATCCTATGGGGTTGCGCAACGAAATGCTGGCTGCGGAAATATTGAGCATATGCAAGGTCTATGGCCTTCCCTTCGAAGTTGTTGCCGGATGGGGAGCCGACCGGCGCACCATGATCGGAATTGGCGCTGAAAAGGGGTTGCCTGTTCTCGTCAGCATTCCTCAGATGATAGGAAGCGGCCATGTGGGCATGGCTATTGGCGACAGTATTTCTGTTTTTGAACGGTCACAGAGAGTGGCCAGAATGCTTGATGAGGCCGATGTGATCATCGAATCGGCAGTGGCCCTTACCCAGGAAATCCACGATGGGCCTTTCGAATGCTACACTGGCCATGGCATCTGGTCGTGGTGGAAAGGCCTTCATACCTACAGCCTTAGGGACAAGAAACTCATTCGCATCGATCTTGATGAAAACCTTCGCAAAGCCCAGGATCTGCAGAAACAAAGCGCCATGATACAAGAGGCCATTAACAAGGGATTGCCCAAAACAAAGATCTCTAAAATCCCTTTCCGTATGGAAATGTCGGCCTTTGCCAGGCACGAGGGAAGCATCCCCATCATTGGCGATATTGGTCAGGTGTGGCCTGTCATGGCCTGGCGTGTGGCTCAGGAACTGAATGTTAAACTTGACTTTATGAGCTACTCCCAGGAAACTGAGGATGGCAAAGCCATGAGAGAGTGGATAGTCAGGGAGATTTCCTTCCTTGACCGTGATAAATTACTACAAAAAGCGAAGGAGCATCGTATAAAGCTATGAATATACTAGGCGTAATACCTGCTCGGTACGGATCAACCCGTCTTCCGGGAAAACCCCTTGCCGATATTTGCGGCAAACCTCTTATACAGCATGTTTATGAGAAGGCGTCCAGTTCTTCTCTTGGAGCCTTGATAGTAGCCACTGATGACGAACGGATCATCAAAGCCGTACAGGCCTTCAATGGCAATGCCGTTCTAACTTCAGAAAAACATCCCAACGGAACAAGCCGGGCGGCTGAGGTGGCAGAAAAGATGAATGTGGATTACGTCATCAACATTCAGGGCGATGAACCCCTCCTCGACCCACGCATGATCGATGAGGTGATCCATGCTCTCACAGAGAATGAGGACGTTGTCTCCGCGACCCTTTGCGCCCCCATTCTCGATAAGGCGAGTCTTTCAAACCCCAATGTGGTTAAAGTGGTGAAAGACCGTCGGGACTTCGCACTCTATTTCAGCCGTTCTCCCATCCCCTATATGAGGGTTGAAACAGCCCTTCCAGTGTACGAGCACATAGGGATATACGGCTATCGCAAAGATTTTCTTATGAAATATGTGGAGCTTGAGGCTACGCCTCTTTCTACGGCGGAATCTTTAGAACAGCTCAAGATCCTTGAGCATGGCTACTCTATGAAAGTGGTGGAAACGGCTGTGACCCATCGTGGTCCCAGTGTGGATACCCCCGAAGACCTCGATGCCGTTCGCCGTATCATTGGCTGCTCAAAGGAATAGATGAAAAATATGAAGGGCGGGCCAGGGCTGGTCGTCATCTTAAGCGACGGAATACGGGGCCATCTCTTTCAGAGTAGGGGCATTGCGGGCTGGCTGGCCCAGGAAACGGGGACGATTGTAGAAGAATTGGAGGTTCCCAAAGTATCTGGATTTCGAAAACTTTGCCTTCTTAAACTCAAGGGGCGGCATCTTCCGTCCATGGACAAAAAGAGCCTTGAAGATTGGCTGGCAAAGACTGGCGCCACGCAATTGATGGAGCAGTGTCAGACTCTTTTAACTCGACATAGTGCAGAACCCCATGAAGTGCTTTTTATCTCTGCTGGAAGCGGCACGGCTGCCTTTAACCTCGCTCTTTCCTCTTATTTGGCGGCGAAGAGCTGCGCCCTCATGACGCCATCATTTATTGGCTCAAACCCCTTCGATTTTGCCATTGTGCCTTTACATGACAGGCCGAAAGACATACAAAACGTACTGCCAACCCTTGGGGCGCCGAACTCTATTTTCCCTGAAAAGCTAAAGCAGGCCGCAGAAGAGCTAGCCACGCTGTATCCACAAGAATCACAGGATCGATGGGCCCTGCTCATTGGCGGAGACGATGGGAACTATCGTATTAGCGGACGATGGGTTGAAGAAAATGTGAAACCTATTGTCAGCGCTTCAGCGGCCAAGGGGGCGGATCTGTACATAACCACTTCCCGGCGCACTGCCCAAGACGCTGAAGACGCCCTTGTTCATATGGCGGCGAACCAGCCTCACGTTAAAATGCTGCTTCTCGCGTCCCAAAACCCCCTTAACCCCGTGCCTGGGATGATGGGGTTGTGCAACAGGGTGTTTTGCACAGAGGACTCCGTTTCCATGGTATCTGAAGCTATTACGGCGGGACATCGTGTTATATTGATGGGGGTTGAGCATCGCAAGGGCATTAAGGGAATTCTTCAACAGGTGGCGAGCCCCTTTTATTTATGGGGAATTCCTCGCTTTAACACTCTTTTCGATGCCTTTAAAAAAAAGGGATGTCTTGTTGAGTATTCCCCACAGTTTCTGGAAAGCGGCGAAGGCCTTAAGGGGATTAAAGATTTTAATGAAGCCAGACGGGCGGCTTTATGGATTATAGAGAGGTGGAAAGAATGAAAATCATTCAGCTCCTTCCAGAATTTATAGAGGGGGGAGTGGAGCGCCATGTTCTTGGCCTTTCAAACGAATTGTCAAAAATGGGGCACACCGTTCTAGTTGTTTCCGGCGGTGGAAAACTTCAGGAGAAACTTGAAAATGTGGAACACTGGGCACTTCCCGTGTATCAGAAAAATCCTCTAACAGTCATATACGCAGCGATTAAAATAGCAATGCGGATCAAGAGGGAAGGCTGGGAGCTCATTCACGCCCATTCCAGAGTTCCCGCGTGGATCGCGTGGTGGGCCAGCCGCCTTTCCGGAATTCCATTCATTATTACCGCCCATTCCACTTATTCAAAAAATATGGGTATCGCCCCTTTTAAAAAAGCTTTGGGAGCTATTTCGATCAGCAACTGGGTTCAAGACTATCTGGATCATTACTTGCCTCAAAAAAGAGTCGTTATTTTTAACGGGATGCCGCCCCTTCAAAACCAATGGAAGGGGAGTCTTCAATCGACCCCGTTCTTATTTTTGTTTATCGGCCGTCTGACAAAGATAAAGGGACTTCATATAATAATGGAGGCCTTAAAAGATTGCTCATTCCACGATTGGCGCCTGAACGTCGTGGGAGACGGCCCTCAGAGAGAAGAGCTTGAGACTTTTTGTCACGAAAACCATCTTTCAGAGCGTGTGTCTTTTTATGGTTTTCAAAACAACCCGGATAAATGGATGGCGCAATGTTCGTGCCTGCTTTTTCCGTCACTGTCTGAAGGTATGGGGCTAACGTTAATGAGGGGCATTCAAATGGGAGTGCCTGTTCTTGCTTCAGACCTCCCTCCCGTGAGGGAACTATGTAAAAATCCTGAAGAGCTGATTCCCCCTGGTAAGGTGGAACTATGGAAAAACGGCCTCCTTGAGATACTTAAATCGCGAGAGACAAGGCAACATTTTTTTCAAGAAAAAATATCAGGTGAAAAAGAAATGGCTGAGCGTGTAGCAAGCTTTTATCGTAAGATTATTTTTTAAGTCTGCGCGGGAGTGATTTGTATGAGGGTATTGCACTACGTCAACGAAGGGAACTTATCGTGGGCTATCCCCTGGATTCAACTTATACTAGGCATGCAATCAAAGGGCATTGATAACGTAGTGCTTTGTCCCGGGCAGGGAACACTGTCAGCTCAGTTTCAGGAAAGAGGAATCCCCGTTTTTCCCTACAAGCCCGTTGTTTCCTGGGCTCCATGGGTGTGCCAGGGGTTTGGGCAGCTTTTGAAGCGGCTTTCTCCCGACCTTATCCATACCCGTCTTTTTTCCGCCGCTGTCATAGGCGGATATTGGGGGAAAAAACTTGGAATCCCTGTGGTGGGCACCATAGATTCAAGACCGAAAAGCAAGTATTTTCGCTTTGTAGATAGAACCATTGCTATTTCTTCTTATATCAAAGAGCAAGCCATAGAGAGCGGCATGGATTCGCAAAAGATTGATGTCATTCCTAATGCCATAGATGCTCATTATTATCACAGACCTCCTGGCTTTAACCCCCAAACAGTCAGGGGCAAGTATGCTATAGTCCCAGAAGACAAGATCATTATCGGGGCGGGGCGATTTGTTGATTGGAAGGGTTTTGATGTTCTGATCGAAGCCTTTAAAAAACTTGATCGTGAAGATACATGGTTGTTGTTGGCAGGTACTGGTGAAGAAGAAGAAAAGCTGAAGAACCTCGCTGGTTCAAATCCGCGAATAATCTTTTTGGGCTTTGTCGATGATATTCGCCCCTATTTCTGGGCCGCAGATGTATATGTGTTGCCGTCTCGTTTGCCAGAGCCCTTTGGCCTATCCCTTTTGGAAGCCATGGCATCAGGGTTGCTTTGTGTTGCCACTCATATGGGAGGTCCGCTCGACATGATAACCCACTCCGCAGAGGGCTGGCTGGTTCCGCAAGACAGCGCCGCCTCCATGAAAATCACTCTGGCTCAGGTTTTGGATGCAGATACGGCCACTAAAAACCTTATCCTCGAAAAAGCTAAACAGAAGGTTTCTTCCTTCGATGTAGAAAGAATTTCTTCCCTGTACGCCGGCTATTACAAGTTCTTAGTGAAATAGGAGAAAAATATGCGTATAGACCCTGCTCACATCTCCCGCGTGTTGGTTATAGGTCTTTCATGCATTGGAGACATGTTGCTCTCAATGCCGGGAATTAATAACCTAAAGCATTATTTGCCAAAGGCGCGTTTTACCCTTTGGGCTGGGCCTACCGTTGTCAATGTTTTCAAACATGATCCCATGTGGAGTGATCTGGTTCCCTATGACCGCTGGTCTCCGACATCTGAGTTCTACGGTTTCAAAGGGCGGCTTCGGGCACTTCGTATTATGAGAAAGGGACATTTTGACCTTGTGGTAGACCTTCGTGAAACCCTTATGCCTCTTTTTATCGGGGCCCGTTACGCTCCTCTTCTTCTCTTGAAAAGGCCCTTTTTGCCGAAAACGATTCATGAGGCGGAGCGGGTTATACAGAAGATATATGCTCTGGGAGTCCCTATCGTTTCCCGTTCAATGAGCTATTATGTTCCAGAAGAAGAACGACAGTATGCAGAAGAAACGCTCTTATCTTTTCCTCAAAAAAAGCTCGTAATTGCAAATCCTGGCGGTCGGGAACATAAGCGCTGGCCAGTTGAAAATGTTATAGAGCTTTCTCAAAGGCTTATAGAGAAGCGTCAATGCCTCATTGGAATTATGGGATATACAGAAGAGGAGCAAACCATTGCTTCTCGTATTGTCAAGTCGTTGCCGTCAGACTATACTCTTAATTTGTTTGGGCGTGTTCCCATGCCTCGAATAGCTGCTATATTGCAAAAGGCCGACCTTTTTGTAACCAATGATTCAGGCCCCCTCCACCTGGCAAGCGCTATGGGGACTCCTACTGTGGCAATATATGGGCCTTCTCTCCCCGATAGATTTGGACCATGGGGAAACCGCCATATTGTTCTTCTTCCACAGCTTCCTTGTGCGCCATGTGACGAAGGGAAAAAATGTCTTTTAGGCAATCGTCTTAAATGTCTCGGGCATATAAGTGTGGAAGATGCTTTGCAGGCATGTGACAATCTTTTAAAATAGTTTTCACAACACTTTCAAAGGAGCATTGCAATGGTTGCAGATCGCATTATTGAATTTGGCTTTTTATGGTCTCTTTTCTGGTCCCCCTGGGGGCCTGTCCCAAGATATCTGGGATGGCTTTTGGTGTTTATAGGGCTGGCGCTGAAGGCTATTAAAAGAGAATCGCTGCCGGCTGTATTTGATAGATCGGTTTCCTTTGTGTTTATAGCCCTTCTCATATGGGGAGGAGTTGTCACCTGGTTCGCAAAAAACGACTTTGCTTTATGGGGCCGCGGTTACTCGATGCTCGTGGAGTTTGTTT
Source organism: Aminobacterium colombiense DSM 12261 (assembly GCF_000025885.1). Lineage (NCBI taxonomy): Bacteria > Thermotogati > Synergistota > Synergistia > Synergistales > Aminobacteriaceae > Aminobacterium > Aminobacterium colombiense. The sequence goes on along the minus strand of NC_014011.1, from coordinate 1,514,816 downwards.
TTGCGTGCTGGTTGGCTGCCTACGTGTTGCGAAAAGAGAAAAATGTAAATAGATGGGTTCATGTCTGGTACATGACCGTTATTGTTACCATGGCCTTTTCCTTCTTCAAAATAGCCCAGAACCCCCTGGGTGAAGGTGTTTTTTCCAACATCAATTCCCTTGGGCTTTACGTATGCCTTATTTTCCCCTTTGCCCTCTTATATCCAGGCAGCGCCAACATGGTAGAAAAATCCCATATTAAATCCTTTGGTTATATTGCTGTAAGCATCCTGGTTTTTATAGCCCTTATAATAAGTTTTACGACAGCAGCCTGGATGGCCTGTGTCTTTAGCTTGTTTTTCCTCCTTTACTACAGTAAAAGGGTTAGAAAGATAACGGCACTTTTTATTCTTATCTTTATATGTGTCGCGTTAGTAGGGCACGTCACCGCGGACTCTACCTTTAAGAAAGTTTTTCATCGTTTCTCGAAAGAGGTTCAACAAATTACGAGTTTTCATGATATTTCACATTTAACCACAAACAGGTCTGATATATGGCAAGTTGCCTATTATATGGTGAAGGAAAAACCGATTACTGGGTGGGGATGGGGCAGATCCCGAGAAGAATTTCAAGAAGTGAAAAAACGCTACGTTCCGGAAAATCACATAAAGGAAGCCCCTGATGCACATAATATGTATTTAAACTTGTTAATTTACGGAGGGATTCCAACCCTTATAGGAATGCTCTATCTATTTGGGGTTGCTTTGAAAAAAGGGTTTCAGCGTTTTAAAACCGGCGCTGACAAGTGGCGGTGGCTTTTTCTTGTCTGTTGGGTTACAATATTGTTAATACTTTTATACAGTATTGGAGGGGATGTCTTCTCCTTCCGATATAAGGCGGCCGTGTTATTCTGGACTGTTCTCGGATTCAGTCTACAACGGGAGAACTATGGAATTGAGTCTTAGGGCCTATTCCAATCGTAGGGATTTCACGGTAGCATAGTCAGCGAAATTACTGAGTCCTTTGACAATTTGACTTGGTTCACTAGCTTCATTCATCCGTAATAATCTCTGAAGGCAAGAAAGGAGGTGCCGACAACCCCCAGCCAAAAAGAGGGAGCGGATGTTGAGGGCGGAGAAAACACAGTTCTTGAGTGAGGACACCAAAGAAGGAAACGAGGAAACTTCTCACTAGTCTTCCGATAAGAATGTGTGATCCCGCAAATATAAAGACAACCAAGGGGGTTGCACAAATATGAAAAAGATTCTTGCACTCGTAGCAGTAGTAGCATTGGTTGCTTTCGCCGCACCGGCGTTCGCTGCCAATCCTTTCATGGATGTACCTATGAACCATTGGGCCTATGACGCAGTAGGCCAGCTTGCTTCTCGCGGTGTCGTTTCCGGTTATCCCGATGGTTCCTACAAAGGAAACCAGCCCATGACCCGTTATGAAATGGCTTCTCTTGTAGCCCGCTCATTGGCCGTAGTTGACATGGAGAAGGCCAGCAAGCAGGATGTTGAGATGCTGAAGAAACTTGTTGTTGAGTTCAAAGACGAGCTTGACGCACTTGGCGTGAAGGTCGACAAACTCGACGGCAGAGTAGCCGTTCTCGAAGAGAACCTTGGCGGCTGGAAATTCTGGGGCGAATTCCGCTTCGACGCGAAGTTTGCTGATCGGGCAGGCGGCCTTTACACAGATCGCAGCGATGTAGACTTCAACCTGAACCGTTACCGCATCTGGATGAGCAAAAAGGTTGATGATAAAGTTAAGTTCACAGCTCGTCTTGGAAACAACGCAGGAAACGTTTCCTGGCAGCGCTACTGGATCGACGTGGCCCTTCCCTGGGACGTCAATATGATGGCAGGTCTCTGGGCATTCGACTGGGAAGACGACGATGGTCTCTATACAGACAACGATGCCTGGTTCACCGACCGTTCTCTCAATGGTTTCTACTTTGGCAGACCCTTCAGCATGGGCGATTTCGCGATGTATGTTGCACGTAATGACGATCCAGCAGCATTAGATGAATACTATGAGTACGCTGGCCGTGTGAAGTTCAACTTCAACGAGAACTTCTGGATGTCTGGAAACTACATTGCACGCGACTATGATGTAGCTGATGACGAGTCAGTCTGGTGGGCAGCTCTTGGATTCAACTTTAATTCTGACTGGGGATTCAAGGGAGCTTACTACAAACAGGATCTCAATGTTGCCGCTGGCGAAGATAGCCCAGCAGCATGGCAGGCCATTCTTGATGTGAAACAGGCCGCTCTTGGCTTCACTTCTCTTTGGGTTGAATATACAGACTTTGACGAGAACTTTGCAGCATGGACAGATGGCCCGTGGGATAACTACGGTACAGTTACCGGTACAGGCCTTGGCGCATATGACAACATTCTTTTCGTAAGCCTGAACCAGAAATGGAACGACAAGTGGTCAACCTTCCAGCGCTACCTGAGCGGAAGCGCTCGTGCAACAGGTGCGGGCTTTGACGATACAACCAACTGGACCGTTGGCGTGAAGTACTACTACACACCAGCTCTTTCTTTCGAGCTTGCCTATGATAAGATCGAAAATAGCCAGACCCGGACTGCGGCTGCCAACGACGACAACGTCATCAGACTTCGTACCCGCGTAACATTCTAATTGAACTGAAGAACGTTGCTTGTTAATCAAAAGGGTCTCCCGTACGGGAGACCCTTTTTTTATATTTTCTACTTGCAAAAAAAGTGATAATTTAGTACCTTATTAAAGTAGGGTTTTTGTTTTATTAAAGAAATTAAATAATTTAGAGTGTAATTGAGTTGAGCGTACGCGGTAAAAAAGAAGAGCCGACAGCTTTTAGCCGCAAGTATAAAGACAACCGGGGGGTGCGCAACTATGAAAAAGATTTTTGCACTCGCAGCAGTTGTCGCATTGGCCGCTTTCGTCGCACCGACGTTTGCTGCGAGTCTTTCTATAGATGTACCAATGATCCACCGGGGCTATGACTGGGAAGGTGACAATGCCCTTGGGTTCACTTTCCTTTGGCGTGAGTACGTGAATTTTGATGAGTACTTTTATGTTTTGACATCCGGGCCATGGGATGATTATGGCGCGGCGGCATATAATGCAGCCCTTTACTTTGCTGGTGCTCCTGATCTTTATTATAGGGGAGAGTGGGACAATGTATTTTCTGTCCTTTTGACCCGGAAATGGAATAATCAGTGGACGACCTTCCACCGCTATTTTGCGGGCAAAGCCCGCTATGTTGATGCAGAAAACATGAAGAACTGGACCTTTGGCGTTAAATACTACTACACGCCGGGCCTTTCTTTCGAGCTTGCCTATGACAAGATCGAAAACAGCGGGATAACGCCTGGCAAGGATGACAGGGTTATCAGACTTCGTACCGTAGTAACTTTTTAAGGGTCCTTCCGTAATGTGGGGAGGTCCTTTTTTCATGGGCTTTTCCAGTGTATAATGACATTCAGCTTGTGTAGAACCTGAGGAGGGACTTTCTGTGAAGCTAAAAAAATGCCTTGTGTGTATATGTGCTGCCGTGCTTATATTGAGTATTATGGCACCAGGCTTTGCCGATGAGAAGATATTGCGGCGATGGTCGAAGACAAACCATTATAAGGATGATATGGGAAGCGAAGTATGGATTACCGCAACCTATTATGCCGCAGAATATATAGAGGCCCTGGTGCAGAGTGAAGCTAATAAGAATCTGTGGACGTCTGATGAGGCAGAGCAGTATAAATATGAACTTCTGAAGACACTAACTTTAGAAGAGTACATTCCTATTTTTATTGAGTTTGACAATAGGGGGCCGTCCATGCACATGGCGCCTTTTGGCGACCAGCTTACGCTGTGGGTGGGCAAGAACAAACTGAAACCCGTGGACTACGATAAGCGTTTTAACTTTAAGTTGCAGGGCAAGCGTGACGGCTTTATCTATTTCCCCCGGTTTGACGAGAAGGGCAAGCCCATTCTTGAGGGGGTAAAATCCATTCGCCTCGTAGTAAACGGCGGGATTAGTTCTGTGACCATGAGCAAAACCATTGAATATATATGGGATGTGGTGGATGATAACCCCGAGAGGCTCTATGCTGGCAAGGCCGCGGCCCGCCTTGAGCTTGACCGCCTTATAAAGCGTCTTGATGTGCTCAATGGCCAGAAGAAAGACCTTGAAGGACAGCTGGCAGAAGTGGAAGAAGAGTTGCGGCAGGTACAGAAACGTGTGGAAGAGTTGCAGCATCAGTAATATTTTGTGACAATAGGGGACGGCATAGCCGTCCCTTTTTTATTTGTAGAGGAGGAAATGACGACGTGAAAAGGGTTGCAGTGCTCACGAGCGGAGGAGACGCCCCAGGTATGAACGCAGCTATCCGGGCAGTGGTACGAACGGCCATTTATCACCATCTCGAGGCGGTAGGCGTTATGCGGGGGTTTGAAGGGCTGATCGATGGCGATTTCGTGCCTTTGAACAGGGCTTCTGTGGGGGGAATCATCCATAGGGGCGGTACGATTCTTAAGACAGCCCGAAGCGAACGGTTTAAAACAGAGGCTGGATTGGATCGGGCCCTGTTCCAGTTAAAGAATGCGGCAATTGACGGACTTGTCATTATTGGTGGAGACGGATCGTTCAGAGGGGGGCAGAAACTTTACGAAAAAGGGGTTTCTGTCATAGGAGTGCCCGGTACCATCGATAATGACGTGGCGGGCACAGATGAGACCATAGGCTTTGATACGGCCGTTAATACAGCTCTTGAAGCCGTTAAAAAGCTTCGTGATACGGCCAGCAGCCATGATCGGCTTTTTATTGTTGAAGTAATGGGACGGGAAGCGGGCTTTATTGCCCTTGAAGTGGCTGTTGCCAGCGGAGCTGAGTATCTTGTGGTGCCCGAACTGCCTTTCAGCCTGGGGCGCCTCTGCGACAAGCTTCACGATACGAGGGCCCGGGGCAAGACCCACTCCCTTATTATAGTAGCGGAAGGGGCCATGTCTGCGGCGACCCTTCGCAGTGAGCTTAAGGATACGGCAGGATACGATGCAAGGGTTACGGTTTTGGGATATATTCAGCGAGGGGGCAGCCCAACGTCCTTTGACGCCATTCTCGCCTCTCGTATGGGAGCCTTTGCTGTTGAATCCCTTCTTGATGGCAAAAAGGGGATGATGGTGGGGACTGTTGCCCATCAGATGAGTCTCTGTTCTCTCTCCGATTCATGGCAGGTTAACAAAATATTGAGTCCCGAAAAATTGGAACTCGTTGAGAAGCTGAGCATATAAAAATGAAAAACCTCGCTGATCTTTGTTCCCTGGTGGGTGCTGACAAGGGTGGAAGGTCTGCGTCCAGATTATGTAAGCCTCTTTATCTGTCGAAAGCACTGAACCTGCTGGCGGGCTCTTCTTCTGTGGCTATTGTAACGGGGTTCTATATTCCTTCAGCCCGGGCGGCAGAAACCGATGGCCCTTCTGGCGCTGCTGTGCTGGGGCGGGCTCTTGTTTGGTCTGGCCGCTCTGCGGTGATTTTTACCGACCCCCTTTGCAGTTTGGTGGTGGAGGCGGCAAGCAAGGCCATAGATGGACCGCCGGTAGTTGCGGTTTCCACGGCCGAAGAAATAATGGAATATGCCTCTTTTGATGTCTTCATCTATATTGAGCGCCTTGGAAAAACTTCCTCTGGCGGCTATCACAATATGCGGGGAGAGGATATAACCCAATGGACAGCGCCCCTTGATGATGGGATATTTCTTGCTCAGCAGAAAGGAATTCCAGTCCTCGCCGTTGGCGATGGCGGAAATGAGGCGGGGATGGGACTTCTCTTTTCAGAGCTTGCCCGCCTTGTGCCAGAGTATGAAAGCTCTTTATCTGTAACCCAGGCAGACATAGCTTTGCCGGTGGATGTGTCAAATTGGGGAGGATATGCCTTGACAGCCCTTCTTTCTCTACGGGAGTCCCGATGGCTCGGGCAATCATTGCAAGAGGAAGAAGATCTCCTTACGGCGGTTTTTAAGGCAGGGGCTGTGGATGGCGTAACGAAAAGGAGGGAACCCTCTGTTGACGGATTCCCCCTTAATGAACATCTTCGGTTGGTAAATGCCTTACGCGACTGGTGGCAGGCTGCTATGAGTTTGAGAGAAAAGAAGGCTTCAGACGTTTCTCTATCATAGGCGACAACACCAACGCAACGATGGCGCCTATGCCTGTCTGCAGAAGATCGGTGGCCAGCTCCACTGGGGCGGCCTTTGCGCCATAGAGAATGGCGGCCATGGTGGTGTACCCTGTGATCATAACGGAGGCGCCGGCTGCGATGGCAAGAGTCTTATTCTTGTTGCGAAGCTTTCCCGCGACATAACCTTCCAGTCCCTTAATAACAAGGGTAAAGGGGGCCCACAGAGGATAGCCTAAAATGAGATCTGCAATAGAAGCGCCAAGACCCCCGCATAATGCGCCATATCGAGGGCCGAAAATGAGAGCAATAGTGTAGATCACTCCTTCTCCCATGTTAAAATAGAGCCTGAATCCTGGCATGGGAATACTTATGAGGGTTGCCACAGCTACTATGGCGGCCATTACAGCTCCAAAAGAAACACTTGATGCCTGAGATCTTTTTTTCATAACACGATCAGCTCCGTCCTGAGGAGAATGTTTTTATATTGTATAAGTGTATTACCGCTGGTATTAGTACCAGATCAGGCATAATTAACGACATTTCTGGATCTGAATAAAATCTTTTTATATTACGAACTTGTCATATTCGAGGGGCGATGGGTATAATGTCTAGGAATGGGAGATTTTTTCTCCTTCTGGTAATGTCTTGTATTGTGCTTCTTCTCGGCTTTTCCTGTTGGGCTGTTAAACACAATCGGCGAACGGCAGATTCTTCCTTCCAACTCGAGAACATGGTGCTCTGCGACGAAGTGGACGAAAAAATGCGTCCTCTCCATACGGGAACGCAGTTTATGTCTGGAATACGTCAGCTTTGCCTGTGTTTTGACTATAGTCTTGCCAGCAAAAGAAGTGACATTCGAATAAAGTGGTATTATGGAGATCACCTTGTCTATTCAGAAGTTCTTCTGCTTTCTCCAGGAAAGGGATCAAAGGTGTTTTGCCTTTTGCGGGAAGATGGTTCGCCACTGCCCGTTGGAGCCTATGATGTGCGGGTCTGTTACGAGGGAACAGTGTATTCCAGCCTGAATTTCGAAATTTCCAGTTTGGTAAAAGTTCCATAATAAATAGAGTGAAGAGGGGATATAGGTGCAATTTTTCCTTGATACGGCTAATCTTGATGAGTTAAGACAGGCTGCTGCCTGGGGAGTTATATCAGGAGCGACAACAAACCCTTCTCTTGTAGCCAAAGAGGGGGCTGTGGATTTTCATCAGCTGATCCGGACAATTACAGGTATTGTGGAAGGTCCTGTCAGCGCGGAGGTTATAGCAACAGATACGGAAGGTATGATTCGAGAAGGGCTTCAGTTGGCTGCACTCTCGCCTCACGTTGTAGTGAAGATTCCAATGACGCCACAAGGTATGGGAGCTGCTAAGGCGCTTTCAAAAGAAAAGGTTTCTACTAACGTGACCCTGGTGTTTTCACCTCAGCAGGCCCTGCTTGCCGCCGCTGCCGGGGCAACATACGTGAGTCCCTTTGTCGGACGACTTGACGATATCGGCGAAGAGGGTTGCGGTCTTCTTCGAAATATCGCAGATGTGTTTCATATACATTCCATTGCAACAAAAATTATAGCAGCCAGCGTTCGCCATCCAGCCCATGTGCTGGAGGCCGCCCTTGCTGGCGCTCATATTGTGACGGTGCCTTTCAAAGTTATGAAGCAGATGTTCAATCATCCATTAACAGAAAAAGGCTTGCAGCAATTTATTTTAGACTGGGAGGGGTATCGGAAAAGCCATGACAGATAATCAGAATCCAGAGAATAATATTCTCGATGTTATACCTGAGGTGGAGACACCTGAGATGAACGAAACAGAAGCAGAGGCGGAGACCGAAGTGACTGAAACCAAGACAGTCCCGAAACCGAGATATAATTTTGCAAAGCTCTCTTCACAGCTCATAACTGAACTTCGTAAGATAGCAAAAGATATAGGAGTAACCGGCTTCTCTAATCTTCGCAAAGATGATCTCATCATTTCTATACTTACAACACAGGCAGAACAGCTGAATTATCGCTTTGGCGGTGGAACCCTTGAGATATTGAACGAGGGTTACGGTTTTTTGCGGCCAAAGGGATTGTTGCCCAGCGATCACGACATATATGTTTCTGCTTCCCAGATTCGGCGTTTTGGACTTCGCAACGGCGATGTCATCTGGGGAATGGTGAGGCCTCCAAAGGATCAGGAACATTATGAGGCCCTCTTACGGGTAGAAATGGTGAATTTTGCCGATCCTGAAGCCGCACGGAAGAGGCCCCATTTCGGAACCTTAACCCCCATATTCCCCGATTCCAGATTGACGCTAGAGACAGACCCTGACGAAATCTCTACTCGACTGATAGATCTTTTTGCTCCTATAGGAAAGGGGCAGCGTGCCCTTTTGGTTTCTCCCCCCAAGGCAGGGAAAACCACGGTTTTGAAAAAGATAGCTAATGCGGTGACCGTCAACCACCCCGATATCATACTCATGGTGCTGCTTATTGATGAACGCCCTGAAGAAGTTACGGATATGGCCAGATCTGTGGATGGAGAAATAATCGCATCCACCTTTGACCGTCCTGCTGAAGAGCACCTTCGCGTAGCTAATCTCGCCCTTGAAAAAGCGAAAAGGCTTGTGGAGACAGGCAAGGATGTAGTGCTCCTTTTAGACTCCATTACCCGTCTGGCAAGAGCTTCAAACCTGGTTGTTCCTCCTTCTGGGAGAACACTGTCAGGCGGTATGGATCCCGCGGCCCTCTATTTTCCCAAACGATTTTTTGGCGCGGCCAGAAATATAGAAGAGGGCGGGAGTCTCACAGTTATAGGAACAGCTCTCGTGGATACGGGAAGCAGAATGGACGATGTCATTTATGAAGAGTTTAAAGGTACAGGCAACATGGAGCTTCATCTTTCACGAAAACTTGCGGAACAGAGAATATTCCCCGCTGTTGACATTACCAAGTCTGGAACACGCCGGGAAGAGCTGCTTATGGGTGAGGAAGACCTGGGCAGAATCTGGCTTTTACGGCGCAGAATGGTGAATGTGGACGAAGCGGGAGCCTTATCCCTTATCATAGACAAACTGAAGAAATCGCCAACAAACCGAGATTTCTTGTTGACCATTAAGATGGCGTAGTATAGAGTAGTAGGAGTGTTTAAGGAGGGACAAGGATGAAGGATTCTCCAGCCAACAGCAACCACTCTAAGTCTGGCCGTATGGGCTTTATGATTGTTATGCTCCTTATGTTCAGTACGGCCATATTCATCACTGTCTGTGCCAGTAATCGTTCAGCGGGCGTGGCATGGGGAAATCTTCAGGATGACCAGGAAAACAAAGATGATAATGCGCAATTTCCGGCAGGTTTTGTTGTAATAGATATGTCTGGTGCCGTTGCCAATGATATGGATCTCACTGATGAAACCATAGGGATAGGTCCCCTTCCCGAGGAAGAAGGCCTTTCAGACTATGGTTATGGCGGTGAGGTTCTTATGGCCAGCAGTGAAAGTTCTGATTTTGCCACAGATGATGTAGATCCAGAAGTCGATGTCATTGCTCCTGAAGAGGAGAAAGAAGTTAGAGTAGAAAAAGAAAGTGCTGAAAGCGCAGATAAAGCAGAGGGCGCAGAAAAAGCAAAGGTGCCGGAAGGGACAAAAGAAGTCAGTGAGGTTGTCCTTTCTGAAGTCAAGACGAAATGGGAAGAGTATACGGTAAAAGCAGGAGAAACCCTTATAGATATCGCCTCCCGCTATAATGTTACGGTGGAGGATATCACCAAAGCAAACGAGTTGAAAAATCCCAATCGTTTGACGCTCAATCAGAAGCTTCTCATTCCTCATTCACCAGATGATGTGGAGATAGTTCTTGAAGAAGTGAGAACTCGAAAGGCCAGACTGGCAGAGAAACAGCGGAAAGTGAAACCACTGGAGGTGACCACATACACTGTGGCAAATGGGGATAGTCTCTGGTCTATTTCCAACACTTTCAGTCTGGAAATTGATACCCTTTTCGGAAGCAACGACCTAAAGGATCCCAACGTTTTAAAACCTGGAAAGCAGCTGAGGATTCCTAATCAGGATGGAATCTTCTATACTGTGAAAAAGGGAGACACCTTAGATTCCATAGTAAAGAAATTTCAGATTTCGATTGATAAGGTCAAAGAGATCAATGAATCTCGTGTGGATCTTGCGATATTGAAGATCGGTGAAGAGTTGTTTCTTCCCGAAGCCCGTCCAGAAGTTTCAGCCTTTGGTTCTTCTTCTGGCAAGGGATCCTCCTCAAAATCCGGCGCCACATATTCAAGATCTTTCAGATGGCCGGTGGTGGGGCGTATTAACAGTCCCTTCGGGTGGCGGCGTCATCCTATTACCCGCCGTAAAAGTTTTCATACGGGAATCGATATAAAAGCGTCCCGTGGATATCGCATAAGGGCAGCAAAGGATGGACAAGTCGTTTACTCCGGATGGATGGGCGGTTACGGACGTGTTGTGGTGTTAAGTCATGGCCAGGGCTATTCAACCCTTTATGCCCATTGTTCGAGTTTGAGCGTTAAAAAAGGCCAGCGGGTCAGCCAGGGACAGGTGATTGGTCTCGTGGGCACTTCGGGACGGGCTACAGGGCCCCATCTTCACTTTGAAGTGCGAAAAAATAACAGCCCGATAAATCCCTTAAAGGTGCTTCGATAGGCTGGTGGCCCCATGACAAGGGAGTGTAGATTCGATAAACTGGACCAGGGGGTTCTTGCGGCCCTGGTCCATCTTTTTTGATATTTTTATTTCCTAGGCGGAGGATTATTCCATGACAAAGTTTATTTTTGTGACAGGCGGCGTAGTTTCTTCTCTCGGAAAAGGTATTACTGCGGCGTCTTTAGGGGTGTTGTTGAAGAAGAGAGGGTTTAGAGTTTCCATTATTAAACTTGATCCCTATTTGAATGTTGACGCTGGTACAATGAATCCTTTTCAGCACGGAGAGGTTTTTGTTACTGACGATGGGGCTGAAACAGATCTGGACCTCGGCCATTATGAGCGTTTCATAGACGAGTCCCTTTCTGCCGATAACAACGTAACTACGGGAAAGATCTATTCAACAGTCATATCAAAGGAGCGCCACGGCTGTTATCTCGGAGGGACAGTGCAGGTTATTCCCCACATAACAAACGAAATTCAGGATCGAATCCTTAAAGCCGCGGATGACAACGATATAGTTATTGCCGAGATTGGGGGAACTGTGGGGGATATCGAGGGGCAGCCCTTTCTTGAGGCCATTCGCCAGATGGCGACACGTGTTGGACGACAAAATGTTCTGTATTGCCATGTGACCCTTGTTCCCTATCTTGAAGCAGCCAGGGAACTTAAGACCAAACCCACCCAGCATAGTGTGCAGGAACTGAGGCGAATCGGTATTCTTCCCGATATTATAATTTGCCGTTCACACTATCCTATATGTGACGAAATGAAAGAAAAAATCGCACTCTTCTGCAACGTTCCGAAGGAGGCAGTTATCGAAGCTCTTGATGAGCCTACAATTTACCAGGTGCCCCTGAGCCTACAGGCCCAGGAATTCGATCGCCTTGTTATGAGATTGCTCTCCTTTACCAGTACTCTTGAACCCAACCTTGACGATTGGAAGCAAGTTGTAAAAACCTTCTGTGATCCGGAAGGCGAAGTGGAAATAGCTATGGTGGGCAAGTACATTAATCATAAAGATGCCTACTTGAGCGTAGTGGAATCTCTCAACCATGCTGGCATTCAAAACAAGGTGCGGGTTCGAATTCGAGCGGTAGAGGCTGAAGAAATTGAAGAAAAAGGAGCCGAAAAAGTACTGTCAGGAGTCCATGGAGTGATTGTCCCAGGGGGCTTCGGCGCACGGGGCATAGAAGGCAAGATAGAAGCGGCACGTTACGCAAGGGAAAGGCGCATTCCCTATTTGGGGCTTTGCCTTGGCATGCAGGTAGCAGTTGTCGACTTTGCCCGGAATGTCTGCGGCATAAAAGATGCAAGCAGCGCTGAAATAGATGAGTCGGCTGAGCATCAGGTGATCCATCTTATGGAAGAACAGCGCGAGCTGGATGAGATGGGGGGAACCATGCGCCTGGGAGCCTACCCCTGTACCCTTGTTAAAAACACACGTTCTTATGAAGCCTATAATGTAGAGGTAGTAAATGAACGACATCGCCATCGCTACGAATTTAATAACGCCTACCGCCAGAAAATGGAAAAGGCAGGCCTTAAAATAGCGGGAGTATATAAAGAAAAAGATCTTGTAGAGATCGTTGAAATACAAGATCACCCATGGTTTGTGGGGGTGCAGTTTCATCCGGAGTTTCGGTCTAGACCGGTTAAACCCCATCCCCTTTTTGTTGGGTTTATTCGGGCGGCTGTGGATTTGGCGAAAGAATAATTTGATTAAAAAGGTGCGAAGGAGGGACCACAATGAAGAAAATGCTGAAGTTGTCTACGGCGGTAATGGTTCTTATAGTCCTGTTCTTAGGGGTTTCCAGTTCTGCTGTCTGGGCACAGTCCGATGATGGGACATCTACCTTTCAGACGTTGAGTCATATTGAAGATATTTTATACGGCAGAACAAAGTCAGGCGGCTTGATTGAGAGGCTTGGTAATATTGAAAAAGACCTTTTTGGCCGGGAACTGCCAGGAAGCATCGCCGAACGTCAGAGAGCAATTCTTGATTTTCTTGAAAAAGGAACCTCCGGCCAGCCTTCTATGATTTTTAAACTGGGAGTGGCCGAGTGGGCTATTAACCAGAAAGTGGATGCTTATGGTCCGGTAAATAGGCGTGTAGACTCTCTTGAGACCATCCTCGAAGGGACAGCTCATCCAGATAAGCCTGTGGCCATGAGATTGGAACGCATTTTAGGACTCATCCTTTCTGAAAATGTCACGTGGCAAGATGCAGAAATACCTCAGGGACAGGTATTGCGGGTAAAGTTTAAGGATACATTATCCCCGGCAGCTGTTAAAGCAGGTGACAATGTGCACCTGGAACTTGCGGAAGATCTTGTTTCGGGAAGCATGTTGTTGGCTCCAGCTGGCAGTCGCGCTTTAGCCCATGTAGAATCTGTAACAAAGCCTCGAAGTTTCGGACGCCCGGCGGAAATAAAGATTGGAGCGGACACCCTTCTGCCTTTAGGGCCAGAGATGATTGCCCTCACCATCGGAGAGAAGGCAGATAAGGCAACAAAAGCGGAATCTGCTCAGATTGCGGCAGCCGGCACGAGTTTCATAGGGGCCATTCTTCTTGGTCCTGTTGGCCTTGCAGGCGGAATGCTTGTTAGAGGTGATGCGAAAGAAATTGCTGCGGGCACCGAGCTTTTTGTAGAAACAGCAGAAACAGTTCGCATATCGGCCTACCCCGTTCCTGCGGGGCTGCAGGGGATGGTGCGCCCCGCGGCGGTTTCGGAAGAAGGATCATCTGATACGGTGTCGACAAACGAAACTCAGGGAGTAGCAGAGGCACCAGCGACAAATGATGACACGTTAACGCCGATCAACTAATAGTTTCTTACGAGGTGTCGTCAGCAGTGAAGGAGTTGAAGTATATGATGAAATACGGAAAGAAGAAATTGGCGGCTGTGGTTCTGGCCTTCGTTATCTCTTTGTCCGGCATGGCCTGGGCTATAGACCTGGGCGATCTCATTGGAGTAGTGGGCGGAGGGTTTATTGTTTCTCAGGTGGCGGGTCCCCTTAACGATTTCATCAACACTGTCACCTTTAATAAAGGGGCAAAGGTTGAGGGCCATACGAAGGTGGTTCCCATCGTATCTCTTGGTTCTGGAACCCGTATTGGAGCAGCTCAGGTGGCTGGCCCGCGTGGAGAAGCAATACAGAAGACGAAGGCTGTGGCTCAGCTTGAAGTAACTTTTAGAGACAGACTCAGAACGAAGATACTGATCCCTATAGATTCAGAGAACCCTGTGAAGCAATTCAAGAGGGTTCAGGGGGTAGGAGTGTCGGCTATAATTGATTTCAGACTATAATATCCTGAAGAATCGGTAAGCCCTGGGTCGATTTTACATCGGCCGGGGCTGCCATGTTCTGTAGGGGAGGAAAATGATGGCTGGCAGGTTCAGCGGTAAAAAAAAAATCTATATCTTCCTATTGGTTCTTGCTGGCCTTATGGCCTTTTATGGGTGGATAGCCTGGAGAGACCTTCACCTGGATCCTGATTCCATTAAGAAAGTGGTAAAAGAGGGACCAGCTATTGTGGTTGAAAGTCTTTCTATGGAAAAAGAAGTTTCTGGCGGCATATGGCATATCCATGCAGAGCGGACAGAGCGAAAATCCGGTCTCATTGCGGCAGAACAGATTACGGTTACGGGGAAGATCTCTGAGGGCAATCGCTGGAGAGTTATCGCTCCTTCAGGAGTTTTTGATGAGGGCTCTTCAGACGGCGTGTTATATAATCCGGAAGGTGTAACTGAGAGTGAGACCTTTACTGTGAGCTGGGAAGCACCTGAGGCTCAGTGGAACAGCGCCAAGGCAGAATGGATTTTCCCAAAAGGAATTTCGGCCGACCACACTCAGGGAACATTAAGGGGAAACTATGGGCGCGCCACAGAAGATGGTGTATTTTATGTGGAGAAGGGGGCCGCTCTGACGTGGAGAGAATAGCTCGTGGCAGTGCAGTCGGAATAGCATTCATACTGGCCCTCGCTGTTATTATGGCAAAAGGTATCTGCTGGGCTGCACAGCCTTCAGAAGTGTTTCTGGAAGCAGAAACAGTTGCCTACAATGAAAAGGGATCCCTGGCCACCGCTGAAGGGAACGCCTTGCTTCGTTATGGAGCCATTAGAATATATGCCGATTCCATAGATTTTGATATTGCGTCTCAGGAGGCACTGGCGAAAGCGTTGCCTGGCAAAAGCGTCTCTATTATTTCTGGGACACAGAAGCTGTACGGTGAAAGTCTTTTCTACCACCTTCCAACAGAAGAAGGCGTTCTGGAAGGTGCAAAAGGAGAGATGCCGGCAGGTGTGGGGCAATTGTTTGTGCGGGGGGAAAAGCTGGAGTTCGCCCCTACAGAAAAGGCTGCTGAAAAAGGTTGGATCAGCAGCAAGTCAGCCCGCCGAATAAAAGAAAAGGTCACCATTGGAAAATGGAGCGACATCGAGCTGACCACGTGCCCTGAGAAAAATCCCCACTACCGTGTTGTCACAAAAAAACTGACCATTATACCGGGTAAAAGCATTGTAGCTAAAAAACCAAAGGTTTATATAGGAAAATCATATCTTTTTACCTATCCTTTTGACTATGTGGTTAGTCTGAATAAACTTGAATCTGAACTTATGCCCTCTATAGTTTATGATTCAGATAAAGGCGTGGGGTTGGGTTATAGCGGCCCCATTGTCTGGGAAGATGGCGGCGCCCATGTGGGGGCTGTCTTCTGGACGAAAAATAATATGGAATGGACAGTTTCAGCCCATCAGAATCTTGATTTTTTAGGCTTGGATAACGCTTCCTTCTTCGGTGATCTTGAATATTCCTGGGAAGAAACTACCGATGAAGAGACATTCAGGCCTTCCTGGGGGGTAAAAGGCAGCTGGAACGGCTGGTCGGCTAAGGTCTGGTGGTCTCAGCGGGAGGCTCTTAATATAGAAAAGGGCGGCGGTGAAATCTATAAGAACCTTCTTTACCGCGAGCCGGAGATCTATATTTACAGCCCGTCATGGCCACTGATGTCGTGGGTCAACACCAAATGGCGGCTGGTTGGCACCTACGGAAGCTATGAAGAGAGGCGGGGACGTCGAACTCTTGAAGCGGATCGCAGCGGGCTGGGAATAATTGTTTCGGGAGTCGGGAATCCGGCACCAATACGCCCCTTCTGGACCTCAAGTTACTGGCATTATAGTTATGATGGCGGCGACGATGAGCAGAAGATTGCATGGTTATCTCTGGGAGCCGGATACAAACTGGGCTTTTTAGATATGAGGACGGCGTACCGCAGACGGTGGGTAGATGGTAGATCCCCGATGAGATGGGATAACTATGGCGAATTGGAAGAGCTTTATCAGCAATTTGCTTTCCCTATAGGAAGAGACCTCTCTCTTACTGTACGCGGCGCTTATAATATACGCACCGAGAAATGGTTTGAACGTGCCTACATCTTGACATATGACACGAGTGACTGCCTGAAATGGCAGCTTTTTTACCGGGACGACCTGAGTCGGACAAATGACGACTGGGTAAGTATGAAGCTGATCATTAATGCTTTTCCTGACAAGCCCATGGCACTAGGAGATAAAAATCTTTCCAATCCCTTCCCATTTTAGCGGGGGAGCTGTTTGCTGGGTCAACGAAACGAGGATGACATTGTGGATAAAAAGTTGAATGTTGCGGTATTGTATGGCGGGGATGGGCCGGAAAGGGAGGTTTCTCTCAAGAGCGGTGCAGCTGTGGTTTCTGCTTTGGAAGAAGCGGGATTTAAAGTTGTCCCCTTTGACATAACAGATTTGGGTCAACTGTCGGATTTAAGAAAAACAGGTCATATTGATAGTGTTTTTATCGCTCTCCATGGAAGCTGGGGGGAGGATGGCCGAGTGCAGTCAGCACTTGATGCGCTGAGGTTGCCCTACTCCGGGTCAGGGTCTCTTGCCTGTTGCCTCTCTATGGACAAGGCTGCTACGAAGGGGTTGTTGAATCTTTTTGGGGTTCCTACTCCAGAAGGGGTTCTTGTTCTTAAAGGGTCGTCCTTTTCTCTTGAGAAGGCGCGGCATTTTGCGGAAAGGCACCACTCAGTCGTTGTGAAGCCTTGCAATGGTGGAAGTACCCTGGGAGTAACAGTTGTTCATAACAGCCAGGGGCTTTCTGATGCTTTTAACGAGGCCTGGAAATATGATAGTCGATGCGTCATTGAAAAATATATTGATGGGGTGGATCTGGCTGTTACTGTCTGGAAACAGAAAGGGTATCTGGAAGCTTTGCCTGAAGTAATGATTTGCCCGGAAAAAGGGTTTTATGATTACGATTCAAAATACACGCCGGGAAAGACTCGCTATATAGTACCGGCGCCCTTTGATCCTTCAATACGTTCAGATATCCATCAGATGGCCTGCCGTGCCTTTGAAGCTCTTAGTTGCGAAGGATACGCACGTGTGGATTTTAGAGTTGAAGAAAAGGGCACTCCCTGGGTTCTGGAGGTTAATACTGCTCCAGGAATGACAGGAACAAGCCTGACCCCTAAAGCTGCAGCGGCGGCAGGTTATGATTTTCCAGCTTTTCTGTCTCATGTTGTTTGTCTGTCCCTTGAAAAAAAGAGCGCCTGCCGTTAAGTGCGGCAGAGATGCGCCCTCTTAATTGATTACATTACAGCGATGCTGACGATTTTCAGATTCCTTATTCCCCTAGGAACTTTGACCTGGACTTCTTCTCCTATTGTTTTCCCAAAAAGGGCTTTTCCTACGGGACTGGAAGATGAAATGTGATTCATTTTAGGGTCTGCTTCTTCTGAGCCAACGACAGTATATGTGAAAACTTTTTTGTGTGTGATATCTTCTATTGTGACGGTAGTTCCGAGGGTGACACGGCTGGTATCCACATCTGAAGTATCTATTACTTTAGCTTTGCTCAACTGAAATTCTAGCCACGAAATGCGTGATTCTAATTTGGATTGTTCGTCTTTTGCGGCGGCGTACTCTGCGTTTTCGCTTAAATCGCCAAAGGATCTTGCTTCTTCCAGTTGGCGTGATATTTCCGCCCGTCCATCGCTTCTGAGTTCAACAAGCTCGGCAGTGAGCTTTTCGTAGCCGCTTCGTGTCATTACAGGTGCACCATCAAAATCAATTCGACTCAAATTCTCCAACCTCCTTTAGAGGGACGAATCTACAGTAACTTGGAATAATACCAAAAAATGCTGATTATGGCAATAAAAATATTGGAGGTGAATGAATGCCGGATAATAAAAAAGTGCGGCGACGCCCAAGAAAGCAGAAAAAATCGGTACAGCTTAAGGTTTTTGCCCTCGGTGGACTTGGCGAAATTGGTAAAAATATGTATGTATTTCAATATGGAGACGACATTCTCGTTGTGGATGCTGGGCTCATGTTTCCCGACGAAGAGATGTTAGGCATAGATTTTGTCATACCTGATATTTCTTATCTTGAAGAGAATCGCGAAAAAATTAAGGGGATTATTATTACCCACGGCCATGAAGACCATATTGGCGCTCTTCCCTTTGTGTTGCCCCGCCTCAACGTCCCGGTCTATGGAACTCGTCTTACCCTTGGAATGGTGCGCCATAAACTACAGGAGGCAGTGCCCGACTACAATGCTAATTTTGTGGAGGTAAAGGCGGGGGAAGAGGCGGGGCTTGGCAGTTTCAATGTTCAGTTCGTTTCAGTTTGTCACTCCATACCAGATGGTGTGGGGCTAGTCATTCAGACCCCCCAGGGCTGCATTGTACATACAGGGGATTTCAAGCTTGATCCTACCCCCATTGATGGACGGCTCACCGATTACGCGGCTTTTGCCGAAGCTGGGAAAAAGGGCGTTCTTCTCATGCTTTCAGACTCTACCAATGCAGAAAAGAAAGGTTTCACATCATCAGAATTTATTATAGGCGGAACCCTCGATCGTATATTCCGCCTCCATCGGAATAAGCGTATTATTATAGCGGCTTTTGCCAGTAACCTTCACAGGGTGCAGCAGGTTGTGGATGCGGCGAGCCGGTTTAACAGAAAGGTCGCTTTTGTGGGGCGCAGCATGATTAACTACGTAGCCCTTGCGAGAGAGCTTGGCTATCTGTCAGCAGATGATAAGATGATTATCCCTGCGGCTGACGTGTATAAGTATGCGCCGAACCAGGTTGTTGTGATGACTACGGGAAGCCAGGGGGAACCTTTCTCCGGACTTGTTCTTATGAGCAAGGGAGAGCACAAACAGATAGAGCTGAGTGCGCGAGATGTGGTGGCCATTTTTGCCTCTCCCGTGCCGGGTAACGAAAAACTCGTAAGCAGCACTATTAATCGCCTGTTTGCCTGCGGCTGTGAAGTGATCTATGAGGGAGATAAGGAAATACATGTTTCCGGGCACGCCGCCCGGGACGAATTGCGTCTTATGATCAATCTCGTGAGACCCAAATACTTTGTGCCTATCCATGGCGAATACCGGCATCTGGTTCGACACACCCAGATAGCTCAGGAAATGGGAATCTCCCCCAAAAATACATTTGTATTGCAGAATGGCGATGTGCTTGCCATATCAGGCACCAGGGCCCAGGTGCGTGAGCATGTGGCGGCAGGAAGGATCATGGTCGATGGGGTGGCCATGGGAGAACTGGAAGGCAGCATTATGAAAGAACGTCATGAATTGGCAGAAGATGGTTTTATTGTTGTTTCAGCGGTGGTTGATAAATATTTGAATCTCCTTTCTATCCCTTATATAGAAAGCCGAGGATTTATCCACATAGAAGACGCGTCCAGTCTTCATGAAGACCTTCTTGCCGCTATTAAAAGAGTCTTTGAACATTTTGCAAAGAGAAAAAGAGCGGTGGAGAAAGATGTTCTTGAGCTGCGAGTGAAAAGCAGAGTGCGGGATGTGGTGCGTCGGCGCTATGTACATGCAAGACCGATGATTTTACCTATCATAACCATGGTGGAGGAGCGACCTGAAAAATGAGTTTTGAATCGCTTATTCTTGGAATAGTTCAAGGCCTCACAGAGTTTCTTCCTGTAAGCAGCTCTGGCCACCTTGCCCTTCTGCAAAACTTGTGGGGTATCACTGAAAACAGCCTGACCTACGATTTGCTGCTTCACTTTAGTACGATGGTTGCCACGGCCTGCTTCTTTTGGCGAGATATTCTTTATCTCTTCCGTGAGTGGCTTGTTGGTTTTGTTTCCTCTTCTGGTCGTCAGTCAGAAGGTTGGCGCCTGGGGTGGGCCGTTATTTGCGGTACCTTTGTAACGGCATTTATCGGTTTTCCTCTCAAACCTCTTGTTGAGCGCTGGATGGTTGTTCCTTCCCTTGTGGGAGCGGCGCTTCTGGTGACGTCCCTTCTTCTCTGGTATGCTTCCACATTGCCCAGAGGACAGGGGAAAATATCTTTGCTGTCAGGTCTTTTGATCGGAGTGGCTCAGGGGCTGGCAGTTATTCCCGGAATCTCCCGGTCTGGCTCTACCATTGTTATGGGGCTGAAACGGGGTCTATCTCCAGAAGAGGCATTCCGCTTCTCTTTTCTTCTCTCTCTTCCCGCTATTTTGGGGGCAAATATACTCCAAATTATGGATATAACCAAAAATGAAAGTCTGGTAACCCAACTGCCTGATTTCTGGTATGGTGGGGTTATTATAGCTTTTATTTCGGGGTATGGAGCGCTTATCTGTTTGCGAAAGATGGTAACGTTGGGTCGCTGGCGCATATTCGCTTTTTATTGTCTTATTCCTGCCAGCGTGAGTCTTTTGTCGGTTTTATGGAGGTAGGTAGATGTGGCTATTGGAAAGTATAGTTCCAAACGATGGTGGATGCTCATCGTTTCCATAGTAATCGGAACCCTCATCGGAATTTATTTACAGGGATTTGCCTCTACAGCATCGTATTTTCGTAATATAGTATCTGTAGGCTTTAATTTTCGCGACGTGAATCTTGCCGTGATTGATTTTGGCCTGAAATTCTACTTCCACGCTAATTTGGGAACACTGATCGGAGGCATTGCGGGATTGTGGATCATACGATAAAAAAAGTGATATTAGCTTCGGGGAGTCCCCGGCGAAAAGAATTACTGGTGTCCCTGGGATGGCCTTTTGATGTCATAGTTTCAGATGTAGATGAACATTTATTGCCTAAGGAAGACCCCGTGGCTATGGCGAGGCGACTGGCAGAATCAAAAGCCCTATCGGTGTCTGTTGATTTTCCTGAAGCCTACGTAATAGGTTCGGACACTATTGTAACCATCGATGGTCAGGTATTGGGCAAACCGGCTGACAGAGAAGAATCTTTGAAAATGCTCCGTCTGCTGAATGGAAAAACGCACCGTGTCTATTCCGGGGTGGCCTTATGTTCTGGCGACAGGATGTTTTCTGATGTAGAGTGTACGGAGGTGACCTTTCGCCAGCTTGATGAAGATGCCCTGTCGGCCTATGTCGAAAGTGAAGAAGGTCTTGATAAGGCTGGTTCCTATGCCATACAGGGACAGGGCGCCCTTCTTGTACAATCTATTCATGGCTGTTATTTCAACGTGGTCGGGTTGCCTTTATATGCTTTAAGCTGTCTTTTTGAGAAGGCGGGGCTTTCTCTGGCAGATCAGTGGAGGATGAGGGAGAAATGACTTTTACGAAACGCAACTTTACGCTGCTTATTCTTGTGTTGGCCGTTATCTGTGCCGGGCTGGCCCTTACCCCCCGTTGGAAAGGGGAAAAAGAGCATAGAGATGCAGGCATTATTATCGAATATAAAGATGTGCTCTCTCTGGCTCAGAAAAATAGCCAGAGCCCTGAAATAGTCTTTGACCGTCTGAAAGAGGCCGGTGTTTCTGGTCTGATCGTATCCGAAACAGTAGGAAAAGATCTCTCTTCCGGCTCTCTTCCTCTTTATTACGGAACCGTCGCGGGTCTGCCGGACGGTTTGGGGAAAGACCTCCATGAACCCTTTGGCGCGGCCGCTTTATGGATTCCGTCAGACATTACTGCCTCCCAATGGTATGATTCCGCACTTCAGGTGAGGTTTCCGGAGAGCCGCAGATATGTCAAAGAACAAGGAGTTGTCTATGTTCTTCCCCATACTCTAGAGGAACTTTTAGAAACAGGAGTGTTGCCTGATTTTTCGGGACTCCTTTTTGCATCTTCTGCGGGAATTCCTGTCATGTACAGAGTTGCGCCGGTCGCTGTCCCCGATACTCAAAATGAAATGGCCCTTTTAGAAGGGCTTCTTGATAACTTTTCTGCTGTGATTCGAGCCGTTTCTCCTTCCGGGCTTTTTGCTGCCGGTTATCCAGATCTTCGACCACTGGCCGATGTGTTGAAAGAGGCGGGTATACCTGTGGCAATGGTTGAGTTTTCCAGACAATTCGGAGCCCACCAGCTGAATTGGCTTATGTATCCGGGATTGCTTTCCCTTCACAGTGTCACCACCGAAGAGATTATTAGCCGCAGTATTTCTCGTTATACCCTCTATGAGCGGATGATGAGAGCAGCGAAAGAGCGTGGCGTGCGCCTTCTACTCATGCGTCCGTCAGCTATTGAAGCGACTGACGACCCTCTTGCGGCTTTCGAAAAAGAAATCCAGCGTTTATCTCAGGGACTGAGGGGTCAGAAGATAGCGGTACAATGGCCAGACCCTTTCTCATCGTGGAACATGTCCCTATTCGGGGCTATTGCCTGTTCCCTTGTGTTTCTTCTCATGATAGCCCGCTTGGGCGATCGCTTTCAAATTCTTGAAATGACTACGGTCAGCTTCATTCAGACCGCCGCTTTTATTGTTATAGGACTTTTTCTCGGGGTGGGGGTCTGGAAGATCCTTTTCATTGCCAGGATCGTTGCGGCTTTCACCGCGGGGCTGCTTGCTTCTGAGGCCTCTCTTATTGCTCTTGAAGAATGGAAAAAACCTTTAAAAGGCCTTGTGGGTGGGTTTCTCGTCGCCCTTGTTGGCGGCCTTGCCATTGCAGCTCTTTTTAGTTACCCCGTTTACATGTTGAGGCTGCGGACGTTTTCTGGTGTTAAACTGACGTTGTTTTTACCCCTTCTTATCGTCCTTCTCCATGATCTGCGTCGGCGAGTCCACCCAGAATCTTTAAAAGATGTGATTTTCAGACCGCCTCTCTGGGGGGAACTTATGCTTATAGGAGGTCTTCTCGCTGCCGCTGCTATAGTCCTGCTCAGAAGTGGAAATGCCCAGTTTGTTCCTGGTTGGGAAGTGACAATGCGTGACATGCTTGAGAGATTCCTGATAGCTCGTCCAAGGAATAAGGAGCTTTTTGCGGGGTATCCGGCCCTTCTTCTTTGGTATTACTTTAGAAGGAGCCTGTTATGGGAGCGGTATCGTGAAATTTTCAGATTAGTTGCGACCCTGGCCTTTTCATCCCTGGTCAATAGTTTCTGCCATTTCCACACCCCCTTGTATTTTATTCTATGGCGAGAGTTTAATGGGTGGTGGACAGGTATTATTTTAGGAACATTAATGCTTCTTGTCTTCCACTACATCCTTTGCCCCTTTTGGAAACGATGGCGAGGAGTGATTATGGATTGAGCCGTCCCTTCGCAGCAGCTCTTGCAGGGTACTATGGTTTCAACAATTTAGGAGACGAACTTTTAGCAACGTCAGCGATTCATTACCTTGAAAAGAATGGCGTTCCAAGGGAGAGAATAGTAGTGCTCTCTGCCTCCCCTGAGGAAACAGCGTCTTCCTTTGGAACTCATGCGGTGGATCGGTGGAGTTTTCTGGAGGTGTACCGTACCCTTCGACGTTCAGAAGTTCTTCTTTTTGGAGGGGGGGGGCTTTTTCAGGATTCCACAAGTCTCCGATCATGTGTATATTACTGGGGACTCCTTCATATGGCTAGGATAGCAGGGTGTCCTTCGGCAGTTCTGGCCCAATCTATCGGCCCTTTTCGTACCGGGATGGGGGCCTGGCTGGCCCGCAATGCCCTGACCCTCTGCAAGGTCAGAACAGTTCGGGATCAGAGATCGCTTGATGTACTTCACTCCTGGGACCTTGCCGGAGAGCTTGTTCCTGATCTTGTTATGGGGCTGTCCTTTTCTAAACAAGAAAATGCACCTTTGGCATTGCTTGTGAATCTTCGTCCTTGGGAAGGGGATTTATCAGTTCTGACCGCAAAGACTGTGGCACGGTATGCCCGGCAACACGCTCTTCCTGTAATAGGAGTAGGTATGGCGCCTGAGGATGTACAGCTGTTACGATCTTTTTCCGCTTCAGGACTATTGCCCTGTAAAGATATACGCCTTGTGCGAAATTGGAGGGAGATAGAGGAAATCTGGAGTCTGGGAGGACAGGCGGTGGGAATGCGCTTGCATTTTTGCATGATTTCCCTGTTAGCCGGATGTCCAGTTGTCGCAGTTCCTTACGATCCCAAAGTCGAAGCTTTTGCTAAAAATTGGGGGATTCCTCTTCTCAGTAATAAAGACCTGCCCCTTGTTCCATGGCCCGTATCAGGCCTTGAGCGGGTCGCTTACGTCAGGCAGGAATGTGGCCGATCAATGGAAAAAACTTGGAAGGAGATGAGCTTCCATGAAAAAACTTCCTAAGGAAGAACAGGTTTTACTCGAAGAAGCCGCGGCTTTGATTCGGAAAGATGTGGTTCGGATGATCGGGGTTGCCCGTTCTGGCCACATGGCGTCATCCCTTTCTATCGTGGATATAATGGCCTGGCTGTATTGGAAGGTTCTGAAAACGAATTCTGAAAATCCGAACTGGGAGGAGCGGGACAGGCTTGTTTTAAGTAAAGGCCACGGTTGCCCCGCTTTATACTCTGCTCTTGCTAACCGCGGTTTTTTTAGCAGAGATGAACTATGGAATTATAGGCGGCTCGGCGCCATGTTGCAGGGACACCCCCTGGCGAAACGAACGCCAGGGATAGATGCGTCGAGTGGCTCCCTTGGCATGGGGTTAGGTGTGGCGAATGGCATCGCTCTCGGCCTCAGGCTGAGGGGTTCTCAAAGCAGGGTCTTCTGTCTGGCAGGGGATGGGGAATTGCAGGAGGGGGCCATTTGGGAATCCGCTATGTCTGCAGCCCATTATCAGCTTGATAATCTTATTATGATCATAGATCGCAATGAAGTTCAAATGGAAGGCATAGTGGAAAAAATTTTGTCTATCGAGCCTCTTAATGCTAAATTTCAGGCTTTTGGCTGGCATGTTGTTTGTGCCGACGGTCATGATTTTTCAAGTTTGGATTATGCCCTCTCCTGTGGCGTACCAGGCAAGCCTCTGGTCATTATTGCAAAAACGGTAATAGGAAAAGGGGTCTCCTTTCTGGAGGGACAGCTTCTTGACCGGTCGGTTGTTATAACCCGGGATCTTGTAGACAAGGCTCTTGGTGAGCTGGATTCAGGGGGGATGAAGCTATGACGGAAACATTGAACAAGAGCACGCGGGATGCCTATGGGCCAGCGCTTGTGGAACTTGCCGCTCTATATGATGATCTCGTTGTTATAGATGGAGATGTTGGTGCGCCGGCATTCAAAGACGCAGCTCGCAATCTTCGCTCCAACCGTTATTTCAATATGGGTATTGCCGAGCAGAATATGATACTTACTTCCGCAGGTCTGAGCCTCGCTAATTTTCGGGTATTTGTTTCATCATTAGCGTCATTTCTTGTTGGAAGGGCCTATGATGAAATTAGAGAGACTATTGCCATTCCCGGTCTTCCAGTGAAGCTCATAGCTTCTTATGGAGGAGTCACTGTGGGGGAGGACGGCGCTACCCACCAGATGCTTGAAGACATAGCTTTAATGCGAGTTTTGCCTGGTATGGGTGTTTTGGTTCCATCAGATTACAACTCGGCTTTTGCTCTTATTAAAGGGGCGGCAGAACTTAATAGACCGGTTTACATACGTCTTGGGCGTCCCGAATTGCCCCTTTTATACGATAATGACGACGCTAATTTTTCTTTGGGAGGCGGCCGAGTCTTAAAAGAGGGGACAGAAGTGACCATTTGTGCGTGTGGTATTATGGTTCACGAGGCATTGAAGGCAGCAAAAATATTGGCACAGCAGGATCTGTGTGCGGAAGTGATAGACTGTTATAGTGTCAACCCTCTTCCAGCCCAGCAGATATTGGAATCTATCCATCGAACAGGATGCTGTGTAGTAGCGGAAGAGCATTTGCTTCATGGCGGATTGGGCGATGCCATTGCCAGTCTTGTCTGTCGAAGTTACCCTGCTCCGGTTAAATTTGTGGCAGTTGATAACAAGTTTGGGCAAAGCGGAAGAGCCGAAGAATTGCAGGAGTATTATGGCCTCACTTCCAGCCAGATAGTTAGTGCGGCTGTACAGGTATGGACGATGCGCAGGAGGTAAGAATGGATATACGTCTCGCAGGGGTCACTAAAATATTCCAACCGGACATTGTAGCTCTCGAAGATGTCTATCTTTCCATAATGCAGGGAGAATTTGTATACCTTGTGGGAACCACGGGATCTGGAAAAACGACTCTTATGAGGCTTATAACCAGAGAACTCATTCAAACTCGTGGTCAGGTGACCGTTGGTGACCAGAACTTGAGAAAGCTCAGGGCTTCACAGTTGCCCTACTATCGCCGGTATCTTGGCGTTGTCTTTCAGGATTTTAAACTTCTTCCCCATTTGACAGCCTGGGAGAATGTAGCTTTTGTTCTGGAATCCATGGGAATGCCTCGAAGAATGGTACAAAAACGCACCAACGAGGTAGTCGACCAGGTTGGATTGTGGCGACGCCGTTTTTTGTACCCCCCCCAGCTTTCGGGAGGAGAACAGCAGCGGGTGGCGATTGCCAGGGCAATGGCTAACTCTCCCGCTATTTTTATAGCGGACGAGCCTACAGGAAACCTCGACATCCATACGGCAGAGGATGTTATGAGGCTGCTTGTGGCGTTGAATGCCGCCGGAGCCACTGTCATAATGGCCACCCATGATCAATATCTTGTGGATGCCTACCGTCAGAGAGTTGTTGAACTTCAGGAAGGCCGCATTGTCCGAGATGAAGAGAAAGGGAGGTATCTTATAGATGGCGAGCTTTAGATACGCCCTTCGTGATACATTCAGGTTGGTTTTTCGACACTGGGGACTTAGCATTCTTACGCTCATTACCGCAGGGGCAGTGATTTATTTGCTAGGGATGTCCGCTCTTTTTTCTTTGAACGTCCGATCTATGGTATCCAAAGTTGAAAGTGAGCTGGTGGTTCAGGTCTATTTTAAAGAGGGCGGTCAGATTCAGAAAACGGCAGAACAAATTAAAACAATTCCCTATGTAACCTACGCCAAGGCCGTATCTCCCGAGGAAGCCCTTGAGCGTTTACGGGCCAAATTAGGCACCAAGGCCAGGGCAGTAACCCTTTTAGGAGAAAATCCATTGCCATGGAGCGTAGAAGTTAAAGTGAAACGGGCTGGGGATGTGGCTCCTCTTGTTCGAAAACTGACAGCTATGCCTGAAGTTGATGAACTTGTATATGCGGGAAAATTAGCAGAAAAGCTATCTCGCATTTCCCTCATGGTATCTAAAATATCCGTCGTTGTCTTGAGCCTTGCACTGATCATCAGCGCTCTTGTGGTTTATAACACCATCAGGATCTCTTTATATTCCCGTAAAGAAGAGATACAGGTAATGGTATTGGTGGGAGCGACTAAGACATATATTTCTCTCCCCTTTGTCTTGCAGGGCATGATCCTGGGATCTTTGGGAGCGTTACTGGCAGCTCTCGCTGTTGCTGGATCCTATTCGACTGCGAGAGAAGCCATATGGACGACTCTTCCCTTTGTCCAGCTAATTGCCCAGCCGGAATTTCTTTTAAAATTCTACCTGCTCCTTTTGGGAATAGGAACAACCCTAGGCTGGGTTTGCAGCTGGTTTGCAGTGAGTCGTTTTGTGCGTGTGGCAGAAAAACCTCTTTAATGTGAAGGAGAAAGGGGGAGTGATCCCTTGAAGTGCTTCACAAAAAAACTTTTATTCGGTATCCTTCTAGCGGCTTTTTATATTTTTTGTTGTTTAACACCACCTATTTTCGCTCTTACCACTCAGGAGCTTGAACAGCAGATAGCAGAAGAAGAGCGGCGTATGACGATTATTGAACGGAGAGCTGCTTATTACGAAGACCTCATTAAAAAAGCAGGAGAAAAGGAGAGGGGCATCCTCGGCCAGATTACCCAATACGATCAGAAAAAGCAAAAGACAGAACAGCAGATCAAGGTTTTGGAATTAAAGCAGGCCAAGGCACAGCGAAGAATAAAGGAACTGAACGAAGACATAAAAAAAACAGATGCTCGAATAGAGGAAATAAAAGGATATTTGAGAGAGCGTTTTGTTGCCATCTACAAATACGGAGGAATGGCAGAAATAGATCTTCTTTTAACAGCATCAACGGCTCATGAAGCTATGTCTACTTCTATACTTCTTGGTAAAATAGCCAGAGAAGATGAAAATATGATCGATGACCTGGCCCTTAGCCGGGAGAAAATAGAGGCATCTAAAAAGGAACTTGAGGAACAGAAGGCCCTTTTTGAGTCTCAGGAGAAAAAACTGCAGGGCGAACGGAAGCGTTATAAGGCAGAGATAGAGAAAAGAAATGCCCTTTTGGGAAAGTTAAGGAAGGAAAAAGCTCTTCATGAGCAGGCGGCCCGGGAACTTCAGCAGGCCCAGCAGGAAGTAGGAAATACGATTCGCCGTCTTATGCGTCAGAAACAGGAGCTTATTGCCAAAGAACGCGAACGTAATGAGAAGCCTACAAGAGTTATTGCCTATGTCCCTGTCGGGGGACGGCTGGATTGGCCTCTTCGAGGAGAAGTCTCAGAAACCTTTGGCAAGAGGGTTCATCCTGTTTTTAAAACAACGACTATGCATACGGGGATCGATATCAGGGCACCAAGAGGAACAGCGGTAAGAGCAGCAGGTCCCGGAGAAGTTCTCTATGTTGGGTGGCTTCGAGGCTACGGACAGATCATTATTATAGATCATGGCAGGGATTTGAGCACTGTATATGCCCACCTATCCAGCACAGGTGTAGATGAAGGACAGGGAGTGTCAAAGGGGCAAGTGATCGGCCATGTTGGAAGTACCGGGGTGAGTACGGGGCCCCACCTCCATTTCGAAGTGCGTGTTAATGGCGACGCGCGGGATCCGATGAAATATTTGCAATAACCATCTCAGTAACGAGAAAAGGAGCAAAGACATAGCATGTTCAAACGATTAAGAGGCGTTGCCTTCGGACTGATTTTAGGGGTAGTTCTTACAGGAGTTCTTTTGGGAGCCCATGCTTCAGACTTGGAGGATCTGGCCCGTTTCGTGCCTTTCAAACTTGAAAACCTCTGGCTTATAAAGCAGGCCCGGGCTATTATAGAAACTTACCAGATAGATAGCGAAGAAAAGAAAAAAGAAGAAAGGGACCTTGTCTACGGTGCAATGAAAGGCCTTGTTCAGGCCTACGGCGACCCTTATACCCGATTCGTAAGCCCCGAAGAACTGAAGGAAGAAGAGATTGAAATGGAGGGTGAATACGGGGGACTCGGCATTTATCTTGGTCATAGGGATGGAAAGACCTTGGTCATTAGCCCCATAGAAGATACGCCTGCTGACAGGGCCGGATTGAAGCCGGGAGACGAAATAGTCAAGATAGGCGAAGATGTTATTATTGGCTGGGAATCCCAGCAAGTGGTAAAACGTCTTCGTGGCGCGGCAGGTACCTCTGTGATTATCTGGGTGCGCCGCGAGGGCGAAGAAAAATTGCTTCGTTTTGATTTGATGAGAGAAAACATTAAGCTTGTTTCCGTCCGTTCGGAAATGTTTGAAAAAGACACAGGATATATAAGACTTTCACAGTTTAAGCAGAAAACAGGGGATGAAGTGCGATCCGCCATTGTTGAGCTTGAGGGAAAGGGCGCTAAGGGGCTGATCCTTGACCTTCGCAACAATGGTGGCGGCCTTCTAAGCGCTGCAGTGGATGTAAGCGATCTTTTCCTCGATGGGAGCCTGGTGGTGGGAATGGAAGGCCGTGTAGAACGGGCGAACGATAAGCTGTATGCCCGGCCGGGGGTATTGACAGAGCTCCCTCTGGTTGTGTTGATCAACGAAGGCAGTGCGAGCGCATCCGAAATAGTGGCAGGAGCCCTTATGGACCATGAGAGAGCAGTGGTCGTTGGAAAGAAGAGCTTTGGGAAAGGGTCTGTACAAACCCTCTTCAACCTGTCAGACGGTTCGGGGCTTTATGTTACCATAGCTCGATATCACACTCCTTCAAATAAGGTGATAGACAACATCGGCTTGACCCCTCAGATTGCTGTGGAGGGGGAATACAATCCGGATCGCAAAAAGGACGTGCAGTTGAAACGTGCTATAGAAGAGCTCGTGAAGCTTGAAAAAGGAACGTCTCCTTTTTTGAAGAAGTAATCAGAGGAAAAATTTATGGTGAAAAAAAGATGGAAAAAAAGGGGGAGGTCCATTGACCTCCTCTTTATCCTGTCTAGCGTTTTTGTTTTATTTTTAGCTCTTTTTCTTTTAACATCGACTAAACAAGAGAAAAAGCATGATGTGCGGCAAGTGCCGATCCCTATATCATCAGAAAAGAAGACTGAGCCTCTGTCTGCTGATCTATGGAAAGACAAGAAGAGCGTGATGGAATCACAATCTGAGCCTGCATTTGGTTCTGCCTCTAGTGGTGATATTGTTACACACTCTAACTTTGACCGCGAAAAAGAGATTAATACAGAAATCAAGGCAGAGGCAGAAGGTGAGAATAGAGATGAGGGGGAGCCGCTTCCTGTAATTGCTATCGTAATTGATGACTTTGGTTTTTCCTATTCGCTGGCAGAAAAAATTGCGGCTATAGATCTCCCTGTTACGTGGGCCATTATTCCCTATCAACGATTCACTCATGAAACAGCCCGGCTTGCCGCGTCAAAAAATATTCCTTATTTAGTGCACATGCCTATGGAAGCATTGGCAGACAAGTCCCAGGGAGCCTCACTTATAGGAGTTGGTATGTCGGCTCCGGCGCTCTCTAAAGTGGTGCGGGACGTTTTTGCCCTTTTGCCAGGTGCAGTGGGGATGAACAATCACAGAGGCTCGAAAGCCACAAGTGATAAGAAAACAATGGAAGCCTTGATGGAAACCCTTAGGCCATTAGAAAAGGTTTTTGTTGACAGTCGCACCTCTTCGTGTTCTGTTGCCTATGATATGGCCCTTTGTTATGGGATTCCAGCAGTGTATAATTCAGTGTTTCTTGACCATGAAAAAGATATTGAATTTATGAGAAAACAATTTCAGAGGGCGATTACTATCGCGAAGAGAAGAGGATGGGTTTTGGCAATATGCCATAACAGACCTGATACAATCCCTTTTTTACAGGAACTTTGCGATTCTAATATAAACGTCGTAAAATTTGTAACGGTGCCTGAACTTCTCGAAGAAGAAAAGGGCACGATGAGGAGGCCTTGAAAGTGAAAGGACGAGTAGAGATTATTATAGGAGCCCAGTGGGGTGATGAGGGTAAAGGGCGTGTAGTTGACGCTCTGGGGAATCGGGTGGAGGTTTTCGCCCGTTACCAGGGAGGGGCCAACGCCGGGCACACGGTGATTGTCGAAGATGAAAAATACGTATTCCACCTTTTGCCGTCAGGGATGCTTTATCCTTGTAAATTATGTGTAGTGGGAAATGGAGTCGTGGTGGATCCGGAACAGCTCCTTAAGGAGCTCCACACCCTTCAGGAACAGGGAAAAGATAGGGCTCGTCTGATGATAAGCGGGTCGGCTCATGTAGTAATGCCTTACCACAAAATACTTGATAAAGCTGACGAGCAGTTCAGGAGCAAGGATAAAAAGATAGGGACAACGGGACGGGGCATTGGACCCTGTTATGTTGATAAATTCAATCGTTGCGGAATTCGCATTGAAGATCTTTTTGATCCCGATATATTGCGGGAAAAACTTTCCTTTAACCTTGAGCTGAAAAATCTTTTGCTGACGAAAGTCTATAATGCGGAGCCAGTAGCCTTTGATGACATATATGCCCAGGCCCGAGCCTGGGGCAAAGCCCTGGAACCCTATGTTGCCGATGTATCCTTGGCATTGAGGGAAGCGATGCTTGAAGGTAAAGGGATTTTATTCGAAGGAGCCCAGGGAACCCTCCTTGACGTTGATCACGGAACATATCCCTTCGTAACAAGTTCTTCCCCCATTGCTGCTGGAGGCTGTGTAGGATTAGGAGTAGGTCCGTCAGATGTTGACAGGGTTATCGGTGTCGTTAAGGCCTATTGTACAAGGGTGGGGGAAGGCCCCTTCCCTACAGAGGACCTTGGGGACCATGGCCAGACTTTACGGGATAGGGGCGGAGAATATGGTGCGACCACAGGTCGACCACGCCGTTGCGGATGGCTTGATATGGTAGCTCTTAAATACGCAGTGCGTGTAAATGGCATGAGTTCCATAGCTCTCACGAAACTTGATGTTTTGACAGGTTTTGAAAAAATCAAGATATGTACTCATTATGAGGTGAATGGGGAGAAGCATGAAAACTATCTGACGAATACTTCCCTGCTAGCAAAAGCTTCGCCAGTTTACACCACTTTGGACGGCTGGAAAGAGGATATCTCTGGATGCAGAGACTTCGAAAAGCTGCCCGAAGCGGCTCGACGATATGTAGAGTATATAGAAAAAGAAACAGGGGTTCCGGTACAGCTCATAGGCGTTGGGCCAGGGCGAAGCCAAACTATACTCAGAGGTCTTTAATAAAAAGGCTGGATAAAATGCGGACTCCCATATCATATGGGTGTCCGCATTTTATATGTGCGCTATTTTTATAAAAAACTAAAAAAGATAAATATTTCTATCGAAATGGAGTTATAATAAATTAGTACATTTAAAAAAGAAATGGTGGGCGACACAGGGTTCGAACCTGTGACCTCTTCCGTGTGAAGGAAGCGCTCTTCCACTGAGCTAGTCACCCACGACAGAGCGTATTATAGCTGTCTTGCTTCATTATTTCAACCCACAGCGAAAAAAATTATTTGTATGTTGTATAATATTCGCACAGGGGTGATCGTAGATGGTTGACATGTCTTTTTTAGATAAAAGCATGGATTTATGGACCTATTGGGGATTCGAACCCTGGTCTTATAAGCAGATGAAGGGTGTATCTCGAAAGATAACCTTCGTAAAAGATTCCTTTTTAGGAGAAGTCGGCCGATACTACGCATACGACTATGTAGTCTGGGCCCATCAGGGAGTACGTGATGCAGCAGATATCTTTTCTACGTGGAAGCCCTTGCCTGATGTAATGACCCAAAGATTTCTTTTCATCGAACAGATCCCGACCTTTAAAAAGAAAGTCAAAACATTTTTTTGGGGTTTCAGAGGTTTTCTTGAAGTGTATTCTTATGTGCCCGGTGCAGTCTGGGATCCCAAAATTAAAGACCTTGCTCCTTTAGTCAATAAGGCGAAGGACATGGTTAATTCTCAAACTTGGGGGTGATGGCGCCCACAGAATCAGGGATTTGTGCGGATAGTTTTTTATTTCCAAATCTTTTGGGAGGTGAAGAAAAATGTTAGCGATGCTATTTATTTTTTCATTAGTGTTTTTTGCAGTCGTATATCGTATTCATGGACGGTATATGGCTCGAATTTATGACCTTAATGACGATAATCCTACCCCAGCTGAAACTATGTATGATGGCATCGACTACTGTCCTGCCCATCCGGCAGTATTGCTGGGACACCACTTTGCATCCATAGCGGGGGCGGGACCGATTGTTGGCCCCATAACTGCAGCCAGTATGTTTGGGTGGCTCCCGGCGTATTTGTGGTGCCTTCTTGGCTCTGCTTTTCTCGGTGGTCCACATGACATGGGGGCTCTTGTTTCTTCTATGCGCCATAACGGCAAGTCAGTAGGTGAGGTTGTTGACCATTGGGTGGGCAAGCGCGGAAAGTTCTTCTTCCTTGTTTTTACTATTTTAACTCTTATTCTCGTTGTCGCGGTCTTTTTGCAGCTCTCTGCCAATACCTTTGCCGCTGACACTGCTGTTGCCTTTTCGAGTGTTCTTTACATCTTTATGGCTGTTATCTTTGGTGTTCTTGTCTATAAATACAACACTCCCCTCTGGCTTATGACGCTGGTCATGGTACCTGTTGTCATTGGAGCCTGCTGGTACGGAAACTATGCCACCTGGGTTGCGGGGGTTTTCACATACTCTATGCCCACATGGCGATGGATATTGGCTGTTTATATTCTTCTCGCATCTGTATTGCCTGTATGGCTTCTGTTGCAGCCACGGGACTATCTTGCATCATTCTTCCTTTATTTCGCAGTTATTGTTGGGGCTATCGGAATGGTTTTCGGCGGAAAATTCGAAGTTCAGCTCCCCGCTTTCAAAGGATTTGTCGCGGGCGATCAATATATGTGGCCCATGCTTTTTGTCATAGTGGCCTGTGGTGCCATTTCCGGATTTCACTCTCTTGTAGGAAGCGGTACGACTTCAAAACAGCTTCGGCGTGAAACAGACAGCACCCTGGTCGGGTTCGGATCGATGCTTCTTGAGGGGGTTGTGGCTGTCATCGCTATCGGGACAATTATGATTAGCGGGAAAATATTAGAAGGAGGACCCGTTGTTACCTACGCTAACGGCTTTGGCCAATTTGCGGGGCTTCTTGGCATTGATCCAAAAATAGGAGCATCTCTTGGAGGATTGGCCATTAACTCTTTCTTGCTGACATCTCTTGACACGGCAACCCGTCTGACTCGGTATCAGATACAAGAGCTTACGAATATGAAAGTCGATAAATATACGTCAACCATTGTAGCCATAGCTGCCGCCATGGCTTTGCTGCTGGTGAAAACCGTTGGTCCGGATGGAAAAGCAATTCCGGCCTGGGCTGCTATTTGGCCTATGTTTGGAGCGGCGAACCAGCTAGTTGCTGCCCTGGCTCTTTTGGCAGTGGGGGTCTGGGTGGTTAAGGGATTGAAGAAGGATAACTCTTTCCTTATGATTCCCATGTGGTTTATGTTGGCGACTACAGTTGCCGCCTTGCTCTTCATGATCAAAGAAAAACTGACTGGAGTTCCGAACTATCTACTGGTATCCATTTCTATTATCCTTCTAGTCTTGGCTATCCTTATGGTTCGAGAATCCTTCCGCGCTTTAAAAGTAAAAGATGAATCAAAAGCGTAAATAGAAAGGGGTCGGAACTTTCTCTAAAGTTCCGACCCCTCTCATATGTCAATTGTTAGGGCCGCCAACGCTGAATGATTTACTGTTCCAGGATTTGCCTCGTTTTAAAGGCTCTCCTTCTAGTTTCGAAAGATAACGACTTCCGCAATAGACACATTTCATAACGACTTCTGTCGTTTCCAATTCGAATTCTTTTTTGCATTCAAGGCACTTAAACTTGGCCACACACAAACACCTCCGTTTAGATATTCTATGATGGCTTCTCTATTATAGTAGATTTTCTTTTTTCATAAAGTGCTTTAGCCTGAATAGTGTAAACTTGTACTATAACAATATGCCACAAAAGAGAGAGGAGGCGTCACATGAGCAGAATCCCTTTGCGCAAAGCTGCAAAAGATATTTCCATCGTACTGTGCGGAGCTGCTGGACAAGGTGTTCAGACAGTGGAGGAGTTGTTGATAGGAGCTTTTCGGCAAGCGGGGTATAGTGTCTTTGCCAGCAGGGAATATATGTCTCGAGTCAGGGGGGGAAACAATTCTACAGAAATCAGAATATCTTCGTGGCCAATACGGGCCTTTGTTGACCGTATCGACATTCTAATGCCCTTAAGCCCTGGTATTCGCGATAACATTCTGCGACGCATCTCAGAAGAGACGGTGATTATATGCGACAGTAAAGAAATGGGCGGGGAAGGAGAGAGCCTGGGAGGTTCTTTGGTCGATGTAGACATTGTCCAGATTGCCAAGGACATTGGAGGTAGGATTTTTGCAAACTTTGTTGCTGCCGGGGTGATTATAGGCCTTATAGAGGGAGGCCTGGAATGGGCAAAAGGTTTTTGCGACGAGAGATTTGCCGGAAAAAAAGAAGATATCGCGGAAAAGAACAAAATTGCTCTAGAGAGAGGATATGAAGTGGGGCGTGCCCTTGTAAAAGGAGATTCCATACTCCTTCCACCAGA
Organism: Aminobacterium colombiense DSM 12261; assembly: GCF_000025885.1. Classification (NCBI taxonomy): domain Bacteria; kingdom Thermotogati; phylum Synergistota; class Synergistia; order Synergistales; family Aminobacteriaceae; genus Aminobacterium; species Aminobacterium colombiense. The sequence goes on along the minus strand of NC_014011.1, from coordinate 1,478,941 downwards.
AGCAGTTATGCGTTCAGCTCATAGAGTGGTGATGAATGGCACCGATGCCATTTCTCTGGGGGCTCTTGCCGGAGGATGTTCTTTTATAACAGCCTATCCCATGTCCCCAGCCACGGGAGTTTTAACCTACATGGCACAAAAGGCAGAGGAAATGGGGATTGTTGTAGAACAGGCTGAGGACGAATTAGCAGCGATCAACATGGCTTTAGGGGCTTCCTATGCAGGAGCGAGGGCAATGGTTTCCACTTCAGGAGGCGGTTTTGACCTCATGTGTGAAGGAATTAGCCTGGCGGGAGTGATGGAGTCACCTGTGGTTATACATCTTGCGCAACGTCCTGGCCCGGCTACTGGGATGGCTACTCGAACGGAACAGGGAGATCTGGATGTGGCATTATGCGGGGGCCATGGAGAGTTTCCAAGGGCTGTACTGGCACCAGCCACTCTGGAAGAAGCTTTCAGGTTGGGAGCAAAAGCTTTTTATCTGGCTGAAACATATCAAATTCCTGTGATACTTATGACAGATCAATATTTTCTCAATTCTTATTACGATATCCCCATTCCTGATGTGAAAGCTGCCGTAATCCCCTCTGCGATTATTGAAACGGAAGAAGATTATCGGCGTTATGAAATTACAAGTAACGGCATTTCTCCAAGAGGCATTCCTGGCTATGGCAAAGGCATTGTAGGTGCAGATAGTCACGAACATGATGAGGTCGGACATGTGTATGAAGACTTTGATCTTCGTGAACGTATGGTGCGAAAGCGTTTCAGAAAACTGGAAAAGATGAAGGTTGAAGCGGAAGAGCCATTATTTGTGGGCCCATCGGACTATAGAACTCTTATTATAGGGTGGGGTTCAACTTTTCATATTCTTGAAGAGGCTCTTGATTATATTGGGCGTTCGGATGTGGCTCTCATGCATTTTCAGCAACTTTACCCCCTTCCGGAAAATCTAGGAGAGAGACTTGAACAAGCTCAAAGGATCGTTGTTGTAGAGGGAAATAATAGAGGGCAATTTGCCCGCCTTTTAAAGAGTGAAATTGGCAGGGAGCCAGACTATGTGCTTGGATATTACTCTGGTTTGCAATTTTCAGTAGAACAGATAGCGAGAGATCTGGACTCATGTTTTATAGGGGAGGTGTTGTCGTGAACTCGACAATCTTTGATCTTCCGTCTGCTGATATGTCATGGTGTCCCGGATGTGGAGATTTCCTCATACTTGATGCCTTAAAGATAGCTTTTACAAGGTTGGGATGGAAACCTGCGGATGTGGTTATCGTTACTGGAATTGGACAAGCGGCAAAGACTCCTCATTTTATGAAATGTCATTTTTTCAATGGACTTCACGGCAGGGCACTCTCAAACGCTACAGGAATTAAAGCGGCAAACCCTTTATTGAATGTTGTCGCTATTGGCGGTGATGGCGATATGTATGGAGAAGGAGGAAATCACTTTATCCATACTATTCGAAGAAACCCTGACATTACAAACATTGTTTATGACAACATGGTTTATGGCTTGACAAAAGGTCAGGCGTCCCCAACAAGTTTTCTCGGTTTTAAAACGCCTGTTCAGGTACATGGTGTAATGTCTGTGCCCTTTAATCCCTTAGCTGTGGCCATTGTTCTTGGTGCCACCTTTGTGGCCCGGGCTTTTGCCGGTGATGTAGAAGAAACGGCGTTTCTTATAGAGCAGGCTGTTCAACATAAAGGATATGCTTTGCTTGATATTTTTCAACCATGCGTATCCTTTAACAAGGTGAATACGTATAAGTGGTTTAAAGAGAATACCTATTATATTGGCGACAGCCATAATTCTGCCGATCAGAAAGCAGCCCTGGCTCTGGCCCTTAAAAGTGATAGCTTTCCCCTTGGGGTTCTATATCGCCAGGAAGGCAGAGCTGCCTTTGAAGAGAATATGGACGCTTATAAAGGGGATAAAGCTCCTTTGTTTAAGAGAATGGCAAAAATTAAGACTATTGAAGGTTGTATTACATCTATGGCATAATAGGTGTACTTTTTAAAGGGGGGGAAGTCCATATGCTAGATCTGATCCAGATGGGGTATGAAGGTCCCGATTTTTGTCTGAAAGATCAATTTGGAACATATGTAACCCTTTCTTCGCTAAAAGGAAGAAATATACTGCTTTCATTTCATCCTTTAGCCTGGACAGAGGTCTGTCAAGCCCAGGTTAACTCTATAGATGCTCATATAAAGCTCTTTGAAAGGCTTAACACCCTGCCCTTTGCCCTGAGTGTAGATTCCTTTGCGGCGAAAAAAGCCTGGAGTGATGCCCTTGGCATAAAAAAACTTCAATTTCTTTCTGATTTCTGGCCCCATGGAGATGTTGCCAGGCAATATGGGGTGTTTGTAGAGAAAGAGGGGTTTTCAGCGAGGGTAAATATCATTCTTAATGAGAAGCACGAAGTGATCTTTGCCAAGGGCTACGAATTAGGGGAAGTTCCTAATCTCCGGGAAATAATTTTTCTGCTTAAAGACTACACCCAGACTGAGATCCCTAACCTTGATATGGAGATACAGAGATGTCTGAAAGACGCTGTGGGGAGAACAGTCTGTATGAAGGACAGCCGGTCAAAGGGAATTGACGCCACAAATTAGCGTTACTTAAATACGTATAAGCACAGTGAATCCCCCGGCGCAGCCGGGGGTTAGTTTTGCCAGTTTATGCTGAGAATCTTTTTCCAATTAAAATTAATGATCGCTTCTCTTGAAGGTGATTGCCCCTTCCCCATTTTCTCAAAATCATCATAAAGCCTGCCATAGCACGATCGTATGGTGCTGTTTATTTCAGCTTTGCGAACGAGATCAGCAATGGGCAGAAGCTGGCGATAAACTTCTGGGACGAGGACAAAATTAGGCCCGTCTAGTGTGAGTCCAACAGTGTATACAAAAGTCAGAAGGGGTAATTTGTTTTGTTCCAGGTCTCCCAGTTCAGCATAGGCAGGAAGAGTAGGAGACATGTAAAGAAAGACATCGTCTGGTATGGTTAAATGAAGAGGCAATGAGTCCCAGCGAGACCGTCCTGCCGGCGTGACGGCAAGCCATGCCCTTGGAGTTTCCGTAAGGGCAGTGATCCAGAGGAAATAACTTTTTGTCGTATCAGGATCTGTAAAAGAAAGTTTCCAGATGAGATCTGCGCATAAGTCATTGTCCGCTATAGGTAAACACCAGGTGCTGTCTGTGATTCGCTTGCCCTGAAGGATCTTGAGGGGATGGAGGCCCGCAGGAGATCTAAGCCAGGCCTCTTCTATGATCCCTTTTCTATTCTGAACTGTCAGCGCAAGGGGATGTCCTGGCACTGAGTATACCTGGAGCGGATTTGCCGCTGCCAGGGCAGAGAGAGAAAGAAGAAGGCTAGCTGCCGCTACTATGATGGCAATTCTACAAATCTTCTTACATTGCATAAACGCCAAACACCTCCTGCTACAGACTGGATATTTTTAGCAATGTTTCATCTTGCGAGTGAATATCTTCTGCCAGTTTTTTTACAGAAACCTTCAACAGGGGATGTATCCAATCCGGAGCTATTTGCGCAAGGGGCATAAGAACAAAAGCTCTTTTATGCATTTCCGGGTGGGGAACCTTGAGCGTTGAGCTATCCAGCACTTCACCGTTTTCCAGAAGTAAAAGATCGATATCTATTTCCCGGGGTCCCCATCGCAATCTGTGGACACGTCCCATTTCCTGTTCTATAGACTTTACAACGGAGAGTAACTCTTCAAGATCAAATTTTGTATCAACAACGATACAGGCGTTTAAAAAACGGGGTTGATCTGTCACTCCCATAGGCGCCGTTTCAAAAATGTCACTTTTAGCAATGATGACAACGCCCTTTTCCTTGAGAAGCTGTACTGCTTTCCTCAAGTTATTCATTCGGTCGCCGACGTTGCTTCCAATACCTAGCGCTAGGCGCATCACAATTCTGCCTCCCTTATGGCATCGATCACTTCTAAAACGTCATGGCTTGCCTCTACGTCATGAACCCGCACAAGTTCAACCTTTTCTCCAGCACAATAGGCAGAAACGGCCATGGTCCCATAAAGGCGTGACTCAGGGTTTTCTTTATTAAGGATGTTCTTGATAAATCCTTTCCTTGAATGACCTATAAGAAGTGGGCGCCCAAGACTTCGAAAGGATTGGATAGACTTAAGGATACGGAGATTGTCCTGTAAACGTTTCCCAAATCCGATCCCAGGGTCAATTATAACGCGATCTGCCGAAACCCCCACATTTTCCAGTTCTTGGAGTTTCTTTTCAAAATAATCAATGGATTCTTCAACGACATTGTTGTAAAAAGGATTTGACTGCATGGTTTGGGGTGTGCCTTGGATATGGGACAACACATAGGGAAGCCCTGTTTCGGCAACTGCCTGAAGCATGTCGCTGTCGAGGGTAAACCCTGATATATCATTAATGATATCTGCTCCATTCTCTGCTGCGACCCTTGCGATATTCCCTTTATACGTGTCTACAGAGATAACCTGTTCAGGAAATTTTTTTCTAAGAGCTCGAAGTACTGGGAGCAGACGGCCTTTTTCTTCTGTTTCTGAAATTGGTTCGGATCCGGGTCGGGTAGACTCTGCCCCTATGTCGAGGATATGGGCGCCCGCGTCGATCATTTTTTGAGCCCTTATAAGAATCTCTTCTATGTCGGCAGTGAAAAGCCGGCTGTCTGAGTAAAAGGAATCCGGAGTTATGTTAAGGATGCCCATGATCTTCGTTTTCCCTTTGCCGAGACCAAGGGTGCGGCCGCCTGGCAGGGTAATGTCCCACGCGGCAATATGGCTTTTCCGAAAGGCGGCATAAAGGGCTTTGCGCAGTGTATCGAGTCCCCAGCATGACATGGCTTCCAGCTTGGGGAAGATAGCCTTGTACTGGCCTTCTGTTCCAATTAACAGAACGTCGCTTCTCTTCGTTCTTCCATCAATAACGTTGCGGTGCACTATAGCATCGCCCCCTCGGGCGAGCATTTCCTGCTTTAAATAGGCGGCTGCGCGAAAATCGACCTGGGGGATCCAAAAGGAAAGAACTTCCCTTTTGGGCAAAAAGTACGCCGCGGATCGGGGGTCAGCCCCGATCTTTGCTATTAATGATAAAAGATCGTCGCTATTAAGTATCTTTAATTCGTATGTAGCCAATGCACAGATCCCTTTCTCAGAATATTTTTAAAGAAGGTGAAGCACAAAGATAATAAGTCCTCTTGATGAGGAGGTCAAGAAAAAGGTTAAATCCACTCGGTGACAACCTTCTTTAAATGGGATGTCTGATTTAAACAGAAAAGGCCGTATCCTCGTTTAGGGTCATAGATAAGGACGCTGTATGAAGCGGTGTCCATATGTATTTTCCAGAAATAGGGTACAGGTATTCCCAGACAAGCGGCGATAAGGGGTTTAAGAACAGTGCGGTGGGAAACGAGGACAAAGGTTGTTCCTTCATGTTTTACCACAAGTTCCTTTAGAGCAGCAAAAGATCGCTGCTGTATCTCAATGAGTGTTTCGGCCCCAGGCAGGGCAAGCCTTTCAGGGCTGGTCAACCATATATTCCATTCATGGGAGTATTCAAAAGCAATCTCTGATTTGAGACGTCCTTCCCAGCTGCTAAAATATATATTGTTGAGCCCTTCATGAATCATAACTTCATTCTTGCTGCAGGCGTCAGCTATTTCAGAGGCTGTCTGCCGTGCCCTCAATAGCGGACTCGAATATATAGCCGAAGGGGAGAAGGGGATGATGGCTTTCCCAAGATCTCTTGCCTGTTCCAGCCCCCGTTCATTCAGTGGGTAGTCGATCCGACCCCTGAATCGTTCCTCTCTGTTCCCTTGGCATTCTCCGTGCCGGGCTAAAAGAATTGTCGTATGTTTATATTGGGTAGCCATCATAAAGCCTCCTTATTGTTATCTATGTCAACCTTTATAACAGAAAATTGAAGGAAGAACAAAAAGGTTGACCAGTCTTGACAATACTTCTAAGGGTTGATAATCTACCTTTTGTAAATAGTGAGGCTAGCACTCATTGACACAGAGTGCTAATACACCCTCAAAAGGAGGGGAGATTCATGCTTACCGAGCGGCAACTCGAGATTGTTCTAGCCGTTGTATATGAGTATATCCAGACTGGAGAGCCTGCTGGTTCCAGAACTATTGCCCGTAAATATCTGAGAGGGTGCAGTGCCGCTACTGTTCGTAATGAAATGTACGATCTTGAGCAGATGGGGTACTTCTATCAGCCTCATACTTCTGCAGGGCGTCTTCCTACATCCAGGGCCTATCGCCTTTACGTTGATTCCATATTACATAGAAGAAGGGTTCCCCCAATAGGATTTGAACACTGGCGGAATGGCATAAGCGATCAGAAGCAGGGGATAGAATCCCTTCTTTCATATGCCTCTCAACTTCTCGGTCGTGTTACAAATTATGTGGGAGTGGCTGCTATTTCTTCCCTTCACGAAGTGGAGATACAGAGGGTTGATTTTTTGTGTCTTGGTGGCAATGCCGTTTTGGTCATACTTATTCTCGAAGGCGGGCTTGTCCACCATAATATGGTAACGTTACCTTGCGAACTCTCACAGGATTCTCTGGATGAGCTGGCTAGGCGGATTAACATGGTAGCTGTGGGGCATCCGTGGTCAGAAGTCCGCGAAGTGTTGTACTCTTACGTACTCGAGGGGCTTGAAAAGCTTTCCAGTGCATGCCGTGCCGCAATCCTTCAGATGGACGCCTTATTACAAAAATATAATTACAAGCTCTTTACTGGCGGCGCTCAGCATATTTTAAGCTTGCCGGATTTTCAGGATGTCAGCAAACTTCAGGCCGTGATATCCCTTCTCGAGGAAGAGTCGTCCCTCGTTGAAATGGTGGGGCGATGCTCAGTTGGCGGAGAAGTCTGCGTGACTATCGGGGACGAAAACCCGGAAGTCGGCATGCAAAATTGTTCTGTTCTTATGGTTCCGTCCCGCAAGAGAGGGCGCAAAACTGTTTTGGGCATTATTGGCCCCATGAGAATGGATTATGAAAAAACCATTGCTGTTCTTGAAGCGATGATGGCAGATATTGAAGAAGACGATACGAATTCATAAAATAAGGAGGTTTGTGTTCTATGACCCCTGGAGATAAGGATTTTCAGGCTCAGGATTCTCCTATGGAAGAGGCAGTAGAAAAGGTAGAGACTGCAGAGCTTCCTCAAGAAAAGATCCTTGAAATTGTAACAAGGGAAAAAGAAGAAATGGAAAAAGTTATAGAAGAGCTTAAAAGTGAGAATGAAGCATTGAGAACTGCTGCCGCCTCAGCCAGAGCCGATTTCCATAACTTCAAAAATAGAGTGGATAGAGAAAAGGAACGGTACATTCGTTTGGCTGGAGAGCGGATTGTTTTGCTGCTTTTGCCAGTTCTCGATAACCTCGACAGGGCTTTGAGCCAGTCAGAGAAAACTGAGGAACAGGATATTCGAACGGGAGTTGCTATGGTTCGCCGCCAATTCCTATCGGTGCTTGAGAGTGTTGGGGTTTCTGAGATCCCTACAGAGGGAGAAGTTTTTTCTCCGGCTTGCCACGAGGCCGTAGGAATAGAGGATGTGGAAGATCCTGAAAAAGATGGGATTGTTATATTGGAACTTCAGAAAGGCTACAGAATGGCCGACAAGGTGATTCGAGCCTCCAGAGTTAAGGTTGGCAAATATAGAGGAAACAAAGAAGCGAATCAAGATGCTTAGTATAGAGCTCAATTAAGAATTTCGCAGAAAATTATACTCTTTTCTAGAGGTGATATGTATGTCAAAGGTAGTGGGAATAGACCTAGGAACGACCAACAGCTGTATAGCTGTTAAAGAAGGAGATAACATAACTATTATATCGAATGCGGAGGGGGCGCGAACAACGCCCTCAGTGGTAGCTTTCACTAAGGATGGGGAACGGCTCGTTGGTCAGCTGGCCAAACGGCAGACCATCGTTAATGCGGATCGCACCATCCTTTCTATTAAAAGGGACATGGGAAGTGAAAAAACAGTTCAGATTGACGGCAAAGCCTACACTCCACAGGAGATTTCTGCCATGATACTGCAGAAATTGAAACGGGATGCTGAGGATTATATTGGCGAACCTGTGACAAAGGCAGTTATAACGGTTCCGGCTTATTTTACCGATGCTCAGCGCCAGGCGACGAAGGATGCCGGTACCATTGCCGGACTTGAAGTGCTTCGGATTATCAATGAACCCACCGCGGCAAGCCTTGCCTATGGAGATTCAAAGCAGGGAGAAAGCAAGCTGCTTGTTTTTGACCTGGGCGGCGGAACCTTTGATGTATCCATTCTTGACGTAGGTGAGGGCGTGTGCGAAGTGCTTGCCACCTCCGGCGACAATATGTTGGGCGGCGACGATTGGGATAGTCGTATCGTAGGGTGGATGGTCGCTGAATTCAAGAAGCTGGAAGGCATCGACCTGAAGAATGACCGCATGGCGCTGCAGCGCTTGCGAGAAGCGGCGGAGAAGGCCAAGGTGGAACTTTCCTCCATGCCGGAAACTACCATATCCCTGCCCTTTATTACGGCAAATGAAACTGGGCCTAAACATCTCGAAATGTCCCTTTCCCGGGCCAAGTTCGAAGAGCTGACCCAAGACCTTATGGCCAGGGTGGAAGGCCCTGTAAATCGGGTATTGAGCGATTCTGGCCTTTCCGCAAAGGATTTGGATAAAATATTGCTCGTTGGCGGTTCCACCCGAATGCCCATGGTGCAGAAGAAAATTAAGGATCTTCTTGGCAAAGAACCCACGAAAGGCATCAATCCAGACGAATGTGTTGCGGCTGGCGCCGCTCTTCAGGGTGCTATTATGACGGGAGACCATCATGATATAGTTCTCGTGGACGTAACCCCTCTCTCTTTAGGTCTCGAGACCCTTGGCGGTGTATTTACCAAGATCATCGAACGAAATACAGCCATCCCTACATCACGGAGCCAGGTCTTTACCACTGCGGCTGATAATCAGAACCAGGTAGAGATCTTGGTATTGCAGGGAGAGCGCCCTATGGCGGCAGATAATGTAAAACTTGGAAGCTTTGTGCTCGACGGGATTCCGGCAGCCCCTCGCGGCGTTCCCCAGATAGAAGTGACTTTCAATATCGACACAAACGGAATCCTTAACGTTTCAGCAAAAGATAAAGGCACGGGCAAGGAGCAGCGGATCACCATTCAGTCCTCACGGCTTTCTGATGAAGAAATAGAGAAGATGAAAAGCCAGGCAGCAGAGCACGAAAGTGAAGATAGGGAGAGAATAGAAGCAGCTGAACTCAAAAATGAGGCAGACGGCATAATATATCAGGCAGAAAAACTTATCCGGGATCATGGCGACAAAATCTCAGCTGAAGAGAAGGGCAAGATCAATACCGCTGTTGAAGAGATAAAGAAAGCTCTTGAAAGCGGCGATCTGGAGAAGATGAAAGCTGCCAAGGAAACCTTGATAAAAGAAATTCAGGAGTTTTCTGAGCGGTTGTATAGCCAGGCAAATGCCTCCTCCAGTGCCGAAGGAGAAGGAACTCAGGAAGCTTCAGGCGCCGGAGAGACCGTAGACGCAGAGTTCAGCGATCAGGGTCAGGCGTAAGGGGTGATTTGAAGTGCCATCTCCCGGTACGCAGGAAGATCTATACGAAATACTTGGCGTTCCCCGGGATGCCTCGTCAGCTGATATTAAAAAGGCCTATCGTCAGCTTGTTCGGAAATATCACCCTGATGCAAATCCAGGTAATGCCGATGCTGAGGAGAAATTCAAGAAGATCAATATGGCCTATGAGGTCTTAAGCGACTCTCAGAAGCGTGCCCAGTACGATCAGTTTGGTACTGTGGGCGATATGCCTCCAGGCGGCAGTCCCTTCGATGGTTTTGGCGGTATGGGGGATGTTTTCGGAGATCTCTTTGAAAATATATTCGGTGGGGGAATGGGGCGGCGCCGAGCCGACCCCCGAGCACCCCGCCAAGGCGCGGATCTTGAAATGAGAGTTACAATCAGCCTCAAAGACGCTGCTCTTGGGCTAGATCATGAAGTGGAGATCCCCCGATGGGATAATTGCGCTCGGTGTAACGGAAGCGGCGCAGAACCAGGGACGTCGCCAGAGAGATGTTCACGCTGTGGAGGTACGGGCCAGGTGGAAATTCGCCAGCAAACTCCTTTTGGGCAGTTCGTTTCTGTTTCTCCCTGTCCTGAATGTGGCGGGTCTGGCCAATTTATCAGGAATAAGTGTTCTTCTTGTAACGGCCAGGGACGGACGCGGAACCTCCATCGTGTTAAAGTGAAAATTCCAGCCGGTGTGGACGTTGGCACAAGGTTGCGCATCCATGGTGAAGGCGAGGCTGGCATTAACGGCGGTCCGCCAGGGGATCTTTATCTTGTCGTTAACATAGAAGACCATCCCGTCTTTAAGAGAGACGGGTCAGATCTTCATAAGAAAGAGGCCATTGCTTTTCCAACGGCAGCCCTGGGAGGGATGATTCGCCTGGAAACGTTGATAGATGGGGTAGAGGAATTGGAGGTTCCTTCGGGAACCCAGCCAGGAAAAGTCTTCCGTATTCGCGGCAAAGGAATGCCCAGACTTAGAGGAGGCCGAGGCCGGGGAGACCTGTTCATCCATGTAACGGTAGAAGTTCCCACCCGTCTTACAGAAAAACAAAAAGCGTTGATTGAAGGTTTGGCCAAGGAGATGGAGCTTGAAGTAAAGGACGAAGGTCTGTTTTCTAAGTTTAGAAACCTTTTCGGTTCTTGAGAAAGGGCTGCATTTTTGAATTCTTCGTGGTAGACTCAAAACTTGCCGGGGGGGCCTACGCCTCCCCGTTTTTTACCAAAGTTTTTATAGAGGAGGACGAATTATGGCCGGAGCAGAAAGTTTCTGGTGGTATATAACCCTGGAAGGAGAAACAGGACTTGAAGAGGAAATGGTTTCTCTCGCCGATCTTTCTGGCGGAATAGGCTCTGAAGAGCATGAAAGCCCCGAAAAGATTCTTCTCCGCATCTATTATCGAACCTCCCATGACCTAGGCTACTGGCTTGATGAGCTCAATCGTATTATTGAGCCTCTATCAGGCATAACTGCCGTCGATATGGGGAAAATAGAAAATCGGCAATGGCATACTGAATGGAAAGAGGCTTTTCCTCCTTTGCCGGTAGGGGAGGAGTTTGTTGTCCTCGCACCCTGGCATCGGGGTTCGGAACCCAGGGACCGCATACCGCTTTACATCTATCCTGGCTCCGCATTTGGCACAGGGTATCATGAGAGTACTCAAATAGCTTTGACCCTTTTGGAACGCCATATGAAACCACACTGGGATGTGGCTGATATCGGAACAGGGTCAGGCATTCTCTTTATTGGGGCGATCCGCCTTGGTGCCGGCAAGGTCTATGCGAGGGACCTGGATCCCGCTGTTTTGGACGAAGTGCTGAATAATATGGAGCTGAACGGCATATTCAGAGAAGAAGTAGATTTGAAAGAAGGAGACTTGCTTAAAGATTTTAACCACCAGGTCAACCTGTTAATGGCGAACATTATCATTGAGCCCCTTATTTCGATGGTGCCTCATGTCCCCGCAGTGTTAAAAGATGACGGGATTGCTATTTTTTCAGGACTTCTAGTTAAAGAAAAGATAATGTTTACGGAGGCCATTGGCAAAGCGGGTTTGAAGATCATAGATGAACTTGAACAAAATGAGTGGTGGGGAGTGGCAGTAACCAGAAAATGAAGGGCGCCTTGCAAGGAAAAAAGATCAATATTATGGCCATGGGGTGCCGCTCCAATCAGTCTGAAGCGGATTCCCTGGCCTCCATGTTAAAGAGGACAGGTGCCGAAATAGTGAAGGCGCCGCCCTATGATGCCGCAGTCCTGATCACATGTACTGTGACGGCAATTGCGGATAAAAAAAGTCGCCAGCTTCTCAGGCGGCTGCGAAGGCAATCTCCTGAAGCTCTTCTTGTGGCTACGGGCTGCTGGGCTCAAAAGGCAGACCCTAATCTTGCCCAGCGCCTTGGGGTTGACCTTCTTGTGGGCAACAGGCAGAAATGGCAGATTCCCTCACTGTTGAACCACGCTCTCGGGGAAAAAAGACCATTACCCTTAACTATTGTGAGAAATGATATTCTTCATAGCGAAGAATGGGATCATCTTTTCCAATTCCAGCCCCTTCTTCACAGCAGGGCCTTTGTCAAGATTCAGGACGGATGTAATCATTTTTGTTCCTATTGTGTCATTCCCTTTGTTAGGGGGGAACCTGTAAGCAGGCCATTGAACAGCGTGCTTGAAGAGGTTCGCTCCATAGCGGATTCAGGATGCACTGAAGTTGTACTTACAGGCGTCCATCTCGGTCTCTACGGCCAGTTCGGGGAAGTTTCCCTAGGGGAATTGGTACGACAGGCAGGAGCAATTCCGGGGGTCGAACGTATTCGTTTCGGATCCCTGGAACCCTTTGGGATAAATGACGAATTGCTTTCAGCGCTGGCTGAGACGCCTCAGTTTTGCCCCCATCTCCATCTCCCCCTCCAAAGTGGCGATGACACTGTATTGCAGAGAATGAGACGGGGATACTCTCCATTGGAATATATGGCTTCTGTGGAGAGGGCGCGGCATTATCTCGGCTCTCGAATACATATCAGTACAGATGTTCTTGTGGGTTTTCCAGGAGAGGATGAAAGGGCCTTCGCTAACACCCTGTCTTTTATGAAAGAAGTCGCTTTTGGAAAGGTTCATGTTTTCCCTTACTCCTCTAGAGAGGGGACCAGGGCGGCATCTTTTGATGATCACCTTCCCAGACATGTTGTGCAGGAACGGGTCCATAAGGTCATGGAAATGGGAGAACAGCTTTTTAGAGAATATTGTTCTCAGTGGGTTGGAGAAGAAATTTCTGTGTTCATAGAAGATGCTGCGGAAACTGGATCCACAGGCCTGACCCCCTTTTTTGTGAAAGCGGTTGTTCCCCAAATGGTCTCGCCGGGGCGCATTATAAAAACTTTGACCAGGTCATATGATTCAGAACAACTTTATGGATAGTACTTATTTATAGTTTATGATTAATTTTTGACTGGTATAATAAAGAGTGTAAACGAACTGATTTGTTGAAGTCTTGAAAATTATTTCTTAGTTTGCCTGTTTTAAAGGGAACAGTTTGGGTTAAGTCTATTGTCCAGAAGAAAAATCTAGTATAGAATAACCTGAAGTTGAGAGGTGGGTTTTAGTGAGCAGGAATTGTCTCTTCTGTAAAATAGCCGAAAAAGCTTTGGACGCCCGAATAGTTTATGAAAATTCTAAGGTTATAGCTTTTGAAGATGTTAATCCTCAGGCTCCTGTTCACGTGCTTGTTATTCCCAAAAAGCACGTAGGGTCTGCTGCCGAAGTTCTCGAAGGTGAGGTTTGGGCAGATCTTATGGGAGCAGCAACAGAAGTTGCCCGGGAACTTGATCTGGGTGATGGCGGTTATAGGCTGGTTATTAACTGTGGTGCACAAGCCGGACAAACAATCCCCCACCTTCATGTTCACCTGTTGGCGGGACGATCGTTCCGCTGGCCACCAGGTTAGTCAATGTGGGTGGCATAGAAAGGGGGGATCCTGTATGACAACGATCATTCGGAAAGATAACGAGTCCCTTGAAGATGCGCTCAGGCGCTTCAAGCGTGAGGTTTCGAAAGTTGGAACCCTTCGAGAGGCACGGAAACGTGAGCATTATGAGAAACCGAGCGAAGTGAAAAAAGCAAAGAGGGCCGAAGCGGCCAGAAAACGACGGAGCAGATCCAGGGGGTAAGTTAAGGTGAGCAATCTGTCGGAACGTATTCAGAAAGATCTCGTTGCAGCTATGAAAACAAGACATGAGCTTGAGCTTTCTGTGTTACGAATGTTGAAATCAGAAATACAAAAGGCTCAGACGGAAAAGGGCCGTACGACGGAACTTGCTGACGATGATATTGTTGCCCTTATCCAGCGTCTCATTAAACAGAGACAAGAAGCCGCGGAGCAATATACCGCAGGGGGAGCTGCCGAGCGAGCCGCAGAAGAGTTGCGTGAAGCTGTGTTTCTTGAAACATATCTTCCAGAGCAGCTTTCTGACAAAGAGCTTGATGAAATGATTGAAAGGGCTGCAGCTGCTGTCAAAGCTACGGGTCCCAAGGATATGGGCCGTGTAATGGGCCGTTTAATGGGGGAAATCCGTGGTAGGGCAGAGGGGAAAAGGGTCAAATCCAGGGTCCAATCCTATCTGCAGTCTCTTGTAGATTAGTTCTTCATGTAAAATAAAAGCCGGGTTTGTGCCCGGCTTTTATTTTTACAGATATTGGAGGAGAGTTATCTATGAGATGTCCCAAGTGTGGAGCTATGGAAACTCGGGTAATTGAGACTCGTACCGCGGACGAGGGACGGGTGGTGCGCCGTAGGCGAGAATGCCCTGAATGCCTGGCCCGATTTACAACCTATGAAAAGGTAGAGGAAAAGAGAACGTTGCGGGTCATTAAAAAAAATGGCAGCAGGGAAATTTTCGACCGTGAAAAAATCACTAGAGGAATCAGCAAGGCCTGTGAGAAGCTTCCCGTATCTTTAGAACAGATTGAAGAAGTAGCTTCCAGAATAGAAGAAAGTTTTCGGTCTGGCGGATATGGTGAAATTCCGGTTTCTCTCATAGGGGAGCGAGTAATGGAGGAACTGAAGCAGTTAAATAAGGTTGCCTACGTTCGTTTTGCTTCTGTTTACCGTGAGTTTACAGATCTGTCAAGCTTTCAGCGAGAGATATCCCGGCTTTCCGGGGAAAAAGATTAGCTGCTTTATCATAAGTTACTTCCCAGTGGGAATTTAATCCATTGCCAGACTCAATATTCGTGTATAATTATATAGGCTTTATGTGTCATAGATTCTTTCTCTTTTAATAATATTAAAAGGAGGGGTTTGATTTATGAAGCTGCGAAGGATTGGGTTAGCGTTAGCAATGGTTCTGCTGTTGGGAGGAATGGCCTTTGCTCAAGACACGATTCGCATAGGAGTTTTTCTTCCTCTGACAGGGCAAAATGCTTTTGGCGGCCAGCTTGAGCTGGATGGCGTGAGAATGGCTCACGAAGAAGTCGCGGAAGTGTTAGGCAAGAAAGTAGAACTCATAGTAGTGGATAACAAGTCAGACAAAGTCGAGTCCGCAAATGCGGTAAAAAGACTGATCGAGAAAGAAAAAGTTGTTGCCATTATCGGAACCTATGGATCCTCTCTTGCTATGGCTGGCGGAGAAGTGGCAGAAAAAGCAGGGATCCCCGTTATGGGGACATCTTGTACAAACCCGCTCGTAACCCAGGGTAAAAAATATTATTTCCGCGCATGCTTTATAGATCCCTACCAGGGCGCCGCCGCCGCAACTTATGCTATCAGGGAACTCGGGGCGAAAAAAGCCGCAACTCTCGTTGATGTTTCTAATGACTATAGTGTAGGTTTGGCTGGATTTTTTAAACAGTCCTTTTTGAAATTGGGGGCAGAGATTGTTGCAGAGCTTAAGTACAACACAGGCGACCAGGATTTCACGGCGCAGCTTACAGAAATAATCAGCAAAAAACCTGACATTATGTTTATTCCTTCTTACTTCGCCGAAGGCGCTATCATTATGAAACAGGCTGCCGAACTTGGTGCAGAATTCAAGATCATGGGCGGCGATGCCATGGATAACCCCGAAATAGTCGCTATTGGTGGAGAGGCCGTTGAAGGTTTCATGCACACCACTTTCCCCTATGACCCTTCAATGACTGACATGAACCCCCTCGCGAAACAATTTACCGAAAACTGGAAGAAAGGTCACCCAGACAAAGATCCCAACGTCAATGCCGCTCTTGGATACGATTCCTACCTTTTGGTTATCGACGCTATCAAGCGAGCCGGCGCTGCGGAGCCCGAAGCCATCACCAAGGCTATGGCTGAAACCAAGGATTTCCCGGGTGTAACTGGAAACACTACCATCAACGAAACTCATGATGCTGAAAAAGAAGTGGGTATCGTTATGATCAAGGATGGTAAAAAGACCTTTATCGGAACAGTAAAACCTGAAATGTAATAGTTCCTTTCGTGTTGCTTTTCAGATTATTTTAATTTCTATGAAGGCAGGAAGGAAACCTTTCCTTCCTGCCTTTTCTCAAGGGGGATGTTGCTGTGAGCCTGAATATGTTTATTCAGCATCTATTTAATGCCATTACCCTCGGCTCTCTTTATGGCCTTATAGCAATAGGTTACACCATGGTTTATGGCATCTTGCGACTTATTAACTTCGCCCATGGTGATATTTTTATGCTTGGTGCCTATTTTGTGTTTTTCTCTGTCTCCCTAGCCAAGTTGCCATGGGGTATTGCGGTTGCTCTCGCAGTTATCCTTTCTACGTTCTGCGGGATTCTGGTAGATAGAATTGCCTATCGCCCTCTTCGAAACGCGCCCCGAATATCCGCCCTTATCAGCGCGATTGGCGTTTCCTTCTTTATAGAGAATTTGGGCCTTGTGGTCTTCACAGGTCTGCCGCGACCTGTTGTGCAGCCTGCTTGGCTGGTGAAGATCATTAAGGTGAGTGGAGTTCGTATACTGCCTTTGGCTATAGTTGTTCCGGTCGTTACCTTCTCGCTTGTTTTGGGGTTGCTCTGGATTGTCTATAAAACCAAGCCAGGACTGGCTATGCGGGCCATCTCTAAAGATATTGAAACAACGCGGCTCATGGGGGTTTCGGTGGATAAAGTCATAGCTCTTACCTTTGCCCTAGGTTCAGCTTTGGCAGCGGCTTCAGGGATTATGTGGGCCTTGAGATATCCCCAAATCCACCCATTTATGGGAGTAATTCCAGGATTTAAGGCATTTATAGCTGCTGTTTTTGGTGGCATAGGTTCCATTCAGGGAGCAGTCCTTGGGGGTATGATCCTCGGCATCATTGAGATTATGGTGGTCGCATTCTTCCCCGCTCTTTCTGGATATCGGGATGCTTTTGCCTTTATTCTTCTGATCGTTATCCTCCTCATAAGGCCGACTGGTCTTATGGGGGAGAAGTTGGAGGACAAGATCTGATGGATAAAAAGACGAGAAACTTCATATTGAATTTATGCGGCATTGGTGTGCTGGGTCTTTTCCTTTACTGGGCACAGGGAAATCTGGATGGCTACAAGATACAGGTTCTTAATCTAGTTGCTGTCAATGCTATTCTGGCTCTCAGTCTTAATTTGATTTATGGGTTTACGGGGATGTTTTCCCTTGGCCATGCTGGTTTTATGGCTATTGGCGCCTATGTGTGCGCCATATTGATCTTAAGCCCGGCTCAGAAACAGGCCTTGTGGATTCTGGAACCGATCATATGGCCATTTTCAGTCATAGGCGCGCCTTTTGTTGTTGCAGTCTTTATTGGGGGGCTTATTGCCAGTTTCTTCGGTCTCCTTATCGCTATTCCGGTTTTGCGTCTTGGTGGCGACTATCTTGGTATTGCAACCCTCGGCTTTGCAGAAATTATCCGTGTTGTCTTGACGAACCTGACCCCTATTACAAACGGGGCTCTTGGAATTAAAGGCATTCCGTCCTACGCGAACATTTGGTGGAACTACGGATGGTTGCTCTTTACCCTCTATTTCATGGTTAAGTTTCTCAACAGCAATTTCGGTAATGTTTTGAAGGCCATTCGTGACGATGAGATTGCCGCAAAGAACATGGGTATAGATACTTTTAGGTATAGAGTCATCTCCTTTACCATCGGGGCCTTTTTTGCTGGCATTGGAGGCGCTCTTATGGGAAGCCTCATCACCACCATTGATCCCAAAATGTTTATTTTCTTGCTGACTTTCAACGTGCTCATGATTACTGTCGCTGGGGGGTTGGGGTCTCTTTCCGGGAGTATTCTGGGCAGTTTTATCATTACTATCTTGCTTGAATGGCTCCGTTTTGTCGAAAATCCCCTCACCATAGGATCCTTTGAAATTCCTGGCATTCCGGGGATGCGTATGGTTATTTTCTCCCTCGCTCTGATCTTCATAATCCTCTTCAGGCGGGAAGGCATAATGGGGATGAGAGAGATTACATGGGATGGCATCTTTGCCCGCTTCAACAAAGGGGGGAAGACGGAATGAACCAGCCTAAAGCTGTGCTTGAAACAAAGGGGCTCACCATGTGTTTCGGCGGGTTAACGGCAGTAAACTCTTTTAATATGGCAGTTCCGAAGGGAAGCATTGTTGGGCTGATAGGTCCTAATGGCGCAGGGAAGACTACTGTTTTTAATATGATTACAGGTTTTTATAAGCCCACAGAGGGCAATATCTTCTTCAATGAAGATAATATTACAGGTTTTCCTCCGAACAAGGTATGTGAGTCGGGCATTGCCCGAACATTTCAGAATATACGTCTTTTTTCCAATGAGACGGTTTTGCAGAATGTTATGATAGGCTGCCATGTACGGCAGAAAAGCAAGTGGTGGATGGCTCCTTTCCCAGTGCCATCCATGATTCAGGAAGAGAAGGAAATTCGTGAAAAGTCTATGAAGTTGCTGCAATCTGTGTCTTTGGCTCAAGATGCCAACGTACTTTCGAGCTCTCTGCCTTATGGAGCGCAACGTCGTCTTGAAATAGCCAGGGCTCTCGCCACAGATCCGAGCTTCTTGCTTCTAGATGAACCCGCAGCCGGCATGAACCCACTGGAAACTGTTGACCTCATGTCCTTTATACGCAGAATTCGCGACGAGTTTAATTTAACTATCCTTCTTATCGAACATGATATGAAGGTTGTTATGGGAATTTGTGAATATATCTGGGTTCTTGATTACGGCAAACTCATAGCGGAAGGAAATCCAGACGAGATACAGTCTAACCCTAGGGTTATAGAAGCCTACCTTGGAGAGGAGTACGTGAAAAATGCTTAAAATAGAGGAACTTCACGTTTACTATGGAGGAATTCATGCCGTAAAAGGCATAAGTCTTCATATTCCCAAGGGGAAGATAGTTACGTTGATTGGCGCAAATGGAGCCGGTAAGAGCAGTACTATTCGGAGCATAGCCGGCCTTGTCCGGTCTGCGAAGGGAAAGATTCTCTACACCAGTAATGAAGGGGTTGAGGAGAATATATTAGGGAAGACTCCTGAATTCATAGTAAAAAAAGGCATTGCCATGAGTCCTGAGGGGCGGCGTATCCTTCCCCATCTCACAGTGGAGGAAAACCTTCTTTTAGGTGCTTACATCAGAGATGATAAGGAGGGAATTGAAAAGGATATGGACCACGTGTATTCTCTTTTCCCCCGCCTTAGAGAGAGGGCATGGCAGAAGGGGGGAACCCTATCGGGAGGGGAACAGCAAATGCTTGCCGTGGGCAGAGCTCTTATGAGCCGCCCAGACCTTGTGATGATGGACGAGCCCTCCCTTGGCCTTGCCCCCATGCTTGTTAAGGAAGTTTTTGATATAATTCGGGAAATAAACGCTCAGGGGAAAACAGTTCTTCTTGTTGAGCAAAATGCTTTTGCCGCGTTGAAAGTTGCCCATCATGCTTATATTCTTGAGGTAGGAAGCATTGTTCTCTCTGGCCCGGGCGAGGATTTGCTGAAAAACCCAAGAGTTAAAGAGGCATATCTAGGCGGCTAAGAATAGGTAATATAATATTTACAGCTACAAAGCAGGGGCCGAGTCTTGCCGGCCCCTGCTTTGTGTCATAATATGGAGAAGCGCGGTATGGCGCCGATAATTTGGTTGAGGAGGCGACAAGACTAAATGTCTGCCCTGAATGTTCCGAACATGTTAAGTCTGTTACGAGTTTTTTTGACTCCCTTAGTGGTCATCTTTTTGACCCTAAAAATAAGCACTCCAGTTCTTATCCTTGAAAAACTGGGGGTCGAGGTAAGCTATGGAGACCTTATTGCTGGATTTGTCTTTATTCTTGCGGCTCTCACCGATACTGCCGATGGCTACATTGCCCGTAAGAAAGGCATCGTTACCAATCTTGGCAAATTTATAGACCCTCTGGCGGATAAGATTCTTGTGGTTGCGGCTTTAATCTCCCTCGTAGAATTACAACGTTTACCTGCATGGATAGTGGTGGTCATTATCTCCCGGGATTTTGTTGTTACGGGCATCCGTCTTGTAGCTGCGGCAGAAGGGATAGTTATCGCCGCCTCACCTATGGGTAAACTCAAAACGGTAAGTCAGATCATTGCCATATCGCTGTTAATATTCAATTTTCCAGGGGGGCTCCTCGCTATGTGGGTGGCCATGATTCTCACAGTGTGGTCTGGCATGGAATATCTCATAAAAGGGCGAAACATCATTTTTGACGCTTCGTAAGAAGGTGGATTTCCATATGGGAGAAAATATAGTTGCCTATATAGACAGAATGAAAAATCAAATGGTTGAAAGTCTGGCTCAGCTTATTGGCTTCCCCGCTATCTCTCCTCATGACGGAGGGATAGGAGAGGTGGAAAAAGCGCGCTTTATTGCGAAGCTTCTACTAGAAAAAGGCCTTCCGGAAGCAGAATGGCATAATGCCCCTGATGAGAAGGCGCCAGAAAAGTATCGCCCTAATCTTATAGTGCGTATTCCAGGCAGAACAAAAAAACGCCTTTGGATCATCACACACATGGATGTGGTTCCAGAGGGAGATTCCACCCTTTGGAACACTAGCCCCTTCAAGGCTTCTATAAAAGATGGCCGTATATTTGGGCGGGGCAGCAGTGACAATGGACAAGAGCTCATAGCCAGTATTTTTGCCGCTGCGGCATTGAAAGAGCAGAATATTGTGCCGGAATACGAGGTATGCCTCTGCTTTGTAGCGGATGAAGAGCTGGGCAGTCTATACGGCATACAGTATCTTATCAAAGAAGGGCTTTTCAGTTCAGATGACCTTGTGGTTGTTCCAGATGGTGGAAATGAACAGGGAGATTTTATTGAAGTTGCTGAAAAAAGCATCCTGTGGGTCCAATGGACAGTGACAGGGAAGCAGGTTCATGGAAGTAGGCCTGACCTTGGCCTTAACGCTTGCCGAATTACCAACGAATTTGCCATGAAACTCGATGGGGCCCTCCACGAAGCCTTCCCAGAAAAGAATGAGCTTTTTTCTCCCCCCCTTTCCACTTTTGAGCCTACTCGGCGATTAGCTAACGTGAGCAACGTAAACACTATTCCCGGCAAAGAGGTCTTCTGTCTTGATTGTCGTATACTGCCTTCGATCAATGTAGATGGAGTGTTGAAGGTTATGGAGCATATTGCCCATTCGGAGGAGCAGAAAAGTGGCGCCGAAATCGACATAACCGTACTCCAGCGAACCGATTCCACAAGCCCCACCCCATCTGATGCGCTTGTGGTTAAGCTTCTTTCAGAAGCAGTTAAGGAAGTTTATTCTTTTGCGCCGGTGATAGGCGGAGTAGGGGGCGGGACCTGTGCTGCCTATTTTAGAAAAAATGGCATTCCGGCAGTTGTCTGGGGGCAAGAAGCTGATGTGGCCCATATGCCAAATGAATATTGTGAAATTACCCATCTCGTGAATGAGACAAAAGTTTTTGCCCTTATGATGGCAGGCAGTAAAAATACTTTTGACCCGTTACTCCCGGACGGCATATAATAAACTCTTGTGGAACGATCATCGTATATTATTTATTGAGGTGAAGTAAATGTTGAAAGGCCTAAAGCGCGTTCTTGGTTTAGACCCCAATGAACGGGCGCTGAAAAGATATCGTCAGATAGCTGATGATATCAACGGGCTGGAGCCAGAGTATAGTGCGAAAAGTGATGAAGACCTTCGCTCTTTGGTTGCAGACTTCAAAAGACGAGCTAACGAAGGAGAAAGCCTTGACAATCTTCTTGTAGAGGTTTTTGCCCTTGTAAGGGAAGTTTCAAGGAGAACTCTTGGCCTCCGCCATTTCGACGTACAGCTAATGGGAGGCATGGCTCTTCACGAAGGCAAGATAACAGAAATGAAGACTGGCGAAGGGAAGACACTTGTGGCCACCCTTGCGGTAGTGCTTAATGCCCTTTCCGGCAATGGAGTACATGTGGTTACAGTGAATGACTACCTTGCGAAGCGTGACGCAGAATGGATGGGACCTATCTATCGTTTTCTCGGTCTCTCAGTAAAGTGTATTTATGCTTATATGGATCAGAAAGAAAGAAAAGAAGCGTATCTTTCTGACGTAACTTACGGAACGAACAGTGAGTTTGGCTTCGACTATCTTCGAGATAACATGGCTGTGGCTAAAGATCAGCTTGTCCAGCGGGGGCATCATTTTTGCATTGTTGACGAAGTTGACTCTATTTTGATTGACGAAGCTCGAACCCCTCTTATCATTTCCGGCCCATCAGAAGACAACGTAGAGATGTACACTACTGCGGATCAGATCGCAAGGCAACTCAAAGAGGGTCGGGATTTCGAAAAAGACGAGAAAGAGCGGAACGTAGCCTTTACAGAAGATGGAATAGCTCGCTGTGAGAACTTGCTTAAAATGCCCGGGCTTTTTTCTGATGCTGCCAATTCAGATCTTGCCCACCGAATAGTGCAGGCCGTTAAAGCCCACGTGCTTTTTCAAAAAGACGTTCATTACGTTGTAAAAGATGGGGAAATTATAATCGTAGATGAATTTACCGGCCGGCTAATGTTTGGCCGGCGCTATTCTGATGGGTTGCATCAGGCCATCGAGGCGAAGGAAAAAGTCAGAGTTGGCAGAGAAAGCCAGACTCTTGCCACCATAACTTTGCAGAATTATTTCCGGATGTACAGGAAACTGGCGGGAATGACCGGTACTGCTGTTACTGAATCAGAGGAGTTTAAAGAGATCTATGGTCTGGATGTCATTGTGGTACCTACCAATAAGCCTATGGTGCGAAGCGATTTCCCTGATGTAATCTACCGCACATCCCTTGAAAAATTCCACGCCGTGGCAGAGGAAGTGGAAGAGACCTATAGTAATGGTCAGCCGGTACTTGTGGGAACAACATCCATTGAGAACTCAGAACGCATTAGCAAGTTGCTGAAAGCCCGTAAAATTCCTCACCAGGTCCTGAATGCCAAATATCACGAAAAAGAAGCTCAGATCGTTGCGCAGGCGGGGCGGTTTGGAGCGGTTACCGTGGCGACGAACATGGCTGGCCGAGGTACTGATATTGTATTGGGCGGGAACCCAGATTTCCTGGCAAAAGAAACTCTTCGAAAAGAAGGCAATGTTGAAGATCTGGATCCTTCAAAATATCAGCAGCTTCTTGAAGAGTATCGGCAGATATGCGCTAAAGAACGGGATGAGGTTCTTGATAAAGGCGGTCTCAAGATCATAGGTACGGAGCGTCACGAATCGAGAAGGATTGATAACCAGCTGAGGGGCCGGTCCGGCCGACAGGGAGATCCGGGATCAAGCCGTTTTTATCTCTCCCTTGAAGATGATCTTTTAAGACTCTTTGGTTCCGAGCGTATTCAGGGCATAATGGAAAAATTAGGTATGGAAGAAGGGGAAGCTATAGAACACAACCTTCTTACGAAAGCTATCGAATCGGCCCAGAAGAAAGTGGAGCAAATGCATTTTGATATACGCCGTCAGCTTTTGTCCTACGACAATGTCATGAACCAGCAGCGGGAAGCCGTGTATGGTGAGCGTCATAGAATTCTCGAAGACAAAAACATTATTGACCACACACGGGATGTGGCAACTGGTGTTGTAGATGATGTGCTGAATCATTATTTCCCCGAAGAAGGGGAACCTGAACCAGAGCGGGCGGAAGCGAGGCTAAGGGGACTTTTCGGCCCGGGTTTCGAACCCTATTTAAAAAGTGTTGACAGCAGCCGCCTCTTACCGGAAGTGTCTGAACAGATAAAGCAGGAAGTGGAGTCCCGTTTCATTCGGAAGATAGAGAATCTTGGCCCTTTAGTGGCGGATGAGCTGATGAGATTCATCGTCCTCCATACCCTTGATACGAGCTGGAAAGATCATCTCCTTGCAATGGACGAGCTGAGAAGGGGTATCGGACTGCGAGCCATAGGTCAAAAAGATCCTCTTCTTGAATACCAGTTTGAATCATATAACCTTTTCCAATCTATGATGGGACGGGTGCGAGAGTCTATTTCCGAGCTGGCTTTCAGGGTTACGGTTGTTTCTGAGGAAACTCGCAGAAGTCCTGATCGGCAAAGCCTTAGAGAGAGCAGAGACTTTGCTATGCCAATCCTTTCGAGGGAGGTTCCCGGAGCCGGAGTGGGTACAGAAAAACATCAACCCATACGGAAGGGGCCCAAAGTTGGGCGCAATGATCCTTGTCCGTGCGGCAGCGGCAAAAAGTATAAGTATTGCTGCGGCAAAAATGCCTAATGATAACAAGAGGAGGGTAACGGGTATGGGCCGGAACATTTTAAAAATAGCTTTGAATGTGGCCATTCTGGCGATTTTAGCGGGGACAGTGTTGCTTTCACCAGCTATGGCGGCTTCGGATATTGACATACAGCGACTTGTTCAGGAAGCCCCGGATTTTTCCCTTTATGAAAAGGCGCAAGGTATCGTCTGGTTGAAGGACCACCACTACACATTGCTTGCCGATGGCAGTATGGAAACTGATATCTGCTGGGTAGTGCTTGTGCGGGATACTATTGACCCTTCCTGGCAGGATTGGTCTTTGCCAGCTCCCGAAGGAGGTTCTGTCGAAATTATGAAGGCGGAAGTGTATGATCCTGCTTCCGCTCTGTTGATAAAAACGGCAGAGGTTTCTTCTCAGGAAGTGGAAGGCCGTTCCCTTTATCATGTGCATTTCCCTGCAAGAGATGAAGTTATCTGGGTTCTTTCCTATAGGGTCCGATCTCCTCGAAAACTAGGGGTGGATGGCTATGTGAGAACAGGCCTGACCCTCCCCCTATGGGAGCAGTTCATTACAGTGGATGTGCCCGCTGGTTCATCATTCTCCTGGCTTGCCAGTGAGAACGACGAACCAGTACTCCAGAAACAGGCCGGGCGAGATCGATATCTATGGCATATAGTCAATCGCCCCATATGGCGAGGGACATCTCTTCTAAGCTCTTTCGAACCTTTTATAGCCTTTAGCATGCAGCAGGGGGAAGATGCTTATTATCGCCTTTTTCAGTCAATGGAAGGTGTTACTGTACCCGATGCCCCTGCATCGGTGGTTTCCATAGCAAAAAATGCAAACCATATGAAAGCCGGTAATGAAATTATTCAGTATGTAAAGAATCAGCCGTCCTTTCCGGATTTCGTGGCGGATAATCTTTTGAGGACAGTGATCCCTGAGAAAGGTGCCTGGTCGGATTGGGAAAAGACAATCATTCTCGCCCGATGGCTGCCCCTCGCGGGGTGGCAGGTGAATCTGAAATGGGTTACAGCGGCAGACATTGCAAAGGATACGCCTGTAACCAGGGGTTTTCTTCTAAAGCCGATCCTTGAAGCTTCTATCCCTGGCAGCGGCACTTTCTATTTCGACATTCGGCAGGGGCTTTCTTTGGGCAACACCCCTCCCTCTCTATGGGGCAGCAGGATATGCGGCATTGTTGACAGAAAACTTACATCCGATGTTATTCAGGGAGGCGGCGCAGCGGATCATCGACTTTCCCTTCGCTGGAATCTGAACCTTGACGAGAGCGGTTATCTTTCCGGGCATGCCTCTTTCTTGTTGCGAAACGGATGGGCGGGACTTTTCTTTGGAGGGAAGACACCTGATATTTCAACGGCTGCCTCTATTCTTTCAAACAGCACGGGGCTCCAGTTCGATAGCGGACAAGGGGAAATAAAGAAGCTGAAATATGGCTATGAAATAATCTTCCCCGTAAAGGTGTTTGGAGCGATTACTGGAGCTTCAGGTAAGCAGATGCTGGTAAAGCTTCCAACTTTTACTCCGCGATGCCTGAAGGAACTAGTGACTGTCCGCTCTCCTTTTTCCGTGCAGTTTCCATTTGCTGTAGAGATGGAATATGACCTTCGCATTCCTGATTCCATGAGCGTTCTTGCCCTTCCAGGTACGTCAGGTAAAGATATGGGAAAAGTAAAGTATTATGAAAATCTGACCTATAAAAAGAAAAAACATACAGTGAATGGTAGCGCCAGAGTAGTTGTGTCTGTGGATCGTTTTGATGGTTCCTTGGCCTCTGCCCTTAGCGAATCCCTGCGGCGTTTTGCCGATTTTAATACGAAGACACTGCCCCTGCGTGCAAAGTAAGTCTTTATCGGAGGTGTAAGAATGGCAGATGTATTGCGGACCCTTCGCCAGCTTCTGGATGAAGCGGTCCTATCCATGGCAGAAGAAAAAAATGTTGCAATTGATGATATTCCTGAGTTTGCTATTGAAAAACCGAAAAACGAGGGGCACGGAGATTGGGCAACAAACGCGGCCATGCAGCTGGCGAGAATATTCCATGACAATCCGAGAAAACTGGCCGAGCAAATTGTGAGCCGGTTGGCTGATTGTGATTATTTTACGGCGGTAGAAATTGCCGGTCCAGGTTTTATCAATTTTCGCCTCTCTAAAAAGTGGATGGGGGAAGTTGTAAAAGATATTATTACCCTTGACGATGATTACGGTCGCCAGAATATAGGCGGAGGAGAAAAGGTTCAGGTGGAATTTGTAAGCGCCAATCCTACCGGCCCCCTTCATGTGGGTCATGGTCGGGGTGCCGCTGTTGGTGACATTATTGCAAGGATCCTTGACTTTACCGGGTGGCAGGTGGAGAAAGAATATTATATTAATGATGCCGGATTGCAGATGGAGATTCTGGGGCGTTCAACACAGTCCAGATACTTCAAGCTTCTAAACTGCCCGGAACGTGCTCCATTTCCGGAAGATGCCTATAAAGGCGAGTATATATACGACCTAGCGAGGGAGATCATCGACCAGGAGGGGGACCGTTTCCTTTCTTTGCCCCTTGAAGAGAGCCTCGGTTTCTTTCAGACCTACGCAGCAGGCCGCATCCTGGAAGGCATTAAA
The DNA here is from genome assembly GCF_000025885.1 of Aminobacterium colombiense DSM 12261. Taxonomy (NCBI): domain Bacteria; kingdom Thermotogati; phylum Synergistota; class Synergistia; order Synergistales; family Aminobacteriaceae; genus Aminobacterium; species Aminobacterium colombiense. The sequence goes on along the minus strand of NC_014011.1, from coordinate 1,452,046 downwards.
AAAGACCTTGCAGATTTTGGCGTTGCATATGATGTCTGGTTTTCAGAGAAGAGTCTCTACGACAGGAATTTAGTTCCCCAGGCTATGGAGATGCTCAATAAACATGGGTACGCCTATGAGGAAGAAGGGGCGCTCTGGTTTAGGGCCACAGCCTTCGGAGATGAAAAGGATCGCGTTCTCATTCGGAATAACGGTGTGCCAACCTATTTCGCCTCAGATATTACCTATCATATGGAAAAATTTAGTCGGGGCTTTCAAAGGGTGATTGACGTTTGGGGAGCTGACCATCATGGATATGTCCCCCGAATGAAAGCGGGAGTGGAGGCTCTGGGCAAGGAAAGAGGAAGTCTTGAAGTCGTACTGATCCAGTTCGTAAATCTTTTGCGAGGCGGCGAACAAGTTGCTATGTCTACCCGTTCAGGACAATTTGTAACATTAAGGGACGTTATGGATGAAGTCGGTGTAGATGCAACGAGATATTTCTTTGTTATGAGGCGGAGCGACAGCCATCTTGATTTTGATCTGGAGCTGGCCAAGCAATCCTCTAATGAAAATCCAGTGTACTATGTTCAGTACGCCCATGCGCGCATTTGCAGCGTTCTCAAAGAGGCAGAAAACAGGCATATCCCAATGCCCGGTCTTGCTGGGTTTAACCCAGAGCTTCTTGTTTCTGACGAAGAGAAAAAACTAGTCAATCGTCTTTCCCTCTTCCCCCAGGAAGTGAAACGGGCTGCTTTGGACCGCGCTCCCCATGTGATTGTAAGTTTTGCCTATGATCTGGCAGCGGACTTTCATTCTTTTTATAATGCCAATCGCATACTTGGGGAACGTCAGGATATTATGGATATGCGGCTTTTGCTTGTGCAAGCATCGAAGTCTGTGCTTTCCCGCTCTTTAAAACTTCTTGGAGTGAGTGCTCCGGAAAGGATGTAAAGGCATGCCGCGGTTACGGTGGGTTCTTTTAACGGTTGTCCTGTTTCTTATAACAGCCATTATGGGAACAGCCTATATCGTGGAACTTCGCGACATACGCCGCCTTTCAGTTTTAGTGGATACCCGAATGAACTATTTAATGGAAAAAAGCCGGACGATCCAGGAATGCCGTGAAAAGATCGAATTTTATAAAACTCAGGAAGGGATGGCCCATCTGGCGAGAGACCAGTATAACCTGGTTTTTCCAGGTGAGCGGATCTATAGAATTGTTGTAACGTCAGATGATACCTTGCCCGAGAATAAACAGTAGCGTATAATACACGGGCATGTGTCCCTGTCTCTTTTTAAGAAAAGAGACCACTTAGACCAAAGGGAGGAGGTGAGTTACGTGCGGCCATACGAAATGATGATTCTTGTCAATGCAGATCTCGAAGAACCTAAAGAAGAGGTTTCTAAAGTGGAAGAGGTCGTACGAAGCCTCGGTGGAGAGCTTTCAAAAACCGATATATGGGGAAAAAGAAAGCTGGCTTATCCAGTAAATGAGCACACCGATGGTTTCTATGCTGTCATGACCTTTAAGCTCAACCCTGACGAAATAACAGAGCTTGAACGATTGCTGAGCTTGCGGCAGAATGTGCACCGGCAGATGATCGTCCGTCTTGACGAAGAATAAGGAGGAGATCTTTTGGCCAGGGGATTCAACAAAGTCATACTTATGGGAAATCTGTCTCGTGATCCTGAAATTCGTTACACTACGTCCAAACAGGCAGTAGCAAGGTTGAACGTAGCTGTTGACCGTCAATGGAAAGGCCGAAGCGGAGAAGTGCAGAACCAGGTCGATTTTATCCCAGTTGTTGTCTGGGGGGCTCAAGCTGAGAACTGCGAACGGTACCTCCGCAAGGGACGTCCGGTTTTGATAGAGGGACGTCTCCAGGTGAGGAGTTACGATGACAAATCAGGTGAACGCCGCTGGATGACCGAGGTAATCGCTGCTTCAGTAATCTTTTTAGGCAGTGCTCCCAGAGATGATGAGAATAAAGGAAGCCCTTATGGTGGAGGAAACGATAATTTTGGAAGTATCCGCGATAAAGGTTTCGGTGGAGAAGAGTTCCCTCTTGACATCTCCGAAATGGGAGAACCTGATTCCGGGGATGATGAAGCAGATATTCCCTTTTAGAGAGGAGGAACAACTATGGCTGTAAGTGGAGGCGCTTCAAAGGGGCCAAGAGCTCCGAGAAGAGGCGGCAAGAGACGGCCAAAGGTTTGTTTTTACTGTGTCGACAAAATTGATTATGTTGACTATAAAGATGTAGAACGCCTGAGGAAGTACATTAGCGAACGAGGCAAGATCATGCCGAGACGAGTTACCGGAAATTGCGCCAAACATCAGCGGCAGCTGACAACAGCAATTAAAAGAGCTCGTTTTATGGCGCTTTTGCCCTACTCTGTAGATTAAACGGCAGAATAATAAGATTTTTCAGGGGGGTGGCCGCGGCTTCTCCCCTTCTTTTTTAAGCACAACTAGTGCGTGAAAGGATGTTTTTGCGTGACACCAACGAGAAGCCTTGTGGAATCATCCCTTCTTGTAGGGCTGGCAGTCGTACTTTTTCTCGCGGCTCAATTTCTTCCTGTCGTCGGAATTGTTTTTTCCTTTCTTTGTCCGGCCCCTCTCGTAGTAATGGGCCTGAGACACGACATAAAAAAGGCCCTTCTTGGTGTAGCTGTAGCTACAGGTCTTATTACGATCTTTATGGGGCCCATAGGTGCGCTGTTCTTTATTCTTGGTTTTGGTGTATTAGGGGTGGGGCTTGGCATTCTTGCAAAACGTTTTACCAGGGGAGTTGAGATTATTCTTTATGGAATACTTCTCTCTCTGGGAAGCAAGTTGCTTCTCATGGTTATCGCGAGCAAAGTAATGGGAGTAAATCCTTTTTCCATAGATCCTGTAGAGGTGGAAACCATGTTCAATAAGATATTCGCCTTCTACGCAGGAAAAGGGCTTTCCCCGGAGACAATTGAATCTATGAAGCAGCAGGTAATGATGTCTCTGAAGATAATTCCCCTTGTTTTTCCCGCACTTCTTACATTAGCCGCCTCTGTTGATTGCTATCTTAGCTACGTCATTAGCAGTGCGGTGATAAGGAGGGTTGGAAGCGGGGTTCTTCCGCCTTTGCCGCCTTTCTCCAACTGGCGGTTCCCAAAAAGTATTTTTTGGGCTCTGCTAGTATCTATGGTTTTTTCTATGGTGGGAATGCAACAAGGGCAGACTAGCCTGCTATTCCGTATGGGGATGAACTTAAAACTCCTTGTCAATATTATTTTTCTACTTCAGGGGTTGTCGGTCATCTGGTATTATCTTTCATTGAAGGGTATAGGGGCTGTTGTTAAATGGATTGCGCTACTACTTATAGTTTTTATCCCATTCCTTTCGAATGTTTCACTGATCCTTGGAGTGGCAGATATGTGGTTTGATTTCAGGTCACGAATCAGGAGGGAATAGCAATGAAGGTGATCTTGAAAGAAGATGTTGCAAAACTTGGCAGTAAAGGCGACCTTATCGAGACATCCGACGGATATGCTCGAAATTACCTTTTTCCAAGAGGTTTGGCGGAAGAGGCAACACCCGCCAAGCTGAAAGAGTGGAAGAAAGTGAAGGAAGCCCGAGAAAGAAAAGAAGAAAAAATGCTGGCCGAAGCTCAGGCAAAAAGCCGGAAGCTTCAAGGGAAGCGGGTTATTGTAAAAGCGAGCGCCGGAGAATCGGGGAAACTTTTTGGAAGCGTAACAAATGGTCATATAGAGGAAGCCCTGAAAAATCAGCTGGATGTATCAATTGATAAGAAAGACATCAGGCTTGATGAAAATATTCGAAATACGGGAAATTATTCCTTTACGGTCAAGCTCTATCAAGGGGTAGAAGCTCGTATGACCGTCAAAGTTGAGGCTGAATAGTAGTGGGTGAAAATATATATAATCGAGTGCCTCCGTCAAGTCTTGAGGCAGAGCGCGCCGTATTAGGGGCTTGCCTTGTTGATAGGGAAGCCCTCAACATGGTGATGGAGACGCTTGTCCCTGATGATTTTTATGATTTAAACCATCGCCTGGCCTTTGATATTATTTGTGATATGGCACAGCGGGATAAACCTGTAGATGCCCTGACCTTCCTGGAAGAGTCAACCAAGCGCGAACTAGTAGAAAAAATCGGAGGGCAGCCCTTTATAGCAGGACTTGTCAACGGTGTGACCACCACTGCAAATGCGGAGTATTATGCCTTGATTGTGAAAGATAAGTCTATACATCGCCGTCTGATCTCTGCTGGAAACACCATTGTTCATCTCGGCTACTCTGAAGAGCGGGAAGTGGACGAGATTCTGGAAGAGGCGGAAAAAGCAGTTTTCGAAATAGCTCAGAAGAGGAACAGAACGAATTTCAGACCCATCTCTGATGTGTTAGGCAAAACATTCCAGATCATAGAAACCCAGTATCGAAAATCCGATCAGGATGTAACCGGTTTTTCTACCGGTTTTTATCAATTCGACAGAATGACAGGAGGCCTGCAGCCTGGCAGCCTTAATATCATAGCTGCCCGTCCCTCTATGGGGAAAACGGCATTGGCCTTGAATATCGCCCAATATGGTGGAGTTGAACGAAAGGAGCCTATCCTCATTTTCAGTCTTGAAATGAGCGCTGAGCAGCTTGTCCAGAGGATGCTCGGATCTGAAGCCAAGGTGAATATTCATGACATTAGAAATGGTTCCTTTGCTGAAAAGGACTGGGAAAAACTTGCCGATGCCGCTGGCCGTCTCTCTCAGGCCCCACTTTTTATAGACGATAGTTCAATGCTTTCCACTCTCGAATTTAGGGCCAGGGCCAGACGGTTCAAATCCCGTTTTGAAAATCTGGGACTCATAGTGGTTGACTACCTTCAGCTCATGAGTTTTGCTCGCCGCATCGATAGCAAACAGCAGGAAGTCGCGGAAATATCGAGGGCCTTAAAGGGAGTGGCTCGTGAGCTTGATGTTCCAGTTATAGCCCTTTCCCAGCTTTCCCGCGCAGTGGAACAGCGAAACGAGAAAATGCCCCAGCTGTCTGACCTTCGCGATAGTGGCGCTATAGAGCAGGACGCCGACTTGGTCATGCTCTTATACCGGCCTGGATATTATGACACGGCAGCCTCTCCAGAAGAAGAAGATAACAGGGCAACCATCCGGATAGCCAAACATCGTAATGGGCCTACAGGCGACGTGAATCTTGTGTTCTTAAAAGAATATACAAGATTTGTAAATGTTGAAAGAACCTTCATGTAGCAGGTCAGTAAGTTGCGAAGACAGGCTATGGATAGAATAAACAAAATGAAAGATCCGTCTTTCTCTAATGAAAGCCCCTCATTTTTAATGGAGGGCTTTTTATTTTCCTGCTTTTTTGCCATGCTCATTTTCCCAAATATGGTTTTCTCAGGCAACCACTGGTTTCAGAGCTTACATCTTCTAAAATGGGTTACGGCTTTTGTTCCCATTGCTCTGATAGTATTGGTTCTTTGGGCCAGTTCTTTTAATAAAAGGGTCGTTTTTTTCTTTTCTGTTGACTTCTTCGCCCTTATATGGCTTGCCTTTTTGGTTTATATAACATTGCAGCCTCTTTGGGTTCCCATATCTTCCCCCCCAACATTCTTGCGAAGCTGGTTCTTCTTCGCCGGGCTTTGGGTTCTTTATGTTGTTGCTTCGAATTTTTTCTCTATGGAGTTTCTCTCTTTTATGTTGTGGGGAAGTGCCATTAGCGGTACTTTGAGCGTTTTTTTCGCAGAATTGCAGCTTCGGGGAATGAATGGCTTCTTTCCTTTTATTCTAGCTACACCAGGACATTACATCGCTAATACCGGTCAACAAAACATGTTAGGGCTGTGGCTGGCTATTTGTGTACTTAACACCATGTATCTTTATATAAAAAAGAAAACTATTGTTTCAGGTATCCCGATCATCATTTTTATGGCGGTGATAGAGTGGGGGCTTTGGAATACCACAAGCCGCTCCGCAATTTTTGGAATTGGGGCGGGCATCATCTTTATGCTGATAATGTCATTGAGGACCCAGTCTAGGGAGATTCAGAAGAAATCTTTAGCAGTGATTCTTATTTTTTTTGTCATACTGGGAGTTACCATTGAAATGAATAAGGGGAGAATAGGGACCCTGAGGCAAAAATTTGCAGATGTTCTTGAGAATCCGGCTTCCGTTGGCAAAAGAGACAGCATCTGGCTTACTTCTTGGTATATGTTTCGATCCCACCCCCTTCAGGGGGTAGGTCTAGGCCAGTATAAATGGCATTATCTAGAAGCTCAGCGCTCTATGCGTGCTCTTCACCCTGAAAAAGCCTGGCAATTCACTTACTGGGCCCATAATGAATACCTTCAGTGGTTATGTGAAACAGGGATTGTGGGGGGATTGTGGCTTTTGCTTCTTGCAGGTTGGTGGCTCTGGAGTTTTGGGGGGATAATATGGAGAAAAATTCGTCTCCCTCATGAGATTTTGTGGGGAACATCTCTTATCGCTCTTATTTTAGGCACAGGTCTATGGACCCGCCCTTTCCATCGTATCGAAAACGTTCTATGGATGGTTGTGGCTTTTGCGATAGCCAATAAGGAGATTCTTGGCACCCAGCCGTTGTTTTCTTTTTTTAGAAAAAGCAAGAAAGCTTTTTTTACTCTGCTTGGCGTGGGTGTCCTTTTGGGGCTTCTATTCCTTGGTCAAGGTATGTACGGGGATTATCTTTTGAGCTCTTCCTTCAATGTTAAGGACGTGGATTTGCAGAGAGACTATCTAGAAAGGGCCGGCAAATCTTTTATGGTGCAAGATCTTGCTCAAAAGCAATTGGCCTATCATTACTTAAATACGGGAGAGCGTCTGCGGAATCCGCAAATGGTCTCCGCGGGGCTCAACCGTCTTTATGATGTTTTTCAACACGAACCTCATGGAAAGGATCTAGGTATCCTTTTAAACTGGGGGCACAGGTTGAATAACGAAACCCTTCTCAATGAACTGTCTCCTTATACCCAATAAAGGGGACAGAAATATATCCATCACTGTCCCCTTTATTACGTTGCCTGGTTTATGAAATGTAAAGCAGATCCCTATAGGTAGGATAGGGCCAGACACTGGCTGCAGTTATAGACTCGGCAGCATCGCACATGCCCCTGATGGCTTCGTACAGGGGCAGGCCCTCTTCGGTGAGTACCTGGGCCTGCTTCTCTATGGGCTTGTCCTGAATGGTTTTGCGCAGGTTGTCAAGGTGTTCAATAGAGGTGAGAAGTCCGCTTTTCAATGTGCAGAGACGTTCGGTAAACCCCATCCAGGGCTGAGTATCAATATTGATCTTGCCCTCAATGGCAGAAAGGGACTGGCCTTCTAAAACTATCTGTTTTGTAAGGGCTGGCAGAATTCCTTCCCATACCATAGAGTGCAAAATTCCCATCTCGATCTCCACAGTCTTTATATATTGTTCAAGTCTTATTTCATAATAGGCTGACGTTTCTCTGTCTGTCATAACATGAAGATCAGATAAAAGTTGACGGTGTTCTGGCACAAGATAGAGGGCCAGGGCCTCAGGCGTAGTGTTGGCAATGGAAAGGCCTCTCCTTCGCGCTTCGTCATGCCACTCCTGGCTATAGGCATTTCCTTCAAAACGGATGTTCCTGCTTTCTTGAGCGGCATATCGAATGGCTTCAAGGGCCGCATCCACCACATCTCCCCCACCAAGGCGCGCTTCGATCCTAGAGCACATCTGGTCAAGCCCCCACGCCCAGATGCTTAAGATCATGGTGAGAGGGCCGGCGATGGATTGCGATGCTCCAGGGGCCCTGAACTCAAATTTGTTGCCGGTAAAGGCTATAGGCGCCGTTCTGTTCCTATCCGTATTGTCAGCCCGAATCTCTGGCAAACGATTGAGTCCCAGGTCTATAAGGCTTTTCCCTGGAAAAGACTCAGGAAGACCCTGTTCGATTCGTTCCATAATCGTGGCAAGGGTGTTTCCAAGATATACGCTCATAATAGGCGGCGGAGCCTCGTGTCCGCCAAGACGGTGCATGTTTCCCGGCGAGGCTATGGATGCCCGAAGCAAAGGGCTGTAGCGGGAAAGCCCAAGAAGAAGAGCGGAAAGAAAGGTCAAAAACTGAATGTTCTTCCGATGGTTGGTAGACGGTTTCAAAACGTTCTTCCCATCGCTGTCCTGTATTGAGAAATTAATATGCTTTCCGCTCCCATTCAGACCAGCGAAAGGTTTTTCATGAAGCAGGAGCATAAGATCGTGGCGGCGGGCCATCTTCCGCATGGTTTCCATAACAAGTTGGTTCTGATCGCAGGCGAGGTTCGCTTCAGAGAATTGAGGGGCAAATTCGAATTGGCAGGGAGCCGCTTCGTTATGGCGAGTGGTGATAACGACCCCAAGACGATAGAGATCGCGCTCTACATCTTCCATATAGGCGAGGACCCTGGGGGGGATGGCTCCAAAATAGTGATCTTCCATCTGTTGCCCTTTAGGGGGTTGGCAGCCAATGATCGTGCGGCCGCAGAATTGAAGATCTGGGCGCTTGCGAGCTCTTTCACCATCCACAAGAAAGTATTCCTGTTCAGCCCCTACCGTAACCTTGGCCCACCGTAATCCGCGGTTCCCAAAAAGCTTGAGAAGACGAAGGGCCCTGCTTTCTACCGCATCGAGAGATTTCATCAGAGGAGTCTTGAGGTCAAGGGGGGTGCCATCGTAGGATATAAAGACAGAGGGGATGCACAGTGTTCCCCCTTTACGGCTAGTGACAACAAATGCTGGACTTGTGGGATCCCAGGCGCTGTATCCTCGCGCTTCAAAGGTGGAGCGAATGCCGCCGGAAGGGAAAGACGAGGCATCCGGTTCACTTTGTACTAATTCCTTTCCCTTAAAAGACTCCATGGGCAGCCCATTTTCATCTGCTGAAAGGAAAGCCATGTGTTTTTCAGCGGTGAGATCTGTGCGGGGGTGGAACCAGTGGGTATAGTGAGTGGCTCCTTTTGATAACGCCCATTCTTTCATGGCAGCTGCCACCATATCCGCAATACTGGCATCTAGTTTCTGCCCAACCTCGATAGATGCGATGAGAGTATCGTATATATCCCTTGGGAGGCGCTCTCTCATGGCTCTTCTGTCAAAAACATACATCCCGAAAATATCCCGCGGCTTATCGTATGGCATCATAATCCCTTCTCACTTATAGAGTGGATATTACAAAAAAATGATGCTGATTTATAGCACCAAAAATAAACGGAGTCAATAGTTTTCATATTTAATGTTTAAAAAATAGATTGGTGCGTATAAAAGGTGGATAAAGAGGTTTTTGGAGTATAAGGAGCTATGATTAATCATGTTATTTGAGAAAATTCATGCTTAAAGAAGAGCCTATGATTTCATGCTTGCCCTGAAAACCATGAAGGTATATTTTCTCAGCGAGGGAGAGGGGGTTTTTTGGTGTAAAATCTAATAGACAATATATTAGAAAGAAAGGAGCTTAGACACAATGCTTCTTAAAAAAGAATTTGTATTCGATGCCGCCCATAACCTAATCCATTACAAGGGGAAGTGCGAAAAACTTCATGGCCATACCTATCGCATGGTAGTGATCATTGAAGGCATACCGGACCATGAAGGCATGGTCATTGATTTCTGTGAAGTTTCTTCCCTCGTTAAAGAGCGGGTCATTTCACGTCTTGACCACGCGTATATCAATGATATTATCCCCCAGCCTTCGGCGGAAAATATTGCGGTATGGGTCTGGAAAGAAATAGAGGGTTTTCTGCGACGACCTAACTGCCATTTGGAGGCAGTAGAAATTTGGGAGACAGCGACCAGTGGAGTAGTCGTTAGAAAGGAAGACATCAATGCGTGACGTGCAGAACGAGCGAGACTCAAGAAAAATTCCCATTGACCTTGTGGGGGTGAGAAACCTCTCTTACCCCATTATAGTTCTCGATAGACAGCAGAATGAGCAGCGAACAGTGGCGGAGATCTCCATGGCTGTTTCCTTGCCCCATCACTATCGGGGCACACATATGAGTCGTTTTATTGAAGTTCTTGAGGAATTCCAGGGGAAAGTGACACTTTCACAAATGGAGCATATTACGGAGCATCTTCGGAAGGTCCTTCACGCAGACCGGGCTGAGATCACTTTTCAATTTCCCTATTTTATGCGCCGTTACGCCCCGGTAACCAATCTTCCAAGTTATTCCCGTTATGATGTGACATTCTGGTCTCAGAAATCGGATACCTTTGATCTTGTGACCACAGTTTCAGTTCCTGTACAGACACTGTGTCCCTGCTCAAAAGAAATCTCTGAGGCGGGTGCCCATAATCAGCGGGGCAGAATAGACATATCAGCCCGCATGAAAAATTTTGTCTGGATCGAAGAGCTTGTTGAAATTGCAGAACGCTGCGGTTCTGCTCCTCTTCACACTTTGCTGAAAAGAGAAGATGAAAAATATGTAACAGAGGAGGCCTATAACAACGCTAAATTCGTAGAAGACGTGCTCCGTGACACGGCCTTGGCACTTGAAGCTGAACCCCGCATATCCTGGTACAAAGTGAGAGTGGTCAGCTCTGAAAGCATTCATAATCACGATGCTTTTGCAGAGCTTGAAAGACATGTGGCTCATGGGGGGTCCATATGAATATACTCTTTGGGGACAAGGCCTTTCTGCGATTGAGGGATAGTCTTTTTCCTGCTTTTAAGGAACATTCTCTGGATGTGGCAGGCGACGGAGAACTCGAGCAGAAACTTCCATGGGCGGATGTGCTTGTCATCCGTCCTATGAATATTACAAAAAGTCTTCTCCAACATGGAACAAACCTTAAAATGGTTCAGCAGTGGGGTGCGGGTGTGGAAGGCCTTAACATTCAGGACTGTACGGATTTGGGCATATATGCCTGCAACATACCATCCAGGGGCACTGGTAATGGGGAAGGAGTTGCAGAAATGGCCATTCTCCATATGATGCTTCTAGGAAGGCGATATCATCGATCCCGAGAAAAACTCTTGGAGGGCAAGGTCTTTACACCTCCAGGGACAGTTCTGTGGGGCAAAAAAGCCTGTGTCATCGGTCTTGGCAATCTGGGACACTGTCTGGTAGAGCGTTTGAAGGGCCTTGGGATGACTGTGGCAGGAGTCAACCGCACCTATAGGGACGAGTTCTTCCAATGGGGCGTAGACACCTTCCACCTTTTGACAGAAATAGAAAAGGCAGTGACTGGATGCCGGTTTGTCATTGTTGCCCTGGCATTGACGCCCGAAACGAGGCATACTATTGGCGAGTCTTTTTTTCAGGCTATGGACAGAGATGCCTTTTTTATTAATGTAGCTCGTGGAGATATTGTGGAACGGGAAGCTTTTGACAAGGCTATCCAAAATCAATGGATTGCCGGGGCGGGGCTTGATGTATTTTGGAACGAGCCGCCCGATATTGCCGACCCCATCCTTCACCATCCTCTCATAACAACTACTCCTCACGTTGGCGGGGTAACAGATGCTTCCTTTCAGGGTGCCGTTGACTTTATAGTAGAAAACATCAAAAGGCTGTCAGATGGACGTGAACCATGTTCTTGTCTCAATGTCCAAGATATTAACAGAAGGAAGACGCTGTAATCGATGAATTTTAATTTTGGGGAAAAAAGAAAAGCCGTTGCCTATGGAGTTATGGTTTTATGTTTTATAACGGCAGCCATATGGGTTTATGGGCTTTGGTGGCGTAATTATGAGGTGACCCACCCTCGTATCACTCAGGCTGTTCCTCATTCTTATGAGGAAGAAATGCCTTTTTCAGGAATGCTTTTATGGGAAGAAATCATTGTAACCACCCCAGTTGGGGGAAATGTGGCCTATACTGTTCCTGAAAGTGGTGGGAGAGTGAGTCAGGGAGATGTCATAGCAACTGTGGGTGAAGAATCACGTCAACAGCTTCGCGCGCCCCTGACAGGCTACTTTGTTCCCGGTCTCGATGGCTTTGAGGGGAGATTAAGTTATCAGTCCCTTTGGGCGGGAGAAGACAGGATTCCCCAAACCCCAGAGCTTTCGCTCTTTTCAATGGGACATACAGCAGAGAGGGGTGGCTTTATTGGAAAGCTTATCCCCATGCCTCAGGAGTTAAGAGCGGTAGGGTATGCGGATTTGACTCCAGCCCTTGATAAACAGTTAAAGCGGGGATTGATATCTTTACGTCGCGGTCCTAAAGACCCTCTGTACCAAGCGGAAGTACGGGTTGTGAGAAAAATGGGACATAGGGTGAAATTATATCTTTCCCTTCCCTTTTTTCCTGTTAATATTGTTAAAAAACGTTCTGTATCGTATCTTATTTCTACAGAAGAGCATGTTGGCGTGTCCATTCCCCAATCTGCTGTCATTTCGCGAGAGGGCAAATTAGGCGTCTTTATTGTGGAGGGAAATTACGCCAGATTTAAAGAGGTCAAAGGCATTCCCCTGACAGATCATCTTTTTTTCATTACAAGTGGACTTCAGCCAGGGAATATCGTTATTCTTAAAGCAGATCATGCCAGGGAGGGCAGAGTAGAGCTATGGTAACTATAGACATACGTAAAAATGTAGAACTTATTCGCAACAGTATCGAGGAAGGCGCTGCCAAAAGTGGGCGCCAGGCTCATGAGATAAAACTTATTGCCATAACAAAAAACCACGCGGTGGAAGAAATGGTAACGGCCATTCGGGATGCTGGCATTATGTACATTGGAGAGAACCGGGTTCAGGAGGCCCAGACAAAAATATGTTCGTGGCCTGAGGAGGTTCAGGCTCAATGGCACCTTGTGGGCCATCTTCAGCGGAACAAGGCGCGGAAGGCCCTTGAAATATTTCATACGATACAGTCATTGGAGTCCGAATCCCTTGCAGAGAGACTGGAACGCATATGTGTAGAAATGAACCGCACCGTCCAGGTGCTGCTAGAGGTAAATACGTCTGGAGAAACATCTAAACATGGTGTTGCGCCAAAGGATGTACAAGCACTTCTTGATTTTGTAATAGAAAAGTGTCCCTCTCTACATGTAGCTGGTTTTATGACCGTCGGCCCCCTTACAGATGATGAAAACAGAGTAAGGGAGGCTTTTGCGCTGCTCAGGAACCTGCGAGATGATCTGAGCTCTTCCACGGGAGTGTCCTTGCCGGAGCTTTCCATGGGTATGAGTGGAGATTTTCAGTGGGCCATTGAGGAGGGTAGTACCATGGTTCGGATCGGGACGGCTATTTTTGGTCCCCGATCATATTGACCGCTCTAATTACAGGAGGTGGTTCAATGTTTGAGCGCCTGATGGCTATGCTGGGGCTTGCCGAATACGACTATGATGATGTGGGGAACGAGGCAGCTCTGGAAGTACCGGTTCGTACCGAAGAAGATCTGGAGGAACGGCAGAAAAGGGTATTAAAAACTCCTCCCACCCAGGCACAAATAGTGATTTGCCGGGGTGAACTCTGCCTTGACCGGAGGGAAGAACTTGGAGAAGCTCTTCATAGAGGACTTATGGTCATTGTGGATTTGCGAAACATGGAACGGGATGTTGGGCAAAGCGTACTTGATTTTTTATGTGGAGTTGCATTTGCAATGCGTGGAGATGTGGTGCGAGTGTCGCCTGGAGTTTTTATAGCTTCTCCGCGTAAGGGGATAACAGAGGAATGGAAGGAGGAACATCGTGCCTGATCTTATAACGGCCCTTGATATTGAAAGTAAGACTTTTTCAAGATCTATTCGCGGGTATGACCCCGATCAGGTTGATGAATTTCTCGATCAAATAGCAGAAACTCTTCGTCTGATGGCTCAGCAGATAACAGACCTGGAGCGGGAAGCCTTGCTCTATGAAGGGCAATTAAAAGAGTATAACAATCTGAAAGACACATTGCAGGAAACTCTTCTTATGGCTCAGAAAAGTGCTGAAGCCAAAACGGAAGCGGCGAAACAGGAGGCCGACGCGATTATTTCTGAAGCTCGGGCCAAAAGTGAGCGCATAGTGTTCGAGGCTATGAACGAGCGGGATCTTCATCGGCGGGAAGCTGCTAGTTTTGCAGACCTGAAGCGGGTATTCAAAGGAGATATGGTGGCTCTTTTATCGAAATTCTCTTCCATACTTAACTCCATTGAAGACAAACCGGAGGAGAGTTAAAGGGAGTGACGGAGAAAAAATTGCATCAGCAGTCTGTGCGCTATATTAAAGGGGTAGGGGCGGTAAGAGAAAAGCAATTGAACCGCCTTGGCATTCAGACTGCTGAAGATTTGATTCTATTTTTCCCACGCCGTTACGAAGACAGAAGAGGTTTAACCTCTTTGGCCAAATTGAGGCCGGAAACCACAGTTTCACTTCTTGTCCGCGTCGTAGCGGTAGAAAAGCGTCAAACATCCAGGAAAGGATTTGTCATTATTCAGGGACTTATGACAGACGGTCAGGATTTTCTTCGCGCAGTCTGGTTCAATAGAAAAGGACTGGAACGCTTGCTTACGCCAGGCAAAGAGGTTGCCTTGTATGGTCCAATAGATTGGAAATACGGACATCTTCAGATCACAAATCCTGAATTTGAAATCATAGAAGAAGGGGAAAGCCCTGAATCTATTGGTCAAGTGGTGCCAATCTATCCACTTACTGCTGGATTGCATCAGCGGTGGTTTCGCAAGCTCATTCGTTTTTGTCTTGATAATAGCCCATTTATTTTTGATCCGTTACCTGATTTTTTACGATTGAAACATGCTTTCCCTCCCCTCTATGACTCTATTCTAGAAATGCATTACCCCCAGGGGCGTGAAAGCTGGAAAAAGGCGAGAGATCGCCTGGCCTATCAGGAGCTCTTTGTGCTTCAGACAGGTATGGCTCTCCGACGAGGAGAGCGGTCCCGTCTGGCTGAAAAAGCTCCAATACTGCCAGAGAGCGGAAGACTGAAAGAGCGTTTCCTGAAAGAAATCTTTCCCTACCCTCTCACGGAAGCTCAGAAGAAAGTTTCTCTAGAAATAAGTCAGGATATGGCCCTTAATATCCCCATGCATCGCCTTCTTCAGGGGGATGTGGGGTCTGGCAAAACAGCAGTAGCTGTTCTGGCCCTCCTTCAAGCTGTGGAGGGAGGGTACCAGGGGGCTTTTATGGCTCCTACAGAAATATTGGCTCAACAACACTACTACAGGTTGCATTCTTTTCTGGAGCCCTTGGGGGTTTCGGTGGTGCTGCTCATAGGTTCTTTGAAAAACAGGGCGAGGGAATTGACATTGCAAAAGATCAGCACAGGTGAGGCCCACGTTGTGGTAGGAACTCACGCCCTGTTTTCTGACCCCGTCACCTTTTCAAATCTAGGGTTTGCCGTCATAGATGAACAGCATCGGTTTGGCGTGCTGCAAAAAAACGCCCTTCGCGCCAAGGGGGCCAATGAGGGGCAAGCTCCTCATATATTGGTCATGACAGCTACGCCTATTCCACGGACCCTCACCCTTTCAGTCTATGGGGATCTTTCTGTTTCAGTCATTGATGAAATGCCGCCAGGCAGAACACCCATACAGACGAGATGGCTTAAGAAAAAAGAAGAGGGACGGTTGTGGGCCTTTATACGGGAGAGGTGCTCCGCCAGGGAAAGGATATACTGGGTTTGCCCTCTCATAGATGAAAGTGAAACCCTTTCAGTGGCTTCGGTAACTGAGAGGTACGAATATCTCAAGAAACTTTTCCCGGATCTGAACGTAGGTCTTTTGCATGGTCAGCTTCCATCGAGTGAAAAAGAAACCATAATGAGGAGTTTTGCGAGGGGGCATCTTGACTTAATCGTTTCTACCACGGTTATTGAAGTAGGAGTTGATGTCCCCCAGGCCACTGTGATGGTCATAGAAGATGCTGATCGTTTTGGTCTCTCCCAACTTCATCAGCTTCGCGGGAGGGTGGGAAGGGGCGGGAACCAGAGCTACTGCGTTCTATTGAGCAATCCAACCACCAGGGAAGGTGTAGAAAGACTCAAGGTTATGTGTGCCACCACCGACGGTTTTAAAATAGCGGAAGCTGATTTGAGGCTTAGGGGACCGGGTGAGGTGTGTGGCGTCAGGCAGCATGGAATTACAGATTTCAGAGTGGCAGATCTCTTAAAGGATCGTTCTCTGCTCGACATGGCTAGAAAAGATGCTTTCAGTCTTGTGGAATGTGACCCTCGCCTTTCTGAAGAACAGGGACTTCTAGATTATGTTTTGAGAACGGTGGGAAAAAACCTTGAATTGGCGGGAATAGCATGAGTGACCGGAATCTTGAAAACTATCTTCAGCGATTGTTAACCCGTGGAGCCTATACATGTTGGCAAATACACGATAAACTCGTAAAAAAGGGTGCAGCTGAAGAAGAAGCGAATAAATTAGTTGAGCAGTACAAAGAATTAGGCTTTCTTGATGATGAAGCTTATAGTATTCTTTTTGTGGCATCCCATAGAGGCTGGGGTGACCGGAAGTTGCGGGATGAGTTGCGCAGGCGAAAGGTGGCTCGCTGCGTGATTGAGAAAGTGCTTGAGGAGGCAGAGTCTGACGAAGTTCAGCGAGCCTGCATCTTAGCAGGAGAATGGAAAGACCATGATATTGACCCTCGTAGAATATGGGGGCGGTTGGTTCGTCGGGGTTTTTCTCCCAGTTCTTGCAGAATTGCTTTAGAAAGGACTTGTGAGCCCTTCTTTTGACCTGTAAAATAGAACCCTCAGCACTACGTGTGCAGTCTCCATTAAATATGACAGCACCTTGATAATAAAATGAGGAGTGATTGGCCAATTATGCAAATTATGACTGCTATTATAGGAATAGCTGCAGGCCTTGCTGCTGGAGTTGCAGCAGGGTTTATGCTTTCAAAAACTATCGGAGCAAAACATCTTGAAAACGCCAAACTAAGGGCAGAAACAATTCTTAAAGAGGCGGTTCAAGAAGGGGAACAGCGTAAACGGGAGAAATTGACAGAGGCCAGGGAAGAATCTTATAAACTTCGCCAGGAACTGGAAAGGGAGAACAAAGAGCGCCGATCGGAGCTGCAGAGAGCAGAACGGCGACTCGAACAAAAAGAAGAGAACCTCGATAAGAAAATTGACCGTATGAGCCATAAGGAAGAAGAGCTTCGCCTCCAAAAGGAGGAAGTGGAGAAGCAGTCGGCAGAAATAGAGCTTATTCGTCTTGAGCAAGTCAAACGCCTTGAAGAAATCGCTGAAATGTCCGGAGAAGACGCTCGTCAGGTTCTATTAAAAGAGACAGAAGAGAATGTCCAGCATGACTTGGGGATGTTGATTAAAGATCTGGAAGAAAAGACACGGCGTGATGCGGATAAGAAAGCTAAAGAAGTGCTCGTAACAGCAATACAGAGGTGTGCGGTTGAGCAGACATCAGAAGTAGCGGTAAGCGTAGTTCCTTTGCCTTCAGATGAAATGAAGGGTCGTATTATCGGACGGGAAGGTCGAAACATCCGTTCTTTTGAAACTCTGACAGGAGTGGACCTCATAGTGGACGATACGCCTGAAGCTGTTACGTTAAGCAGTTTCGATCCAGTGCGAAGAGAAGTAGCCCGTCTTTCACTTGAAAGGCTTGTGGCTGATGGGCGCATTCATCCAGCCCGAATAGAAGAACTTGTTGAAAAAGCGACCAGCGACGTCGAAGAGCAGATTCTTGAAGCAGGAGAAACGGCCCTTCTAGAAACTGGCATTAAAAACATGCACGATGAGTTGGTATGTCTTATTGGCCAGCTTCGATTCCGTTATAGTTATGGGCAAAATGCCCTTCAGCACAGCCTTGAGGTTTCTCACTTATCGGGAATTATAGCAGGAGAACTGGGGCTGGACGAAGAGATGGCCCGACGTGCCGGGTTGCTCCATGACATAGGAAAAGCTGTGGACCATCAGATTGAAGGCCCTCATGCTCTCATTGGATCTGATCTGGCAAAGCGCTACGGAGAAACACCAGAAATCATCAATGCCATAGCTGCCCATCACGAGGATGTGGAGCAGACTTCTGTATATGATGTTATAGTTGCTGCAGCTGATGCGGTGAGCGCATCTCGCCCAGGGGCCAGACGAGAGAGTCTTGATGCGTATATACGCAGACTTGAAAAACTTGAGGAAGTGGCAAAGTCATTTAAAGGGGTAAGCAAGGCCTTTGCCATTCAGGCTGGACGAGAGGTGCGAGTCATTGTTTCACCGAATGTAACGGATGAAGGGGTGGTTTACAAGACGGCCTATGACATTGCTCGAAAGATAGAAGAGGAAATGAAGTATCCCGGTCAGATTAAAGTTACAGTGACCAGGGAGGTTCGGGCAACAGAGTACGCGAAATAGGCCCTTTATGCTATGAGGATACTTTTCGTTGGTGATATTGTAGGGCGGCCGGGACGAAAGATCTTTTCGGCCCTGTTGCCTCTCCTAAGAAAAGAGTTTTCCAAAATTGATTTCGTGATCGTAAACGGAGAAAATGCAGCTGCTGGCAAAGGACTGACCGATAAGATCATGAATGAACTATTTGCTGCCGGGGTGGATGGCATTACCTCTGGCAACCACATATGGGATCGGTCCGATTTCTTTACGGTTCTTGATGGAGAGCCAAGAGTAATAAGACCGGCGAACTATCCTCCGGGATGTCCGGGGTTGGGATGGACCGTTCTTTCTAAGAATGGAATGAAGTTAGGACTCATAAACTTGCAGGGACGGGTCTTTATGCCTGATATAGATTGTCCCTTTCGCAAGGCTGACGAAGTTCTAGAAACGTTTGCAGACGTGCCGGTGCTTGTAGATTTTCATGCAGAGGCCACTTCTGAAAAGCGAGTGTTGGGATTTTATCTGGACGGCAGAGTTTCGGCTTTTCTGGGAACTCACACCCATGTTCAGACAGCTGATGAAGAGATTCTTCCAGGGGGAACGGCCTATATTTCTGACGTGGGGATGACGGGATCCTTTCAAAGCGCCATAGGTATGACACTTGAAAGTGTTCTACCCCGGTTCCTTACGAGTCTTCCATCCCGTTTTCAGGTGGCAAGTGATGACCTCCGTCTCAATGCTGTGATAGTCGATGTGGATAATGAAACAAAAAAGGCTGTGTCAATACAGCGAATAGCCAGGTCCCTTTGTGAAACAGAGGCCTGATGGAAGTAAAATATAAAAAGGGGAACTCTCCAGACTAGGAGAGTTCCCCTTTTTATATTTGTTGCTTTCTTTAGCAAATGCGCGGCAGCATTTCACCAACAGGCATATCCACAACCCTCATTCCGCCTATTTCCGTTTGAAGGGCCACCATCCCTGCGTGATCTTCTGTCACAGTTCCAATAACAGCGGCTTCCTCGCAGAGAGAGCTTTCTCGCAAAAGCCCCAAGGCCCTGTCAGCGTCATCAGGAGCTACCGCAATGGCAGCGCATCCTTCGCAGGCAAGGTAGAGAGGGTCGAAGCCTAGAATATCACAAATTGATTGTACGGCTATCCTTATAGGAATCTGTTTTTCCACCAGGGTGATTCCTATATTGCGCCCTTCTGCCCACTCGCACATAACAGTTCCTAATCCGCCTCGGGTACAATCCCGCATGCACCGCAACCCTTTCAGGGCTAATAAGGGCTTTAAAGCTGGCCAGAGAGGGGCGCAGTCGCTTTTCAGGTTTTCTGGATTGAGATTGAACCGACTGGCGCCTATGGCCGCTCCATGTCGTCCTATGGATGTGCTTGCAATAATCTTATCTCCCGGCTGCAAGCGGTCCATTCCCAAGGATTCTTCCGTAATCTGTTCCCCCACAGCGCAGGTGGTAATGAAAAGACCTTCCACATGCCCTTTAGGAACAACTTTTGTATCACCGGCAACCAGCTGAATGTTAAGATCTTCGCAAATGCGAGCGGCGCTCTTCATATACCGCGAGAGCTCAGCCATGTGAAGTCCTTCCTCTGCGACTACGCTCATGGCTATAAAACGAGGAAGCACCCCTCGTACCGCCAAATCATTGGCACTTCCGCAAATCGCTAGTTCCCCAATATCACCGCCAGGGAAATCCCTGGGAGAAACTGTAAAGCTGTCAATTGTGACGCCAATTTTCCCCCAGATGAGAGCACAATCCTCCAGGTTTGATGTAAGATTCTGCTCAGGGAAAACTGAAAGAATGGTCTGTATTAGATTTTGTGTTAGTCGTCCGCCGCTTCCGTGGCCGAGGGTGACCTTTTCCAGGGGGATGCACCTCCTCTATTATATTTATAATAGGCCGAACATGATCCTTCACTTGAAACCATACATGGGCCCACAGGTGTCATGGGGGTACATGCAGCAGCAAAAAGAGGACATTTCAAGGGGGTTATGTGTCCAGCCAACACATCCCCACAACAACAGCCTGCAGGCGGTTTA
This sequence comes from Aminobacterium colombiense DSM 12261, assembly GCF_000025885.1. Classification (NCBI taxonomy): domain Bacteria; kingdom Thermotogati; phylum Synergistota; class Synergistia; order Synergistales; family Aminobacteriaceae; genus Aminobacterium; species Aminobacterium colombiense. The sequence continues at coordinate 1,431,752 of NC_014011.1, read as the reverse complement.
GGAGTGGGAATGGTTATTCCAAAGCGAAGAAGGGCATCAAAGGCTGCAAACTCTTCTTTCAGGGCGTATCCGGAAGATGGAATGAGCCCTAATCCCCGCCATCGAGCGGAACAAGGAGTGAAAACTTTTGAAATTAAATCCAGGGCTTTCTGGTTTCCTTCTGGTCTCACTGCTCTGGGGTAGAGAGAATGGAGGGCCGACTCTCCATTTGAATGCTGAAAGACCAGATCCGCTATGGCTAAAAGAATATCCATTGGTTCAAAACCTGCAATGGCACAGGGGACGCCATAGTGATCGGCTAGAAAGCGATAGGCTTTGTGACCTAAAATAACACTTACATGGCCAGGCAGTATAAAACCGTTAATCTTTAGATCAGGGTCTTTGACCAGTTGCTCAAGTACTGGCGGCGTCTGTTTATGATAGACAAGGATTGAAAAGTTTGTGATATTCTTTTCTGCAGCTTCTAGTATGGTTGCGGCAGTGGCAGGAGCTGTCGTTTCAAAACCGACGGCCAGAAAGACGATCTCGCGCTCTGGATTGTCCTCGGCAATTGATAAAGCCTGGGCAGCACTTGTTATAAGCCTGACATCTTTTCCCTCGCTTTTCCGTTCCGAAAGAGAGCCTCGTGTTCCCGGTACGCGAAGCATGTCCCCATATGTTGCCATAGTAATATCAGGCATGTCGAGAAGGTTTATGGCACAATCTATTTCCCCCTGATCTGTTACGCAAACAGGGCATCCCGGTCCAGAGATCAGAGAAAGGTCTGGAGGAAGAACAGAGCGAATGCCAGAGCGAAAAATAGAAACGGTATGAGTGCCGCAAACCTCCATAAAAGTCAGTGGTTTTGTGAGACGCTGGCCGATGGCTTCTATTACATGGTGCGCCGTATAAGAAGCTTTGATCTGGCCGGGCTCCCTATCAAAGGGTGACATGGCTTTTTTCTGAGTAGAGATGTATTTCATTCCAGAGGGCCTGTAATTCTATAGAGTCATTTTCTTCAAGTTTTTCGATGGCAAATCCGGCATGAACAAGCACTGTATCGCCAATATCAGCAGAGTCTATCAAGTCAACGCGAACTTCTACCTGTACAGAACCGGCAGTAGCTAAAACGGTATTATGGTCTAAAATTCTTTCAATAGTGTGGGGAACTGCGAGACACATCTTGCCAATCACTCCTTTCAGTGTATAATTCTACTCCATATTGCCCCTAACGCAATGCACAGAAAAAACAATCGGATATTTCAATCCTATATTTTTCAATGAAGGACTACAATTTTTAACCTCTTGATGTATAATTAAAACACCTTTTATATTTCTTGAATAATGTCAATTTTTGCTATTTTGCATACTTGGCAGTGTTTCTGAAAATTCATGCGGGAGGTGAGGGAGCAAAAAATATCATATTTATTTATAGACGAGTGTCGATGGTTATGAGAGATCACCGGCGCGAGCTGGTGAAAGAGGACCAAATGAAAAAGGGGGGTTATGCGGAACATGAGCAATAATGGAGAAAGAGAACAGTGGGGAAGTAGAATAGGATTTATTCTTGCAGCGGCCGGCTCAGCCGTAGGACTTGGTAACATTTGGAGGTTTCCTTATATTACCGGTCAATATGGTGGTGCGGCCTTTGTTTTTCTTTATGTAGCACTTGTTTTCGTTATCGGTTTCTCAGTTATGCTTGCGGAAATAGCCATAGGTCGTCGTGCCCAGCTCAATGCCGTGGGCTCCTTTAAAAAACTTAAGGGGGGCGCGTGGCCTCTCGTGGGTTGGATGGGTGTTGCAGCCGGGTTTATAATTCTGTCTTATTATGCTGTCATCGGCGGCTGGACCATTAAGTACTTTATTATCACGTGGACGGGGCTTATGGAGGCCGGCGCAGCAGGGAAGGCTGGAGATGTATTTGGTGGTTTTGTTACGAATACGCCCCAGGTCATTCTATACCAGGCCATTTTCATGCTGGCTACCATATGGGTTGTTTATCGCGGCATTGGTGAGGGTATTGAAAAGTACTGCAAAATCTTAATGCCGGCCCTGTTTGGCATTCTTTTGATTCTTATCGTCCGCTCAGTGACTCTTGAAGGGGCCGGGAAGGGATTGGAATTCTATCTTAAACCTGATTTTTCAAAAATTACCGGTGATACGTTCCTGGCAGCTTTGGGGCAGGCGTTCTTCTCACTATCCCTGGGAATGGGATGTATGATCACCTACGGCAGTTATCTGACAAAAGATACTACGATCCCAAGTGCAGTGGGGCAGATTTGCTTCCTTGACACCATGGTGGCCTTACTCGCCGGTCTCGTTATATTTCCGGCTGTTTTTGCCTTTGGCGTGGAAGCGGGAGCGGGTCCCGGCCTGACGTTTGTTACATTGCCGTCTGTCTTTTCGCAAATGCCTGGCGGTCCGATCTGGTCATCACTTTTCTTTATACTCCTGTTCATTGCAGCCTTGACATCTGCCATTTCACTGCTTGAAGTTGTTTCCGCCTACTTTATTGACGAAATGGGATGGGGGCGTCCTAAAGCTGCATGGCTAATGGGACTGGCAATTTTCATACTGGGCATCCCTTCCTCTATATCACTTGCGGGCAACTTGAAGATTGCAGGCAAAGACTTTCTTGACGCCGCGGACTTCTTGGCTTCTAACGTTCTGTTGCCTTTAGGGGGTATGCTGATTGCTCTCTTTGTAGGCTGGGTGTGGACAGAATCAGCCCGAAAAGAGGTTTCCAATGACGGCACATATGAGTTCGGGCTGATGGATGCATGGATTTGGGTTTGCAGAACAATTGCTCCTTTGGCCATTGCTGTTATTTTCTGGAAGGGCTTGAAGTGGTAAAAACCGTTCATATTTAGAGAAAAGATGTGAAGATAACCTGTTGCGGGGAGGGTTAACCCTCCCCGCATTTTGCATAATATAACAAATAGGAAGAAAGTTTTGTGTTTCACAAGCTATTGACTATCATGCCATATAGTGTAGAATCATTACGGATTACCGGAGGAAGGCCGCAAGAGAGTCCTTTTTTACATTAAGTAGAGGGGCGCCGAAGGGGCAATGTTTTCAGGTTTGGGAGCCTGAAAACGGAAACTCTCAGGCAGAAGGATTGTGGCTGGACGGGTCTCTGGAATAGTTAGCCGCCCTTCTTGTAGACGTTGTTCGCTTTGGGGCTATGCGACAGAGATTGTCTAACCTATAGTAGTAATATAGGAGGCAGAACGATGGGTCGCATGCTCCTCGTTACAAATAATAGAACTCTTTGCAAAAGAGTAAAAAATGTCGAATTAGTAGAGGGAACGTCTTTCGACGTTCTTGTTTGTGTCCGCAATTACATCCACAAGGGTTGGTCTCTTTTAACACACCCTCTTTATGGGAATTTGCGTCCCTACCAGCATCCATTTCGCTCCATCCTATTACAGGTTCCGTCTGGGGCATTGCCCAGAAACGTCGATACTTATTCTCTTGAACTTATTGAAAATGCCATTTCCATATATGATTCCTGTAAAGAGAGGATACTTCTAGTTTCGTCTCTCACAGATGAAATGATAGATGATTATTCATTTCTTGATAAGGAACTCATAAAAGAAAGCCTGGAAAAATATTCAATGTTTCTCTCTGCTCATGAATAGGCAGGGATAAATAGGGGTTAGTGTTATCGTAATAGTGAGATTTTTAACAATAGCGGAAAGGAGGTGAGAATGTATGGCAATGGTAGAGTTGACGAAAGATAACTTTGATGCAGAAGTGAAGGGGAGCAGCCTTCCTGTGCTGGTTGACTTCTGGGGCCCTAAATGCGGACCCTGTATGGCTCTTCTTCCCAATGTCCACAAGATGGCAGAAGAGTTTGAAGGAAAAGTTAAGTTCTGTTCCGTCGATGTTTCTCAGAATCGCCGTGTAGCCATCAATTGCAGGGTGATGGGGTTGCCCACATTCCTTTTCTGGAAAAATGGAGAGGAGGTTGCACGTATCAGTGGTGCTGAGGTTACTCTTGAAAAAATCAAAGAAAACGTAGAGAAACTGCTGTAAGCAAATCCGCGAAAGGGGGGGAGTTATTTGAAATTAGAACTCCATAACGTAAAAGTCAATAAACTTGCGTGGGGTGACAAGACGACTGTTAAAGACGGCGTTCTTTATGTCAATAAAGAAGAGCTTTTAGCCAAGCTTTCTGATGACGAACGCCTTGTTAAGGTGGATGTCGATCTTGCCATGCCTGGCGAGAGCGTCCGCATTCTTCCAGTGAAGGATGTTATCGAGCCCCGATGCAAACTTGAGGGTTCCAATGAAGTTTTCCCCGGATTTGTCGGCGATGTAGACACCGTTGGCGAAGGCAAAACCCTCGTTCTGAAAGGTGCTGCCGTTGTGACAACCGGGCAGATCGTCCGTTTCCAGGAAGGCATCATTGATATGATGGGCCCTGGCGCAGAGTACACGCCATATTCCAAGACCAACAACGTTGTGCTTGTCCTTACTCCTGTAGAAGGTCTTGAGAAGCATGATCACGAAGCCGCATGCCGCATGGCCGGCCTTAAGGCAGCTGTCTATCTCGCCCAGAGTTGTACAGAGGTTAAGGCTGATGAAGTGGAGGCTTTTGAGCTTCCGTCCTTAGATAAGGCTATGAATGCATACCCGGAGCTTCCAAAAGTGGCTTACCTTTACATGCTCCAGTCCCAGGGACTTCTTCACGACACCTATGTTTATGGTGTCGACGCTAAAAAGATTCTCCCGACACTTATCAATCCTACAGAGGTCTTTGATGGAGCTATCGTTTCGGGAAACTGCGTTTCCGCCTGTGATAAGAACAACTCCTATGTTCACATGAACAATCCGATTATCAGGGCTATGTTTGATCGGCACGGAAAAGACTTCAATTTCATTGGCTGTATCATTACCAACGAGAACGTTACTCTTGGCGATAAAAAGAGAAGCTCTTCCTACGCAGTCAAGCTTGCCAGAACCCTTGGCGTAGATGGTCTTCTCATTTCCGAAGAAGGTTTTGGTAATCCGGATGCAGACCTTGTTATGAACTGCTGGAAAGCTGAGCGGGCGGGCATCAAGACCACTCTTCTTACAGACGAATATGCCGGACAGGATGGAGCAAGCCAGTCTCTTGCCGATTCCTGCAAAGAGGGGGATGCCTGTGTTACTGCTGGTAACGCCAATGAGGTAATAGTACTTCCTCCCATGGAGAAAGTCATTGGCTTCCCTGAAGAAGCAAATGTCATTGCCGGCGGCTGGCAGGGTTCTCTTGCTGAAGATGGCACGATCACTGTTGAGCTGCAGGCAATTCTTGGCGCAACAAGCGAGCTTGGCTATACAAAGCTTGGGGCCTACACAATCTAATAAGCTATTTAAAAAATTTAAAACAAATATTAAGAAGGAGGTGTGAAGCATGGGCAAATTGGCTGGAAAAAAAGTGCTTTTTCTCGGTGAGCGCGATGGCGTGCCGGGACCTGCCATGGAAGCATGCTTCAAAAACAGCGGCGCTGAGGTTATCTTCTCAGTAACCGAGTGTTTCGTCTGAACGGCTGCAGGAGCCATGGATCTGCAGAACCAGCAGCGTGTTAAAGATGCTGCTGAAAAGTATGGCGCTGAAAACGTTGTGGTCATTCTTGGTTCTTCCGATGCGGAAGGCGCAGAAATTTATGCAGAGACCGTAACGAACGGCGATCCTACATTTGCAGGTCCCTTGGCAGGAGTTCCGTTGGGACTCCCAGTCTACCATGTATTTGAGCAGGAAATTCGTGATGAAGCCGATGAAGCGGCTTGGGAAGATCAAATCAGCATGATGGAGATGGTTCTGGATCCAGAAGCCCTTTCCGCTGCTGTGAAATCTATGAGAGAACAGTTTAGCCAGCATACGCTGTAAATCCTTAATGAAAGGAGGGGGGCATATGACTTACCGTGTCGTTCATTATATAAATCAGTTCTTCGCAGGAATTGGCGGTGAGGAAAAGGCAGACTATCAGCCGGAACTTCGTGAAGGTGTAGTAGGTCCGGGTATGGCCCTTAACGCTGCATTTAAAGGGGAAGCTGAGGTTATTGCTACCGTCATTTGCGGAGATACATACTTTGCTTCCAATATGGAAGAAGCAACAAAAACAATTCTTGATATGGTCAAGCAGTGCAACGCCGATGCTTTTGTAGCTGGCCCGGCATTTAACGCCGGCCGTTACGGCACTGCCTGTGGAGCGATCTGTTCTGCCGTATCTAAGGAGCTGGGTATTCCTGTAGTTTCCGCTATGTACCAGGAAAACCCCGGCGTAGAAATGTACAAAAAGAACCTCTACATTGTGGAAGCTGCCGATAGTGCTCGTGGCATGGGCAAAGCAGTTCCAGCCATGACCGCACTTCTTCTTAAGCAGCTTAGGGGAGAAAAGATCGGTCTTCCCGCAGAAGAGGGTTACCATGAGCGCGGTGTTCGAGTAAACAAGTTCTACGAAAAACTTGCCGCTGAGCGCGCAGTTGATATGTTTGTGGCCAAGCTGCAGGGCGAGCCCTTTACTACAGAGTATCCTATGCCTGTTTTTGATAGGGTTGCGCCTCAACCTGCCGTTAAAGATCTTAAAAATGCCACAATAGCCCTTGTTACTTCCGGCGGCATTTGTCCAAAAGGCAACCCTGATCACATTGAAGCTTCCAGCGCCAGCAAATATGGCGAATACGACATTACCGGAGTAGATGATCTTACAGCTGATGAGTATTGCACTGCTCACGGCGGATATGATGCTACCTACGCAGACCAGGATGCTGACCGTGTTCTTCCCGTGGACGTCTTAAGAGAAATGGAGAAAGCGGGAGTATTCAAGAAGCTTCACAATAAGTTCTATACAACTGTTGGTAACGGAACAGCCGTTGCCAGCGCAAAACGTTTCGGTGCCGAAATTGCTGAAAAACTTAAGAAAGACGGCGTCGACGCGGTTATTTTAACATCCACCTGAGGAACTTGTACTCGTTGCGGTGCAACGATGGTAAAAGAAATTGAACGTGCCGGTTTCCCGGTTGTTCACGTATGTACAATAGTTCCTATTTCTTTAACTGTTGGAGCCAACAGAATAGTACCTGCAATTGCTATTCCTCATCCACTGGGTGACCCAACGAAGCCTTTTGCTGAAGAAAAAGAACTTCGTCGGCACCTTGTAGAGAAAGCTTTAAAGGCCCTTCAGACAGAAATCGACGAACAGACAGTCTTTGCAGACTAGTTTTAACTGTAACAAAGGGCCCAGGGTTCACCCTGGGCCCCTCTATTATAAGAGAATGCGAATGAGGAGGTTTTTGCAGCCATGTCCAGTGTTGGTATTAAAGGTTACGCGTACTGCCTTAACCATGCCCCCGAACTTGGTCTCCATTATGGTAATACCCCTTATGTAGAGAGACACCATCATAAAGGAGAGAGTGAGTTTTTAAAGGCCCTGCCCAACCATATGCAGTCCTTTGAAGATGCAAGGGATTTTGCTCCGAACCAGGCCTATATCGGCGGCATTACCCTTGAAGAGTTTGAGGCGAAGCAGCAGCCCTGGATCGAGAATCGTTTGACAGGGTCTAGCCGTTACGGTAAATTTGGAGAAATCATGCCTGAGGATGAATTCCTTGGACTCATTGATATATGCGACGTATTCGACATCATTTGGCTTGAGAAGGATTTTGCCGCTTCAGTAAAAGAGAAGCTGGCCCAGGATCCTGTTATCAATGAACACGTCCTCGCCAGACTTGAGACTGGCCACGATCTTTCTGAGATTGAGAACGAAGTTGAAAAACATTCAGCTTTGCCCCTTTATTTCAACAACAAAGTAGTGGGATGCGCACGAAGCGGTCACGAAGTGGATGAGTGTCTTTTCCCCTATGTATTGCTCGAGAATATCGCCTGTAAAGCCGGTGGCGTTCTATCCCTTCTTCATTTGTTGAAAAATACGGGAGTTGCTCCAGAAGACATCGATTTTGTTATCGAATGTTCGGAGGAGGCTGCTGGTGATATGAACCAGCGAGGGGGCGGCAATTTTGCCAAGGCCATTGCAGAGATTGCCGGATGCGCCAATGCCAGTGGTTGCGACGTTCGAGGTTTTTGTGCCGGTCCTGTAAATGCCATGCTTACAGCGGCATCACAGGTTGCTTCAGGTCTCCGAAAGAACTGTGTGGTCGTAGCGGGTGGTGCTATTCCCAAGCTGTATATGAACGGCCGCGATCACGTTAAAAAAGACATGCCTGCCCTTGAAGATTGCCTTGGGAACTTTGCAGTTCTTCTCGTTCCTGACGATGGGACAAACCCGGTCATGCGCCTTGATGCCGTAGGGAAACACTCAGTGGGATCAGGAGCTTCTCCCCAGGCTGTTACCTCTGCCCTTGTCTATGAACCCCTTCAACAGCTAGGCATTTCCTTTGCAGATGTGGATAAATACGCTGCCGAACTTCATATTCCTGAAATCACTCTTCCTGCCGGGGCTGGTGATGTCCCCCTTGCCAGCATTAAGATGATCGCAGCTTTGGCAGTGATGAAAAAAGCTATAGAAAAAGCAGATATGATGGATTTTGTAAAAGAGAGAGGCCTTAAAGGCTATGCTCATACGCAGGGACATATTCCATCGGGAGTGCCTTTTGTCGGGCCGGCATGTGAAGCAATTAAGGCGGGAACAATGAAACGGGCCATGATTATCGGTAAAGGAAGTCTATTCCTTGCCCGTTTGACCAATCTGGCTGACGGAGCTTCTTTCTTTATAGAGCCGAGCAGCGGTGGTGCTGGAGCTGCCGTGAGCAAGGAAGATGTGAAAGCGCTGATTCTCGAGGTTCTTTCTGAGATCACGGAAAAGCTCCAGTAAAAGGAGCGAGGTGAGCTGTATGAGTGAGATCAGGCGTCTAGTCGGAGAAGCGCTCTCTGAAATAGTAGAAACTGCTGTAAGTGGCGGACCGCGCATAAGCGTCGGACTTATGGCAACGGGTAGTGAACATGGAGCGGAAGAACTGGCACAAGCCGGTCTTCTGGCTCAGGGACAGTATCCTAACGTTAAAGTTGTAATGATTGGACCGAAATGTGCTGGATATGATGATCTAGAGTGGATCGAAACTCCTAATTGTGATGCGGACGTCGCTTCGGCAATGGAAAAAGCCCTTAAGGAGGGAGTTATCCAAGGGGCAGTGGCCATGCACTATCCTTTCCCCATGGGTGTAACGACCATAGGACGGGTTGTAACACCTGCTAAGGGAAAAGATATGATTATAGCTTCTTCTACCGGTACCACTGCTATACAGAGGGTGGAAGCCATGGTCAGGAATGCCATCTATGGTATAGCGGTGGCAAAATCCATAGGGAAGAGAAATCCCACTGTGGGTATATTGAATGTAGAAGGAGCACAGCTTGTCTTCAGGGCCCTGTGCCAATTAAAAGAAAAGGGGTATGACATTACCTTTGGCACAAGCATTCGGAAAGATGGAGGCTCGGTGCTGAGAGGAAATGACATCCTTGCTGGAGCAGTCGATGTTTGTGTGGCAGATACACTGACGGGAAATGTTCTAATGAAGATGTTTTCTTCTTTCAACTCAGGGGGGACCTATGAAGCTCTTGGGTGGGGGTATGGGCCTTCAGCCGGGGAAGGCTGGCCCCATGTCATCTCTATCATTTCAAGGGCTTCAGGCGCTCCTGTCATAGCCAATGCCCTGGCCTATAATGCTGCTGCTGTTCATGGTAACCTTCCGGCACAAGTAGCTGAGGAAATGGCGAAAGCGAAGCGTGCGGGTTTTGATGACATCATTGCCGGATTGCAGCCCAAGCCTTCAGCCGCGGCTGAGGAGATAGCCCCTCCTCCAGCTGAGCCAACTGACGACGAAATACACGGTATAGATGTTCTTTCAATAGAGGATGCTGTGAGGGTTCTATGGAAAGAAAAGATTTATGCGGAATCAGCCATGGGCTGTACCGGTCCAGTAGTTAAATTGCCAGCAAAATATACGGAGAAAGCAAAAGAGATATTGAAGGCCAACGGATATTTGTAATACATTTGTGGTAATTGTTCAATAAAAACAGGAAAACGGGAAAATGAGAAATCATTATCCCGTTTTTTTTATGCGTAATTTAGTGATATAATTTTATAAGTTTAGATTGTTTTAAATCTAACGAAATGTGGGAGGTGATGTAAAGTTCAGTGTAGCACATGCTTTTCGCTCCTTGGTTAGTGTATCACTTAAAGTGGTGTATTTGCGCAGAGAGAAAGAGTTGTTATAAAATCAGGCTTTCTCTCATGACGAAAGGGGGAATTGCATCAATGGACGCTATTATGAAACTGAACGGAGTTGTTAATGGTATCGTTTGGGGACCGTGGATGCTAACGTTATTAGTGGGAACGGGTGTTTACCTGACTCTGATTCTCGGTTTTCCGCAGATAAGGTATTTTGTTTTTATGTTTAAAGAAGTATTTGGGAACCTTGGAAAAAAGAAAGAGGGAGAGGGAACCATCTCTTCTTTCGCCGCTCTTTCCACAGCTCTTGCCTCCACTATTGGAACCGGTAACATTGCCGGTGTCGCGACAGCCCTCCATTTAGGCGGGCCCGGAGCCCTTTTCTGGATGCTTGTTTCCGCAGTGTTTGGCATGACTACGAAGATGTGTGAAGTCATTCTTGCCGTTCATTTCCGCGAAAGGGATGAGCTGGGGAACTGGCGTGGCGGCACCATGTATATCCTTGAAAAAGGCGCCAAACAAAAATGGCTCGCCTGGCTCTTTGCCCTCTTCGCATTTTTGGCTTCCTTCGGCATAGGCTGCGCTGTTCAGTCCAACTCTACGGCAGAAGGTTTTTTCCTTGGCTTTGGAATTCCTCCAATCTGGACAGGTGTTGCTGTGGCAGTTTTAACAGCCCTTGTTATTGTTGGTGGATTAAAACGAATCTCTGATGTTACAACCTACCTTGTTCCCTTCATGGCTATTTTCTACATTATCGGCGGCATCATCGTTGTCTTTGTTCATATTGGAGAAGTTCCGGCGGCGTTGTCAAGTGCAGTCAAATACGCTTTCAGCGACCCAATGGCCATGCCTGGAGCGGTAGCTGGCTGGACTGTTAAATTAGCTCTGACCAAGGGCATTGCCAGGGGTGTTTTCTCCAACGAAGCTGGCCTGGGATCCGCCCCCATGGTTCACGCTACGGCCATTGTTGACCATCCTGTCCGTCAGGGAATGTATGGTTTGTTCGAGGTATTTGTGGACACCATCGTTATCTGCTCGCTCACATCTTTGGCCATTATTACAAGCGGTGTTCTTACAGGAAAAGCCGAACTGTCCGGTGCACAGCTGACCCTTTCCGCATTCCAGGCAGTTCTTGGCGGAACCGGAACCATGATTCTTTCTATAGGATTGGCTCTTTTTGCTTTCTCGACCATTCTGGGTTGGTATTGGTATTGTGAAACCGCTGGTGAATATATTTTTGGAGCCAGAGCCATTCCCGGAATAAAAATTGTATGGATTATCATCGTATTCCTCGGAGCTGCCGGCGGAACCCTTCTTGGCGACGCTGCTGCGTTCCTAACAAACCTTTGGGACCTTTCTGATACTCTGAATGGACTCATGGCGGCCCCCAACCTCGTGGCTTTGTTGCTGCTTTCGAACGAAATTCGACGCCTTGTCAAAGATTTTGACGCAAAGAAAAAATCCGGAGCGCTTAAATAAACTGAGATTTTGACAAATTTCTCAACTCTTGTATCATGTGAGACAGGGGCGGTAAAACCGCCCCTGTCTCATGTAATAAAAACTAATAAAAGGTTAGGGGGGAATAGCTGTGTTTCTTCGCCCAACGAGGATGGAGGTCAATCTAGCTAACATTCAGTCTAATTTCAAGACGATCCGCCGGCATGTGGGAGCTGGCCCCCAGATCATGGCAGTAGTGAAAGCGGATGCCTATGGTCACGGAGCTGTAGAAGTGGCAAAATCTCTTATCGAGGCGGGCTGTCAGCGTTTTGCAGTAGCTACACCTGATGAAGCGGTAGTGTTGAGAGAAGCGGGGATAAATGACCCTATTTTGGTTCTGGGCCCCTCTCCTTACGACGCGGCATCAGCCTATGTTAAACACGATATTTCAGCAGCCCTTACAGATTTGGTTTTCGCACAAATGATGAGCCGTGAAGCGGTGAATCAGGGTAAAACTGCCTTGCTTCATCTGAAGATCGATACGGGGATGGGGAGAATAGGGTTTTTGCCAGAACAGATTCCAGGCATCATTGATGATATTTTAAAATTGCCCGGCATAAAGATAGAAGGGCTCTTCACTCATTTTGCAACGGCAGATGAGAAACGTCTCGATTATACAAATCAACAGTTTGCCCGTTATATGAAGGTCTATCATTTTCTGGAAAGCAAGGGGGTAAGAGTTCCTTTGCGCCATGTGTGCAATAGCGCAGCCGTGTTGAATTCTCCAGAAAAACATCTTGATGCCGTTAGACCGGGAATTATTCTCTATGGCATGTACCCTTCAAGCGAGTGTATCAGGCCCATAGAGCTTAAACCCACTTTTGAAGTTAAAACGGCCATTGCAGCCGTTAAAGAAATTTCTTCTAATAGCGGTGTGGGCTATGGACTTCGATATATGTCTCGGGGAACAGAAAAAATAGCTGTTTTACCAATAGGGTACGGCGATGGTTTCTCTCGATGCCTTTCTATGAAAGTTCCAGTTCTTGTTCACGGTAAAAGAGTTTCCTTGGTTGGAAATATCTGTATGGATCAGACAATGATCGATGTTACTGACATAGAAGATGTGAAAGTTGGCGATGAGGTGGTAATTGTTGGCCGGCAGGGGGAGGAAGCCATTACACCGGAAGAAATAGCCCCGGCGCGAGGTACCATAAACTATGAAATTCCCATAATGTTCTCAAAGAGGGTCCCCAGGGTCTACATTCGCTGATTACCGTAAAATAATGAGAGTAAAGGCTGCCTCAAAAAAGGGGCAGCCTCTTTTTTACATATAAAGTATGCCGAAATGGAAAAAATGGATATAATCTAACAAGTAATCAGACCAAAGGAGGACTTAAAATCAATGGAGAATAATCTACCGTCTCTTCGCGATTTTTCCGCAGAGTCGTTGAGCCATGGAAACGTAAAACTTCTAGAAGAAGCAGCCCGAAAGGCCCGTATAGACGTTCTCACAATGGTGACCCTTGCAGAAAGCGGCCATCCCGCGGGCTCTCTTTCCAGTTTGGAAATGTATCTGACAACATACGGAGTTGCCAATCTGACCCCAGAAAATTGTAATAGTGTCGATCGTGATTATGTGGTTATCAGCCATGGACATACCTCGCCCGGGGCTTACGCAACATTAGCCGCATGGGGTTTTTTCAAGCCCCTTGATGCCGTTGCCAACTTCAGGTTATGCTCAAGTCCTTTCCAGGGGCACGTGGAGCGAAATGTTCCGGGCATAGACTGGGGGAGCGGGAACCTCGGACAGGGGCTTGCGGCGGGGGTAGGTTTCGCTCTCGCTCAGAAGGCTAGAGCCCACGATGGCCGGGTTTTTGTTTTGATGGGCGATGGGGAGCAGACAAAAGGGCAAGTAGCAGAAGCTCGCCGCATCGCGGCTAAAGAAGGGCTTTCAAATATTACCGCTCTTATCGATTACAATCATATTCAAATCTCTGGCCGCACAGAAGAAGTAATGCCTGTAGATGTGAGAGCTTTGTGGGAAGCTGACGGCTGGGGAGTTTTAGAATGCGACGGCCATTCTTTTGAAGAACTTTACACGGCTTTGCGAGATGGTGTAAATGACGAAGTTCCCACGGTGATAATTTGTCATACTCAAATGGGGAAAGATGTTTCTTATATGGAAGGGGTTCCTGACTATCACGGAAAGGCTCCAAACAGAGACCAGTATGAGAAGGCTGTAAGGGAACTTGGCGGGAACCCAGACTACCTTGAAAAGGCTAAAGCCCGTCGTGGGAACCCTGTCCCTTCAGGGAGGAAGATCGTTACTACGATAAATAACCTCCTTTACGGAGAACCTCGCACCTATGGCAGTGAGAAAAAGACTGACAATAGATCGGCTTTTGGAAACGCTTTGGCAGATGTAGGGACTTTAAATTATAAAAGAGAGGGGAGTATGCCCCTTCTTGTTTTCGATTGCGACCTGGCCGGATCGGTCAAAACATCGGATTTCGCAAAAAACTGTCCGGAATGGTTTGTTCAGACTGGCATACAGGAGCATGCCACGGCTACAACAGCAGGAGCAGCCTCAGTAGCCGGCGTGGCCAGCCTTTGGGCCGGATTCGGCGTGTTCGGTCTGAGTGAAGTGTATAATCAGCAGCGATTGAATGATATTAACAAAACAAACCTCAAACTGGCATTAACCCATGTGGGTCTGGATGTGGGAGAAGACGGTATGACCCACCAGGCCATTGATTACGTTGGCCTGATGCGGAATATGTTTGGATGGAAACTCCTGGTTCCCGCCGACCCCAACCAGACCGACCGGGCTACGCGATGGGCACTCCGCGAGGCAGGAAATGTATGTATCGCCATGGGAAGGAGCAAGCTCCCTGTTATTACCAATGAAGGGGGAGAACCTCTTTTCGCTGGCGACTACTCCTTTGAATATGGAAAGGCCGCCAAGGTTCGGGATGGAGAAGAAGGGGCCATTTTTGCTCTTGGCGCAATGACGTGGAGAGCCCTTGAAGCATGGGAACTCCTCCGAAATAAAGGATTGAACTTCAAACTCTTCTCTGTCGCTACGCCCCTTGAAATAGATCAGAAGGCTCTCGAAGAGGCATCTGCTACTGGCCTCATCCTTTCGGTGGAAGATCATCACTATCATAACGGTTTAGGTGCAAGTCTCGCCTTGGCTATGGCGGAAGGGAATCTCCATGGAAAACTTGTTCCTCTTGGAGTCCGTTCTTATGGCGCTTCTGGCAGGTCAGAAGATGTAGTGGCAGCGATGGGCCTTGATGGAGCAAGCATAGCGGCGAAAGCGGAGGCTTGCTTGAAGGAGAGGAAATAAATATAGGATGAAGAGCCTGTTGCTTCATATTTGCTGTGCTCCAGATGGGACTATTCCATGGACAGCTCTCATAGAAGAAGGATACGATGTAACGGGGTACTTTTATGGCCTTAATATTCATCCTGAAGCAGAATATATACGACGGAAAGAGGCAGTGGAAAAACTTGCCTCTTCCCTGTCGCGACCACTGGCAATAGAACCCTATGACCCTCAGATCTGGTTTAAACGAACGGCCATTCTGGCTTCTGAGCCTGAAGGCGGGGCGCGATGTACGTTATGTTTTGAACTTCAGTTGGAAGGCGCGGCAAAAAAGGCGGCAGAACTCTCTTATTCCTGGTTGTGCACCACGTTGACTATAAGTCCCCACAAGGATCCGGAAAGAATCAATGCTTTGGGAGAGGCCGTAGCAACCCGTTATGGGCTGCGTTGGCTCCACAAGGTATGGAGAAAGAACAATGGTTTTGTGCGGTCCGTCAAGGCAAGTCACGAATTGGGCCTATACCGTCAGAACTATTGCGGCTGTTCTTACAGCGCTAAAACTACAGAAACGAGGAGATGACCTTTATGGAGGACGGACTAAGGAAGTTACCTGTAGGAAAACTTCCACCAGACATTCTTGAACAACATATATTGCAATTCAGCGGAGCCAGTCGACCGGATGTCCTCGTAGGTCCCGGCATAGGCGAAGACGCCTCTCTTATTCGTTTTCCAGAAGGGAAACTTTTAGCTGTTTCTTCTGACCCCATAGTGGGAGCTTCAAAGGGTGCAGGAACCTTTCTCGTCCATATAAATGCAAACGACATTGCCTGCAAAGGCGGTGATCCGGCTTATTTTATCATTACCCTTATTATCCCTGTGGAGCAGGGGCTTCCCTTCGCCAAAATGATCATGGAAGAGATCCATCATGCGTGTAAGAAAATGGGGATCGCAGTGATAGGCGGACATACGGAACTGACAGATCGATATAAAAAACCGGTAGTAGTGGGAACCATGATGGGGCAAACGTCCTATCTTTATCGGGCAACGGATATTTGCGCAGGAGATGGCGTTATCATGACAAAGCATGTAGGGCTTGAAGGAATGTCCATACTTGCCCATGATCGTCCCGACCTTCTCAAGCCTCATTTATCCGATGCAGAAATACAAAGCATCACGTCGTGGATATCCTCTATTTCAGTGTTGAAAGAAGCTGCAGCTGTGCGGGACCTAGCCCGTTTCATGCATGACCCCACAGAGGGGGGGCTTTTCGGAGGTTTGGCGGAAATATGCCGTTTAAGCGGGTTGAATCTTCATCTTGATATGGAGGCTATTCCAATACACCCCTTGACCCGCAAAGTAGGAAAAGCTTTAGGTGCGGATATTTACCACCTTATCTCCTCGGGCGTGCTTGTGGTGGTCGTCCCTGAAGAGAAGATTGAAACGGCCTTGAAGCGACTTGAGGAGAAACAGATTCCAGCAGCTCTTATTGGAAAAATAGTAGAGGAAGGACGAGGAAACTGCGAGCTGGATAGCAAAGAGGAGCTTTGGAGACTCCTTGCCCTGTAGAAGGAGGCGCGATTATTGAGAACAGAAAACATTCTCCGCCGTACAGAAAGGTTGCGAAAGGCCTTTCCTTCTCTTGCCATAGACGGGGTAGTCCTTTTTGTCTTTGAAAGCGCCAACTGGCAGAGTGTCTATTATATTTCCGGGTTTCGCGGAAGCAGTGCAGGCGTTCTTATAACCGAGCAAGAAACCTGTCTTATTACAGATGGCCGCTATATGACCCAAGCCTCTGAGCAATCGCCCTTTACACTGATTCCCCAGGGGCAGCGATCACTGGTCGAGGCCATGGGCGATCTTCTTAAACAAAAAGATTGTAGACGCGTTGGTTTGGAAAAAGAGAAAGTATCAGCCAAAACTTTCGAACAGATCCAGGGTTTTGTAAAGGACGTGGAATGGAAAGATGCTTCTCAACTATTGCCAATGTTGAGGCGCGCAAAAGACAGCGACGAAGCAGATCTGATAAAAAGAGCCGGAATGATAGCTTCAAATGCCTACAGAGCTGTTATCGCTAAGGTCAAAGAGGGAATGACAGAAAAGGAATTTGATGCTCTTCTTGAATACACGGTGAAAAAACTTGGCGCTGAAGGCGGTTGGGGAAATCATGGTTTCATAGTTGCTTCAGGTCCTAGAAGCGCATTACCCCATGGGGTGCCTACAGATAGGAGCTTCCAAAAGGGAGACTGGGTAACCGTTGATTTTGGAGCCTTGGTGGGTGGGTATCTTTCAGACATTACCCGTAATTTCTGTCTCGGAAAGCCAGACACCAGGGCCAGGGAGATAGAGATGGTTTTGCTCAATGCCCATAAAGAAGCTGCTATAGCCTTAAAGCCTGGTGCAAGTGGTAAGGAAATTGATGGAATAGCCCGAAGAATAATTGCGGATGGGGGTTATGGAGAATATTTTACCCACGGTCTTGGCCATGGGCTCGGGTTGGAAATTCATGAAAACCCACGATTATCGCCATTGTCAGAAGATTTTCTTCAGGTTGGCGATGTGATAACAGTAGAACCGGGAATATACATTCCAGGTTTCGGCGGCATGCGTATTGAGGACGATTATCTTATTACAGAGTCAGGAGCGGAGCGGCTGTCAGGGAATTTGGAACAGGGCCTGATCCTTCTCTAACATCTTAATGAGATCCTTTTAGATATTGCATTTTGAAGAGAGTCAAAGATATAATATGGTGGACACTATAGCTATACCATGAAGGAGGGGAAAGGCATGCAAAGGTACGTCTGTACTGTTTGTGGTTATATCTATGATCCTGCAGAAGGAGATCCCGATAACGGAATAGCCCCAGGAACTTCTTTTGAAGACCTTCCGGATGATTGGGTCTGCCCCGTTTGTGCTGTGGAAAAGGATATGTTCGAGCCCGAAGAATAAATTTCAATCTGCCTTGTAAAGAGAAGTCTTTTTAATAAAAAGGAGGGGGAATTGCCCCTCCTTTTTTCTTGACTTCTTCGTTTTATAAACTATAATAGAGCGACGTTAAACAAATGTTTTAATTTTTGAACATATTTAACTTCAGTTTATACGAGGAGGAAAGGTTATGAAGAAATTAGTGGTTCTGCTTGCTTTTATTTTTGTATTTGTAAGTGCTGCTGGTGCTATGGCTGAGTCTGCTCTCGATAAAGACGTAATTCGTGTTGGAACGGAATCCACTTTCCGTCCCTTTGAATTTAGAAATGTCAAGAATGAAGTGGTTGGGTTTGACATCGATCTTATTAATATGGTTGCCGAAAAATTAGGGAAAAAGGTGGAAATTGTAGATGCAGCCTTTGATTCCCTTATTCCTTCACTATTGACTAAAAAAATCGACATTATAGCAGCGGGAATGAGTGCAACAGAAGAGCGGGCCAAGCGTGTTTCTTTCTCCCATGTATATTACATTACACCCTCAGCAGTTGTTGTTAAGGCTGAAGAGACGGGTATAACTGCTGAAGAGGATCTGAAGGGCAAAATTGCTACCGTTCAGATGGGGACGATTCAGGATGTTTATGTAACTCAGCTTGATCTGAAAGAAGTGAAACGTTTTGCAAAAACTGACGACGCCTTCAGGGAAGTCCTTCTTGGCCGGGCAGATTTTGCCGTGGTAGATGGAACGGTAACGAAAGAAAACCTGAAGGAGAACAAAGATTTTACAGGAACGCTCAAACAGGTTTTCGAACTTCGCATTGATAAAGGCATGGCCCTTGCGCTGCGCAAAGACGATCCCCAGTTCCTTGAGGCAGTCAATAAGGCTCTAGATGAACTTAAAGAATCCGGAACTCTTGCCGAACTGGAAAAGAAGTGGATGGAAGAATAAGTTTATCACTGTAAAAATTTTTTAAAGAGAGATAGTTTAAGAGGAGAATCTGCGCATAAGAGCAGTTTCTCCTCTTTTTTTATAAGGTCTTTTCTACTTCAGTGATGACTTTTTTCATTATCGCTATAAGTTCATCTTCAGAAAGGCATTTGCTCTCTACAATGAGGGTGGTCTGTTCAGGAAGACGAACAGAAAGGGCACCGCCTATATGGGGATACCATTCAAGCAAGGCCTCATATTTTTCTACCGAAAGGGTTCGATACGTAGCGCCAAAACCTATAGGACGGTCGTTTGTGTCAATTTGGGCATCTGGGAGGTAAAGATCGCCACTTCCGGTACCGGAGAGCAAAATGACGTCAAAATTTCGTCTGTCTTGTGCGACATAGGATCTTTTCAGCCAGATGCCATAATTTCCTGAGGGAGCTGTCAGAGGCTGAGAAAAAAGGGGGCCGCCTGCCCACCTTTCCAGTTCTGGCAGATCTGTGACTTTTGCCCAACCCGTTCCTGATACGGCCATGAGCGTTATAAGAGTTAAAGTAATAATCTTGCGAAAAAATGTCATTATTTTCCCTTCTTTCATGAATACTTCTTTGTTGCCATTCTATCAAAAAAGTTGTTCCCCTTCCTTTTGTCCATCTTAAAATCATGCTATCATTTTCCAATTTAGTATTTGTCATGTTACAATATTAGAATTTCTATGACCAGGAGGAATACCTGTGTATCGTTTTATTTTAAAAGTATATGGCTGTCAGATGAATGTCTATGATGGCGATAAGCTTCGTACAGCCCTGATCCGGAACGGTTGGCAGGAAACATCAGAAGAGGAAGCGGATATTGTTATTTTCAATGGTTGCAGCATTCGAGCCAAGGCGGAGCATAAAGTGTGGAGTGAACTCGGCCGTTATGGAGAGAGCTGGAGCGATAAAAAGAAACCCTTTGTTGCCGTAACAGGATGCATTGCCCAGCGCCTGGGAAGTGCCATGATGACTCGTTTCCCATGGGTGCGCCTGGTGGGCGGTCCTCGCCATATCGGCGATCTTCCTGAAGCACTTGAGCGTGTAATGGCAGGAGAGAGAGTGAGCCTTCTTGATGAAGACTCAAGGGCTTTTGTAGACCTTGCAGTTCCTCCTATAGAGAGGGTAAATCCATGGAAAGCCTATGTAACCATTGCCCATGGTTGCGATAATTTTTGTACCTATTGTATTGTGCCCTATGTAAGGGGGCGCTTTGTATCCCGCTTTCCTGAAGATATACTTGTGGAAATACGGGGACTTGTAGAGGATGGGGTAAAAGAGATTACCCTTCTCGGACAAAATGTAAATAGTTACGGTCAGGATTTTAAGAATGGTTACACTTTTTCTTCCCTCCTGCGGGATGTAGCCGCCATTGACGGATTGCCTCTTATTCGTTTTGTAACGTCTCATCCAAAGGATTTCACTCCAGATATAGTGGAAGTGATGGCCCATCATCCTAAAATCTGTCCATCGATAAATCTTCCCATTCAATCGGGCAGTGACCGTATTCTGAAAAAAATGAATCGAAAATATACTCTTGCCAAATACAGAGAAACTGTTTCTGTTATCCGAAACGCCCTTCCCGAAGTAGGCCTTACAAGTGACCTTATCGTAGGGTTTCCAGGAGAGACAGAAGAAGATTTTCAGGCTTCTGTAGCTGCATTGCATGAATTTAGGTATGACCTTGTCCATACGGCCGCTTATTCCCCACGGGAAGGAACAGCGGCTTCGACAATGGAAGATCAGATTGACCAGGACGTAAAAATGAAACGGCTCAATACTGTAAACGCGGTACAGTCAGAGATTGCCCTTCAGATAAACCGGGGTCTTGTTGGTAAAAGATATAAAATTCTCATTGATGACTGGGCCCCTAAGGGAGAATCTCTTGTTCAGGGGCGGACACCTGGCGATAAAGTCGTAATAATGGAGGGGACGGAAGAGTTCATTGGCCGGTTTGCCCTGGTTTCCATTACATCTGCAGAAAATTGGTGTCTTCATGGAGAGGTGATTTCGATCATTGATTAATGAAAGAACGAAAGCCCTGCTTTTTTTTGCGGCGGGTGTTCTCTGTCTTGCCTTAGCCGGCCTTCTCATAGTGACCTTTAAGGGACGATGGGAAGCTGGCTCACCTACTGTTGTTGCTGGGGCTCTGCCTGTAACTTCACCAGCAACAAAGGAGTCAGCAGATGCTCTTCCCCAAAGCAGTGAATGGGTAGTATATATTACTGGACACGTACAAAGACCTGGCGTCTACCATGTCTTACCGGCATCAAGGGTTTATCATGCCGTCGATATGGCTGGGGGATTTGCATCATCAGCTGATCCTGAGGCAGTCAACCTTGCCACCCCTCTAGAGGATGGGATGCATATACATGTTCCCGGCAAAGGAGAAGGCGCCGGGCAAAAGCCGGCATCGCCATCGTCGAGGCAGAACTCAGATTCTTCAGCTATGAAAAAAGTAAACATAAACAGAGCTTCAGAAGAAGAGCTGCAGGCTCTTCCTGGAGTAGGGCCTTCCACAGCTGGTTCTATTGTGCGTTATAGAGAATCTCAGGGGTTATTCAATGGGATAGAAGATTTGTTGCGAGTTCGGGGTATAGGCCCGGCTAAATTTGAAAAAATACGTCACATGGTAACAGTGAATCAATGACGGCTCCCGGCAGGATGCCGGCCCTATTCTCTCTTGCCGGCATTTGTCTGGCTCTCTTGGTACTGCAACAGGGAATACCCCTTTTTATCTTTCCCCTTGTAGCCATGTCTGGTACTTTGGCACTCGTTCTCCTTTTTACCACTCAGGAAAAACCAGGCTATTGGAAAGGAGTTACGTTAGTTGTTCTTGTCGCAGGGGTTGGGAGCGCCTACATCTCTTCAAGGCTTTCTACAGATTTTCTTCACCCCGGGGAAACATTTCAAGGGCAAGGGTACATTTTACTCGAGCGCCCCTGGGGGAGAAGACGTGCCCTCCTAATACGAACTAAAAAAGGAACGTTCCTGGCGAAGATACCATCACAACATGGATTTATTGCCGGAGACACTGTAGAGGTAGCTGGAACGATGCTCTCTCTTCCCTCTTCGAAAAAAAGCCGTTCTTTTCATGAAGATAGATACTGGAAGGCGAGAGGGGCGATGGCCGAGATCGTTATAGGCAAGGTAGAGAAAATAGAATCCTGCCGTCAGTTTTCTCTGTCAGGCTGGCGGAATATGCTAGTAAAAAGAATACTCCTGACTCAGCCCCCCCGCACTCGGGGATATCTTGCAGCTGCCTGGACAGGAATGAAATCGCCCTTGCTGAGCAGCCAGCATGAGAGGTGGGGGACAAGCCATCTTCTTGCTGTTTCCGGTTTTCATGTTTCCCTCTTTGTTTCCGGCCTGCTCTTTCTTTTGCGTTCATGCTTAGGAAGAGGATTTATTATTTCTTGGGCAATGTGGGGCTATGTATTGATAGCCGGAGCAGCGCCGAGCGCTCTGAGAGCTGCTTTAATGATGCAAATCGCCCTTATTGGGCGATGTCGCGGCAGGCCGTCGCAAGCTGTCAATACTGTTTCTTTGGCAGGAATGGCCCTCCTTTTTTGGCGCCCATGGTGGTTTTGGGACCTGGGGTGGCAGCTTTCCATGGTGGCTGCTCTTATTATAGCTGCCGCCCTCGAACGGGGCCTTTCCCCTGTGTGGTGGCTGAGTGTGGGGCCAGCTATCTGGGTAACTACCCTTCCATTGGCAGCGCCAATCTTCGGAGATGTGCCTCTGGCCGGCATTGTTACCAATCTTTCTGCCGGACCGGTGTTCGGGGTCCTTTATCCTCTGGCTTCCTTTTTGGCATTGCCTTCCCTTTTGGCTTTGCCATGGGGAAATTGGGCGTCACAAGGGGCGGAAGGACTTTTTATTCTTTGGGAAACCTGGGCAGATTCCATTAGTCGGCTTATTCCGGTCTATGTTCCATGGACTCCCTTCTGGACTGCCTTTGCGGCAGGGCTTCTGCCTCTTTTGATAGCTCGTTCCCTGAGGCTTTCATGGAGGCATTCTCTGGCGGCATCATTGCTGTTACAATGTGTTATGTTATGGATAGTGATGTAATGTTTTAATCAAAACTCCCCTGGGGGGTGACGAGGATGCTGCTTGTTTTAGACGTAGGCAATACAACCACTGTTGTTGGTGTTTATAGTCAAAAAACCCTAATAGTCCATTGGCGCCTTGTTTCTGAAAGGCACACTTCTGATGAATTGGGAATATATTTGCGGAACTTGATGCAATTCGCGTCTATCCCTCATGGAGATATCCATGGGGCGATCTCATCGAGTGTCGTTCCCTCCCTTGACTGTGTCATTCAAGAGGGAGTTTCGCAATATTTCAATGGCATTGAATGTTTGCGAGTTTCCTCCACCCTCGACCTGGGCATGGAAGTGCGCTACGCAGCCCCTCATGAAGTTGGGGCAGACCGTCTGGTCAACGCAGTGGCAGGCCGAGACCGTTACGGAGCACCACTTATCGTTATTGATTTTGGAACGGCCATAACTCTCGACATCATTTCACCAGATGGAGCTTATCTTGGAGGAACTATTTCCCCGGGACTGGTTTCTGGAATGGAAGCTCTTTTCGGTCGTACTGCTAAATTGCCTCAGGTTTCTCTGGAGGCTCCGTTAAATGTTATAGGCAAAAACACCATGGAGTCCATACAGGCTGGACTTATGTACGGAAATGCCGGCCTCGTGGATTTTCTTGTACGTAAAACCTGGGAAAGCCTGGGTACCCGTTGTAAAGTAGTAGCTACCGGCGGTCATGCGGAAGCTATTGCTAAAATATCAGAAACCATTGAAACGGTAGATCAGTGGCTAACGTTGGAAGGATTGCGAATCATATATGAAAGAAACATTTCCTAAGGCGGTAGGCGGCATAACTCTTGAATCTCCTCTTATTTTAGCCCCCATGGCAGGGGTAACCATTCCTCCTTTGAGGCTATTTTTTAGAAAGCTCGGGGCAGCCGCAACCCATACAGAGATGGTAAGTTGCGCGGGGCTGATGCGAAGCAACACTAAATCCGGGAATATGCTCGAGATTTGCCATAAGGAAGAACCTGTGATCCTGCAGCTCTTTGCCGGTGATACGAAAACTCTTTTAACAGCGGCGGAGAAGGCCATGTCAGAAGCGCCTGGCAGATTTGCCGCTCTAGGGATCAACATGGCCTGCCCTATGCCCAAAGTTCTTAAAAAGGGGGCAGGTTCCCGTTTGCTCGAAGACCCAGAAAAAGCGACATCTATGGTGAAATCGCTGAAAGAACTGGGTGCCCCTGTCTGGGTTAAAACCCGAATATATTCGGAGCGGGGATTTTCTATGACGGCGTCATTTTGTGAAAAACTGCTCTCTGCCGGAGCAGATAACGTCTGTGTGCATGGTCGTACCCCTTCCCAGCGGTATGCGGGGGTGGCTAATCGCCAGAGTGTATTTGACCTGGCTGAAACCTTTCCAGATATGATTAGTGCCAGCGGGGATGTTTTTACCCCCCAAGAAGCCTTGGATTATCTGGAAAAAAGATGCGTTTCCGTTTTTATAGCCCGAGGGGCCTTGAAAGATCCATTTATTTTTCCACAGACACTGGCAGCTTTGGGCTTTTCGGTAGATAATAGATTGTTATGTCCTTCAATAGGGTTGCAAATATCTTTGCTTGTTGAGTTGGGGGACCATATAGCAGAAATGGCCAGCCCCAGACTGGCTGAAATTTTGATAAAGCGGCTTCTCTCCGGTATGTTTAAGAGCATTCCTGGAATAGCAGAACTTCGAAGGGACTGCGCATGTCTACATGGCTGGAACGCACTTCGGGATCTCATGAGCGGCTGCGAGCACTATTTCGAAAGGAGAGACATGTTGTGTCGGCCAACTTAGAAATCAAAACAGAAGAAATTGCTCTGCCAGAGGAAGAAATTTTTCGTCAAAGAAAAGAAAAACTGGCAAGGCTAAGAGAAGAGGAGGGCTATGATCCTTTCCTTATAGAGCGATGGGAGCGGTCAGATCTATTGAATGATGTTCGCCAACGCTTTGATCATCTTGAAATAGATGAAGCAGATGAGGATGCAATCCTTTCTGTAGCAGGCCGTGTAATGACCCTCCGCAAACACGGAAAGGCCATGTTTGCGAACCTCCAGGACGAAACAGATACCATGCAGCTTTATTTCCAGCTTAATGCCATGGGAGAAGAAGCTTATGACTTCGCGAAAAAATGGGTGGATAACGGAGATTTTGTTGGCGTTGTCGGCATCCCCTTCAGAACAAGGCGGGGTGAGCTCACAATTCTCGTAAAGGAGAGCACCCTTCTTTCCAAGGTCCTCCGTCCTCTTCCGGAAAAATGGCATGGACTGAAAGACACAGAGGTTCGCTATCGTCAACGGTATCTCGATTTAATGGTTAACACTGATGTAAGGGATACTTTCAGAAAGAGATCCGATATTATTGCTTCTATGAGAAAGACCCTTATAGATCATGGGACTCTGGAAGTTGAAACGCCCATTCTTTCTTTTTTGGCTGGAGGAGCGAATGCCCGTCCCTTCCAGACCTACCATAATGCCCTTGATGCGAACATGTACCTTCGCATTGCTACGGAGCTATACCTCAAACGTCTTGTGGTGGGGATGTTTGGCCGAGTCTTTGAAATTGGCAAAAACTTTAGGAACGAAGGCATTGACACGATGCACAATCCTGAGTTTACTCTCATGGAAGTATATTGGGCCTACGCTGATTACTCCGACATGATGGATCTTACTGAAGAGCTCGTTCGAAATGCGGCGTTGGCAGTTGATGGTCTTGTTGTCAATTATCAGGGAATCGAGCTTGATTTCAGCAAACCCTTCCGCAGGGTGTCCATGCTCAACCTTGTTAAAGAGTATACGGGAATAGACTTTAAAACCATAAAGACTGATGAAGAAGCGCGGAAAATTGCCAATGAAAAGGGAGTGGAGCTCAAGGGCTCGGAGAGCCGGTTTGCAGTACTGAACGAAGTTTTCGAAGCCTACGTAGAAGATAAACTTGTGCAACCTACGTTTGTTATAGGTCACCCCACAGAGATTTCCCCTCTGGCGAAGAGAGATCCTGAAGATCCTGATTACACCCATCGTTTTGAGCTTTTTATTTGTGGTTCAGAAGTGGCAAATGCCTATAGCGAACTGAACGACCCCCTCGATCAGAGAGAGCGTTTCCTTGACCAGCTTCGTAAAAAAGAAGCGGGAGATGAGGAGGCCCACGTTTTCGATGAGGACTTCATTAACGCAATTGAATGCGGCTTGCCTCCTACAGGGGGACTTGGCATAGGGATTGACCGTCTTGTCATGTTCTTAACGGACTCCCGCTCAATACGAGACGTCATTCTCTTCCCAGCCATGCGTCCAAAAGCGTAAAGGGGAGGCTTGTTTCAGTGGATCGGAGGGAAGCTCTGCAACGTATCGAAGCTCTGCGGGAAGAAATCAATCGCCATGCCCATCTCTACTATGTTCTCGATACCCCGGAAATAGCAGACCATGAGTATGATGCTCTCTTCAGGGAATTGGCCTCTTTAGAAGAAGCTTTCCCTGAATTTGACGATCCTGATTCTCCCACACACCGCGTTGGAGGAGCCCCCCTTGACCGTTTCGAGAAAGTGATTCATGAGAGCCCCCTTCTCAGCCTTGATAATGCTTTGTCTAAAGAAGAGGTATGGTCGTTCTGTGACCGTGTCTTTTCTGGGTTGGGACTTGGCAATCTGGAGTATCTTTGCGAACTGAAAATAGATGGTTTGGCTGTTTCTCTTATTTATGAGGATGGTGTTTTTATCCGGGGAGCCACTCGCGGCGATGGGCTGGTAGGGGAAGATGTAACGGCAAACTTGAGAACGATCCGTTCTTTGCCTCTCCGTCTCAGAGAGAAGGTTTCGGGCCGCATGGAAGTCCGCGGAGAAGTGCTGATGACGAGGGAACAGTTTGCGGCGTTGAACCAGGAACGGGAAGAAGGGGGAGAGCTCCTTTTCGCTAATCCGAGAAATGCCGCAGCCGGGAGCCTTCGTCAGCTTGACTCGTCAATTACAGCGTCGAGAAAACTCTCAATCTTTCTCTATTATGTAGCCCATCCCCAGGAGCATGGATTACGGACCCAGCAAGAGGTTCTCCATTGGCTTCAGCATTTGGGATTTCCAGTGCAGAGTGCATGGGGAGTATGCAGCACACGGCAGGATATTGACGCATTTATAGAGGAGTGGCGGGAAAAGCGACTCTCCCTGCCCTATAGTACTGATGGTGTAGTTCTGAAGATTAATCAGGTTGATTTCTGGGAAGATCTGGGCACCACAGCAAAAGCTCCTCGCTGGGCTATTGCTTTTAAATATCCGCCAGAGGAAAAAACAAGCAGAATCCTCGATATAGAGGTTTCTGTGGGCCGCACAGGGACTCTCACTCCAGTGGCCCACCTCGAACCGGTCCATCTTGCCGGAACTGTAGTGAGAAGGGCCAGCTTGCATAATGAGGATGAAATTCGCAGAAAAGATATTCGCATAAAAGATAAAGTAGTTGTTCGTAAAGCAGGTGAGATCATCCCGGAAGTGGTAAGGGTTCTGACAGAGGGACGGGATGGAAATGAAGTTGAGTTCCAGATGCCTGATACATGTCCTGCCTGCGGATCCCATGTCATGCGAATCCCTGGTGAAGTTGCCCTGCGGTGTCCTAACAGGGCGTCGTGCCCGGCCCAGCTTCGTGAAGGAATTGCTCATTTTGCTTCAAGAGCAGCCATGGACATTCGTGGACTGGGAGATAAACTAATTACGCAGCTTGTAGACAGGCAGCTTATTAGGAACATGGCTGACCTTTACACGTTGAAGCGTGAAGACTTGCTTTCCCTGGATAGAATGGGGGAGAAATCTGCTTCAAACCTGTTGGAAGCTTTGAGTGTTTCTAAGAACAGATTTCTTTCAAATCTCATAACGGCTCTGGGAATTCGTCTTGTCGGGAAAAAAGTGGCAGAAATACTTGCCGATCGTTTCCATAGCCTTGATGCTTTATCGTCAGCCCAGGAAGAGGGACTTTCTTCTATAGATGGGGTTGGTCCCAAGATAGCGGCTTCTATAAAGGCTTTTTTTGACGATGAAGCGAACAAAGAGATGATTTCGCGCCTTAAGGACGCTGGAGTTAGGGTGGTAGAAGAAAAAAGCATGTCAAGCGTGGAGGGTCCCCTCGAAGACCAGCGTTTTGTTTTTACAGGTGAACTTCAATCCATGTCCAGGGGAGAGGCTGAAGCCCTTGTAAAGAACCTTGGAGGGGCGAGTTCATCCAGTGTAAGCAAGAAAACGTCGATAGTGGTGGCTGGTCCAGGTGCTGGCAGCAAGCTGCAGAAAGCCAGGGAACTTGGCATAACCATTATAAATGAGGAAGAGTTCTTACAAATGATCCGCCCTTACGAGAGGGTATTTTCGAAACATACGGATAGTATTGAGAAGGAGGAGTGACCATGGCGGTCTCAGCAGATGATATTCGGCATGTTGCGGCCCTTGCCCGTCTTGAAATAACAGAAGACGAAGTTCAGGCCATGCACCAGCATTTCGAAGAAATAATGACTTATTTCAATAGGCTTAATGAACTTGACCTCGAAGGGATAGATGCCTTTGCCCTCAAGGTGGAAGAAAATATTCCGTGGAGAGAAGACAGAGCTATAGACAGCTCTGTACGGGAGGATGTTTTGGCTGAAGCTCCTCATCGTTATGAAGATTTCTTCCGGGTTCCCCGGATAGTGGAGGAGGAGTGACATGAAACTCTATGAACTTTCCGCTGCCCAAATAACCCGAGGCATTCATGAGGGGAAATTCTCAGCCAGTGAGGTCTTTCTATCATGTTTGGCCAGGGCAGAGGTGCTAGAGCCTCAGATATCGGCTATGCTCACTATCACTGAAGAGTCAGGCATGGCCCAGGCCAAGGCTGTAGACGAAGCCGTGGCGTCGGGGAAAAAACTTCCTCCCCTTGCTGGAGTTCCTTTTGTAGTAAAGGACAACATGTGTACCAAGGGAATTCCAACCACCTGCGCCAGTAAAATGCTGATGCAGTGGAAACCTCCCTATAACGCGACAGTTATAGAATTGCTGGCCGAAGCTGGGGCAGTACTTATGGGAAAGACCAACCTCGACGAGTTTGCCATGGGGGGAACTACGGAACACTCTGTTTATGGTGCAACATCCAACCCATGGAAGCTTGACTGCGTCCCAGGCGGCAGTTCAGGCGGAAGCGCAGCTTCTGTTTCCGCAGGATATGTTCCTTTCAGCCTCGGAAGCGATACAGGCGGGTCTATTCGCCAACCAGCCGCTTTTTGCGGTATTTATGGCTTCAAGCCAACATACGGACTTGTAAGCCGACGGGGTCTTGCGGCTTTTGCTTCATCCCTCGACCAGATAGGTCCCTTTGCTCGGACAGTGGAGGATCTGGCCCTCGTACTCAATGCCATCTCTCAGAAAGATGAGCTTGACTCCACATGCAGTTGCCGTCCTCGTCCAGATTATACCAAGGCTCTCAATGCAGAGTCCCTCAAAGGGAGAAGGGTCGGCGTTATAAAAGAAATACAGGAGTATGCCATAGATCCCGAGGTCAGGAAGGCTTTTGATCAGACACTGAAGTTTTGCGAAAGGCAGGGGGCTGAAATTGTCGAGATCACACTTCCCACAATGGTGGAATACGGCTTGCCCTGTTATTACATTCTGGCACTGGCAGAAGCGAGTTCTAACCTGGCTCGCTTTGATGGAGTGCGGTATGGCTTGAGCACCGATGCAGAGTCTCTTCTCGATCTCTATACGAAGACCAGGGCCCAGGGATTTGGCCTTGAAGTCAAACGGCGTATTCTGGTGGGGACCTACGTGTTAAGTTCGGGATACTATGATGCCTACTACCTGGTGGCTCAGAAGGCCAGGCAGCTCATAAAACAGGAGTTTGTAAAAGCCTTTGGCTCCGTGGATACCATACTTC
This sequence comes from Aminobacterium colombiense DSM 12261, assembly GCF_000025885.1. NCBI lineage: Bacteria > Thermotogati > Synergistota > Synergistia > Synergistales > Aminobacteriaceae > Aminobacterium > Aminobacterium colombiense. Next base: position 1,401,999 of record NC_014011.1, on the reverse strand, counting down.
TTCCTACAGCGCCATCACCTGCCTTTAAAAAAGGAGAACTCATCAACGATCCTATCCAGATGTACATGGCCGATATCTTTACATTGCCAGTCAACCTGGCCGGACTTCCAGCCCTCTCTCTTAACGCAGGGTTCTCCGCTGACGGCCGGCCTCTTGGCGTACAGTTTATCGGCCAGTGGTGGGATGAAGAAGGGTTGCTGTCCACAGCTTCCCTGCACGAGAAAACCTTCGGTTGTGCACCTATTGCCCAGGGAGGTGTTCGCTAATGGCTGATTTAACTTTTAAACCTGTAATTGGTCTTGAGATCCACGTACAGCTTGCTACAAAGAGCAAACTCTTCTGCTCTTGCTCCACAGACTATATTGGAGTCGCCCCCAACACGAATGTGTGTCCAGCCTGTTTAGGCTTGCCAGGCAGCCTTCCAGCCCTTAATGCCAAAGCGGTAGAATACGGAGTTAAGGCAGCCTTGGCGCTGAACTGCACTATTAATACAGCTACGCGGTTCCATAGGAAGAATTATTTTTACGCGGATTTGCCCAAAGCCTATCAGATCAGCCAGTATGATCTCCCCATCGCTGAAAAAGGATATGTGGATGTTTCCACAGAAGAAGGGGGAAGTTACCGGATAGGCATCACGAGACTTCACCTTGAAGAGGACGCTGGAAAGCTTGTACATGAGGCATCAGACGGGCGTCTCGTAGGAGCCGATCAGTCTTTTGTGGATTACAACAGAGGCGGCATTCCCCTGGCAGAAATAGTTTCGGAGCCGGACATCCGGTCTGCGGCAGAAGCGAAGGAGTATGTAACACGCCTTCGCCAGCTTGTTCGGTACCTCGGCGTTTCTGATGGCGACATGGAAAAAGGGTCTTTGCGGGTGGATGCCAATATATCAGTCAAATGTTCCGATGGACGATGGGGGAACCGCGCAGAAATAAAGAACCTGAACTCCCTTCGAGCCCTTGAGCGAGCTCTCGAATATGAAATAAAACGACAGAGTCAGCTTTTGGCGGAGGGTGAGGAAATAACTCAGGAAACCCGTCACTGGGATGATGTGGAAGGCGTGACAAGGGCAACCCGAAGCAAAGAGGAAGCGCATGACTACCGCTATTTCCCTGAACCTGACCTTCCCCCTTTGATTCTTCCGGAAGGGTATGTTGAGAAAGTTAGAAACACGTTGCCTGAACTTCCATGGCAGAAGATGGAGCGTTTTATGTCTTCTTATGAGTTGAATGAAACCGATGCCATGATTCTTTCAGAGCATATGGCTCTTGCGGATTTTTATGAAGCTTGCGTCGAGGCCGGTGCAAGCCCCCTTCGAGCTTCTAACTGGGTTCGAACGGAAGTGCTGCGAGTCATGAACGAGCAAAAAATTGATATTACGGAATTTCCAGTAGATGCTGCTGCGCTTGCCCAACTTATCGCAAAAGTTGATGACAACAAAATTTCAACAACTGCTGCGAGAGAAGTTTTTGATACAATGGCGGCAAAGAAGGTCTCTCTTGAGGAAGCCATGAAAATCTGTGGAGTAGAGGAAGGGGGAATTTCTGGCTCCGATCTTGAGAAAATGATACGCAACATCCTTGAAAACAATACTGATGTGGTGGAAACCATCAAGAGCGGCCAGGATAAAAAGGGTAAAAAGCAGAAATTCCTTCAGGGACTCATTATGAAAGAAGCCCGAGGACAGACTGACCCCAGAGAAGCTGCTTCACTTTTGGCGAAACTTCTAGAAGAATAGAGCAGAAAGGGCAGGGAGCCCGTTCCCTGTCCTTCTCTTTATTGACTATCCTTATAGCTATGCGTAAGATGATACGGTGTAAATCAAAACAAAAAATCTGCCGGCTTGCTGTCTGAGTTGCTGAAGTGGTAGCAGTCGGGTGTAATAGAGGAGGTAGTAGGGTATGGGAACGCGCAAACCTGAAGACATTAGAAGTGTTGCCATTGCAGCTCACGGTGGGGCCGGAAAGACATCCCTTGTAGAAGCGATACTCTTCTCAAATGGCGACATAAACCGTATGGGGAATGTCGTAGACGGCAACACCGTCGCAGATTTTGGAGCAGAGGAGCAGAAGCGACAGATTTCCATTAATACTGCACTTGTTACATTGGAGCGGAACGGGAAAAGACTCTATCTTCTCGACACGCCAGGATTCGCTGATTTCATTGGTGAAATGCGTTCAGCTATGAGAGTCTCAGACTCTGCTTTGGCTGTAGTGAGCGGTCTCCATGGTGTAGAAGTCCAGACAGGAAAGGCCTACGAGTATGCTGAGGATTTTTCTATACCGGTTGCTTTCGTAGTAAGCAAGCTTGACCGTGAAAACTCGGACTATGCAAGAACTCTAGACGATATTAAAAAGCAGTTATCTGACAAGGCAGTCCCCTTTTTCCTCCCTATAGGGAAAGAAGCATCATTCAAGGGGGTTGTGGACATATTGAACCAGAAGGCCTATGAGTACGTTACAGATGGGTCAGGTTCATTCAAAGAGATTTCTATCCCTGCAGAGATGGTTGATGAAGTATCAGCTGCCAGGGAATCCCTAATAGAATCCGTTGTAGAAGCTGATGATGAAGTTATGATGATGTATCTCGAAGGAGACGAGATCTCTCATGAGGAAATCGTTAAAGTTGCAAGAAAAGCCATTCGAGAACGTCAGATTTTCCCGGTTCTCCCTGCGTCAGGGACAGCCAATATAGGTGTCCACCAAGTTCTCGATTTCCTGGGCGACATGTTTCCTTCCCCACTGGAATCACGCCCCCGCCAGGCTCTTAAGGGCGATGAAGTTATTAATATCGATCCTGATCCTGAAGCTCCTTTCTCAGCCCTGTGCTTCAAGATCATGGTCGACCCCTATGTAGGAAAACTTTCATATATCAGAGTTAATTCAGGACATCTATCCAGTGACAGCAGTATTTATAATGTTACTCGGGAGGAAGAGGAGCGTATCAGTTCCTTTAAGGCCATGAGGGGTAAAGATGGCCAGGATGAAAAAGAAATCATTCTCGGCGATATCATAGCCATTCCCAAGCTCCACAGCACACAGGTAGGGGATACGCTGGGAGTGAAGAGTACCGCTTATACCTTCCCCCCAATCAAGTTCCCTAGACCCGTCTATAGCGTTGCCGTTATGGCAAAGAGCAGGGCAGATGAAGATAAGCTTTCCAATGCACTCCACAAAATTCTGGAAGAGGACCCCGTTCTTACCTTCGCTAAGAACCCAGAGACAGGAGACAATGTCCTCTCCGGCATGGGTGATATGCATATTGAAATCCTCCTCTCCCGTATCCGTGAAAGATATGGAGTGGAACTTGAAACCAGAACACCTCAGGTTCCCTATAGAGAAACGATCAGAAAGACAGCAGAAGCCCAGGGAAAATATAAGAAACAGACTGGTGGACGGGGACAGTACGGCGATGTCCACATTCGCTACAAACCTCTCGAACGGGGTGCGGGATTTGTATTTGAAGACCAGGTAGTAGGCGGGGCCATCCCCAAGGGCTTTATCCCAGCTGTAGAAAAAGGATTGCGGGAAGCCCTGGTCAAAGGACCTCTGGCTGGATTCCCCACAGTAGACTTCAAAGCAGAGCTTTTCTTCGGGTCTTACCACGATGTAGACAGCTCTGAAATGGCCTTTAAGATAGCGGCTTCCATGTCATTCAAAAAAGGCATTCTTGAAGCCAGCCCTGTACTTCTTGAGCCCATTATGTTAGTTGAAGTCGTTGTTCCGGAAGATTACCTTGGCGACGTCATGGGAGACATGAACAGCCGCCGCGGACGAATTCTTGGAATCGACAGCCATGGCCGTCTGCAGGTGGTTCGAGTTCAGGTTCCCCTTTCTGAAATGTTTAAATACGCCATAGTGCTTCGGTCTATGACCTCCGGAAGAGGTACTTTTACAATGGAATTCGACCATTACGAAGAAGTACCTGGAGATGTTTCTAAGAAAGTTATTGAAGAGCATAAGAAAGAAGAAGAAGAGGAATAAAATAGAACATTTTTCTTAAAAATGGATATAAAGAACCAGGGCCTCGACTTTTAAGTCAAGGCCCTGGTTCTTATTCGGTATGCTTTTTAGCCGAGTTATTTAGAAAAGTAGAGTTATCGGTTTTTCTGATCTTCGCAGAAGAATTTCCACATGGTTGCTTCTGCCAGATCGGGATTGAGCTTTCCTTCAGATAGCACATGTTTCCACGCTCGTTCTGTTAAAGACCCAATATACTTTTCAAAGTCCGAATTGTTACGCCGAGCTGCTATCTCCAATGTCCTTACGCGAAAATCTTCCCATTTTGAAGCCTTTTTCTCATCAATAGACATCTCAGCATCCCTCCTCAGCTTCTGTAAAAGAAGACTTTTCTCTTACTTGCCAGCAGCTTTCTTCTCTGTAATGTACTTGTCTATGGCTTCTGCAGCTTTCTTCCCTGCACCCATGGCAAGAATGACAGTAGCGGCACCTGTTACAATATCTCCGCCGGCGAAGACCCATTCAGGATCTGCCTGGCCCGTTTCGGGATCAGCGTCAATGTAACCTTTTTTGTTGAGCTTCAGCTCTTGGAAGGCACTAAGCAGCACTTTGTTGGGGCCCTGCCCAATAGCTTCGATAATGGTATCTGCTTCGATTGTAAACTCGCTGCCCTTGATTTCCTGAGGCCGTCTGCGGCCAGATGCGTCAGGTTCGCCAAGTTCCATGCGGATGCATTTCACTCCAACTATGTTTCCAGTCTCGCTTCCTACATACTCCACAGGATTGGTAAGCCAGTTGAAAATCACGCCTTCTTCCACTGCATGGTGATATTCTTCGATACGAGCGGGGAGCTCTTCAAGGGAACGGCGATAGACAACCTGAACGCTCTTTGCTCCAAGGCGAAGAGCAGATCTGGCAGCATCCATGGCTACGTTTCCGCCGCCCACAACGACCACTTTTTCAGATTCTTTGGTGGGGGTGTCATATTTGGGGAACTCGTATCCGTGCATAAGGTTTATTCGGGTGAGATACTCGCTTGCGGAATAGACACCATTCAAGCTGGTTCCGGGAACCCCCATAAAGTGAGGAGTTCCAGCTCCTGTAGCGATGTAAACAGCATCGAAATGGCTCTGAAGCTCTTCGATGGTGACGCTTCGTCCTACGGCAACGTTAGTCTCGATCTTCACGCCAAGGGCCTTGATGTTATCTATTTCCCTGCGCACAATAGCTTTGGGAAGACGGAACTCGGGAATACCGTACATCAGCACGCCGCCAGCCGCGTGAAGAGCTTCGTAGACTGTAACCTTGTAGCCCATCTTGGCAAGGTCTCCGGCTACTGTAAGGCTTGAAGGCCCTGATCCCACAACGGCCACATTGCCCTTTGTCTGCTCAGGAACTTTAGGAGCGACCTTGCTGCCATGTTCTGCTTTCCAGTCGGCTATAAACCGCTCCATTTTGCCAATGGAAACAGGTTCGTATCCTTTGATTCTCCCTACAGTACAAACACCTTCACACTGTTTTTCCTGGGGGCAAACACGGCCGCAGACAGCAGGAAGGTTCGTATACTGACTGATAATGTCCCATGATTTCTCAAGGTCCTTTTCTTTAATGGCCTTCAGGAATCCGGGAATATCAATACTGACGGGGCAGCCTTTAATGCAGGGTGCATTCTTGCACTGAAGGCACCGAGCACTTTCGGCCACTGCCTCTTCAATGCTATAGCCAATAACAACGTCGTTAAAATTCTTAATTCGTTCCTCAGCGGACTGCTCAGGAACAGGAAGTCTTTTCGGGGCAATATCTAAAGCCATTACTCTTCACCCATTTCAGCCTTATATTTTTCCAAAGACATTTTCTCTTCGTCTTTGTACTGTCGCATGCGGTTCATAAACTCGTTCCAGTTCACGCCCCAGCCATCGAATTCTGGTCCGTCAACACAGGCGAATCTGATTTGGTCATGAATGGTTACCCGGCAACCGCCACACATACCTGTCCCATCGATCATGATTGGGTTCAATGACACGAACATGGGAATGTCGAGCTCTTTCGCTTTCAATGAGGCGAATTTCATCATGATGGAGGGTCCGATAGCCCATGACTGGTCAATTTTCACTCCGCGTTCAGCAAGCTCCACCATAGCATCGGTAACGACACCCTTCTTACCGGCAGATCCGTCGTCTGTGGTGATGAGAAGCTCATCTGAGTATTTCTCACACTCTTCTTTCATAATGACGAGATCTTTAGTTCTTCCGCCAAGGATCGTGTAAACCTTGTTTCCGGCTTCCTTCAACGCTCTGATAATGGGAAAAAGGGCTGCAATGCCAACTCCGCCTCCGACCATAAGAACAGTACCGTAATTTTTGATCTCGCTGGGCGTCCCCAGAGGGCCAAGAATATCGGTCAAACAGTCTCCCACGTTCATATCGGCGAACTCAGCTGTGGTTTTTCCAACGGTCTGAAAAATCATTCTAATCAGACCCTTCTCTCGGTCATAGTCTGCCACGGTGAGAGGGACACGCTCTCCCTGGGGGTTCGTGCGAATAATGACGAACTGCCCGGGCTTAACATGCCGCGCCACTCTCGGAGCCTCGACCCATACATCGAACTCCTTGGGAACGACAAGCTTTTTTGATATTATTTTGTACACTTTATTTCCTCCTTGTTTGCGAAGATATACTAGGGGTTATGTTATTAGGGGTTATGTTATCTGCTCTCAAGTTGATACATTATATGTTATATTTATTTTGTCAATACAAAATATGTTCCATTGTAACATCAAAAAAGCCCGTTTGTTTGTGGCTTTGTACAAAAATAAAAGACATGCTTTCTGGCTTGACGAATGAAGGGTGGCCTTGTAATATACCTATTAGGGGTATATATAAAAACCGTTCAGACGGAGGGATGTAAATAATGATTAAGGTTTATTCAACACCCACGTGTCCCTGGTGCACAAAAGCCAAGGAGTATCTTACTTCAAAAGGCGTAGAATTTGAAGTCGTTGACGTAGCAAAAGATAGAGAAGCCGCTATGGATATGGTAAAAAGAACCAAGCAGATGGGAGTGCCCGTTGTTCAGTTTGGCGATGTATACATTGTAGGTTTTGACAGAACGGCTATTGACGCTGAACTCGCCAAGATAGGAAAGTAATATGGAAAGGACAACTTTTCTGTCTTAAAAATAAGAGGGAGGGTGTGGTATGAAGAGTTTGCTTAAACTTCATTATGGAGCGGCGTTAGGCGAACATCTGACATCAGGTGTAACGACCTTCCAGGAGCTCCTGAATCTTGCTCCTCTTATTAAAAAGGCAGATGCTTTATTGAAAAGCCGCTCCGAGCTGGAACTTGAAGGTTCGGGGTGGCTTCTTCTTCCCCACAAAAAAGATAAAAAAATCAATGATCTGGCTGCGTGGCTCTCTTCTATGACTGATGTGATTCAGATAGGTATTGGAGGGTCGGCTCTGGGAAACATGATGCTTCATAACGCCCTTTTGCCTCCCTATTGGAATGAGATGAGTCCAACTCTTCCCCGTCCACGTTTCTACATGGCTGATAATGTTGATCCCCAAGAGAATAGAGCCATTTGGGATCGAGTAGACCCCCGCCATACGGCCCTGATCGTTGTCAGCAAGTCTGGCACTACGGCAGAAACTATGGCCAATTTCCTTTTCTTCTGGGAAGAAATGAAACAAACTGTAGGGACAGAGCAGGCCGCTCGCCAGACAATCATTATCACAGACCCTGAAAAAGGGGTACTCAGTGAGTTTGCGAAAGAAAGAGGCTGCGCCGTTTTGCCTGTTCCACCCAATGTAGGGGGGCGCTATTCAGTGCTTTCTCCAGTAGGGCTTCTTTCTGCAGCGGTTCTGGGAGCGGATACAGATAGCCTTCTTGAAGGAGCCCGGAAAATGGCAGACTTTCTTGCAGATGAACATGACATGGAAGGGAATCCTGCCTGGGTCTTTGCCGCCATTTCATGGCTTCATTTTATCCGAAAAAGAAACATGATCGTTTTTATGCCTTATATTGACAGCCTTTCTATGTTGAGCGAATGGTTTGCCCAGCTCTGGGGGGAAAGCCTCGGAAAGGAAGGAAAGGGATCAACGCCAATAAAAGCCCTCGGAACTATCGATCAGCACTCACAATTGCAGCTTTACACAGAAGGCCCTGATGATAAATTATTTTTGCTGTTGCACGTAAGTTCTCTCAAGGAAGATATCGTTATCCCACATGCAGAAGAGAAAAGCCTCGCTTCTCTTTCCTATCTTTTTGGCCAGTCAATGAACATGTTGCGATATTCAGAACAGCTTTCCACGGCGTCATCCCTTGTAAAAGCAGGGCGGCCTGTGCTTTGGCTAGAGATTCCGGAGTTGAATGCATTCTACCTTGGAGCTCTGATCTATCTGTTGGAGTATGCAACAGCTCTTACCGGGTTTATCATGGATATCAACCCATTCGATCAGCCGGGGGTAGAACTTGGCAAAGAGTATACTTTCGCCTTGATGGGAAGGTCTGGGTTCGAAGTACAGGCTCAAGAAGTTGCCCGTTTTTCAAAGAACCTTTCTTCCCGGACTATTACCGTTTCAATAGAGGAAAAGTGATACAATACTCCTGTGTTTTGAGAGGGCAAAATTTCTCGAAGTTAAGTTCATAAAAGAAGGGATTGGGAAACGTGGATACATCTCTCCTCAAAGTTGATTCCATAACGGTGCGTAGAGATAACGCAACCATACTTAAAGATATAAGCTTGCGTGTGGAGTCAGGGGAAGTAACGGGCGTCCTTGGCCGAAATGGGGCCGGAAAATCAAGTCTTGCCTATGCTCTAATGGGGTTGCCAGACTATATTCCTGTGAAGGGCTCTATATCTTTTCTCGGAGAGGACATTACGAGCTGGTCTATAACTGATCGTGCCAAGGCTGGGCTGACATTGGCGTGGCAGATGCCGGCACGGTACGAGGGTATTTCCATACGGGATTATTTGCGTATAGGGCCTCAAAACAGCTCTGAACGGAACCTTGAAGAGGCCATGGATTTTGTACAGATGAGCCCTCTCTTTCTCGATAGAGCCATAGACAAAAGTTTATCAGGCGGGGAGCGCAAAAGAATAGAGTTGGCCTCCATTTACCTTATGAAACCGCGCCTTGCCATTCTTGATGAACCGGATTCGGGAGTAGACCTTCTTGCCTTGAGAGAAGTCTTGGGGCTTTTACGTCTTCTTGCCGACCAAGGGAGCGGCGTTATGGTCATAACCCACCGTGAAGACGTAGCCGCCGGGTGCGACCGATCCTATCTCATGTGTGACGGGCGTATTATTCTCGAGGGAAGCGCAGCTGCCGTGAAGCGATATTTCATGTCTCAGTGTCGCCCCTGCGAAGGCTGCGAGGGAGAGCAGATAAGCCGAAAGGGAGTTCTTAATGAGGTGATGGGCCGTGCCAAAAATCAGTAAAGAATTTCAAGAAATATTAACCATAGCGGCCAGTGTCCCTGGGTACAATTATTTCAACCATCGAAAGGGAGCCTATGCTCTCATCGGCGCAAACAAGGTTGTTGATTATCATGAGGTAGAGGGTGTTCATATCGAAGCCTATGAAACAGAGGACGGGGTAAGGGCTGTTATAGAAGTAGAGGAAGGGACTCGCTTAACAGATCCTGTACATCTTTGCTTCGGCGATGTCCGAAAAGAAGGGCGTCAAATTATAGATAGCCACATCACTGTCGGCCGTGGAGCACATGTTGAATTTTTAGCCCATTGTGTCTTTCCCCATGCGGAAAAGTTTCTTCATGCCATGAAGGGTGTGGTAGAAGTAGGTGAGGGAGCTGACGTAACCTACAAAGAACTTCATTTTCACGGCCCCAAGAGCCAGATGGAGGTTCGTCCTGTCACAGAAGTGAAGGTCGAAAAAGGCGGACGGTATGCAAACGATTTCTCACTTGTCGAAGGAAGGGTAGGCTCTCTCGATATTAAAATCGATATAGATGCCGTGGGAGAAGGAAGCCGAGTAGAATTGACGTCGAAGGTTTACGGCAAGGATGATGACACCGTAAAGATTCAGGATGTGGTAAAGCTTTCTGGACGGAATAGTTCAGCCCTTATAAAAACCAGGACGGTATTGAAGGATCGAAGTGTTGGAAGTTTTCTCGGGATGATAGATGGTGCGGCCCCTGGAGCCAAAGGCCACGTGGATTGCACAGAAGTAGTTCAGGGAGAAGCTGTGGCCGACGCCTCACCAGTGGTAAAGGCATCCCACCCTGAAGCGGAAGTAACCCACGAAGCGGCCATTGGACGTATCGCAGATGATAAAATAGCTGGTCTTATGGCGAAGGGCCTTTCTTCAGACCAGGCCATCGACATGATTGTCTCAGGACTTTTAAAATAAGTATTGAACTGCAAAATCGAACATAAGCAAAGAGCCGCCTCATCCTCAGAGATGGCTCTTTTTCGTCTTATCCCCCGTTATTAGTCTGACTCTCCTGTTCTATCTTCCAGACATCTGAAAGTCGCACTGACGAAAGAGCGTGGATAATGTTCTTTTTAATACTTGGATTCTCTCTCGCAAGGTTTTCTATAAGCATACGGGTTCTGCTTCGCTGAGTATGAAGGGAAAAGGGACATTTATCTTCTGTCACCGGCAAATGTAGCCGCTGGGCCTCCTTCATAATGTCTTTTTCTCCAATATATATAAGGGGCCTGATAACCCACAGGCCGGTTCGGCTCTGCCAGAACTTGGGCTTGAAGCTTTTAAACCGGCCAGTCTGAAAAAGGTTCATGAGCACTGTTTCGGCTACGTCATCAAGGTTATGCCCCAATGCGAGAACATTATACCCACGTTCCACCGCTTCTGAACTTATAATGCCCCGCCGTATGTTGGCACAGAAGCTGCAAGGTGATTTCTCCTCTCTTTTTTTTATTATCTTTGAAATAGGATAAATGGTCACGTAATGTTCTAGGTTAAGGCTGCGGCAGAATTCAGAAAGGGGACGGGTTGCCATCTCTCCGCCTGTAATATCCACAGTGCATGCCCCTAATTCGAAGCGGCGGGGAGACTTTTTTCGAAAGGCGGCCAGGGCAGCGAGGAGAAACAGGCTATCCTTGCCTCCAGAAAGCCCAACAAGTATTCTATCCCCCTCTTCGATCATGGAAAAATCGCCGAGGGCTTTCCCAAATCGTTTGCGCAGCATAGGCTGAAGTTGAAGAACCCGTTTCTCTTGTATGTTGTCTATCATGTTCTCTCTCTCTTTTTCTATTATGGAATGTGGTAATATAATTGGGACTATGGGCCTAGCCTAAAGATGCAATTTTAAAAAATCTTTTCACCGCTATATTTACACTATATCATAGGCGCGAATAGGCTCACAGAGTATTATGCGGAGGTGGAATCATGGATTCTATACGCCTTGTAATAGCGGATGATCATAGACTCTTTAGGGATGGGGTAAAGAAATTATTAGAGTACGAGTCCGATATTGAGGTCATAGGCGAAGCTGGCGATGGAGAAGAAGCTCTTAAGGTTGTACGAGAAAAAAAACCGGATATCCTTCTTTTTGATATAAATATGCCCAAAAAAGATGGAATACAATTAGTCAGAGAACTGAATAGCTTATCTCATGGCATTAAATTTGTTGCCGTTAGTGCTAAAGACGATGAAGACAGTCTTTCAGCCCTTTCTTCTGTAGGAGTTTTAGGCTTTGTCCTCAAGGCATCCGGAAGGGTAGAACTATTATCAGCCATTCGATCTGCCAATCGAAACCAGCCTTATGTAGATCCCCAGGTAGCAGGAAAGCTTCTAACGTCATTTTCAAGACGTAAGGAGGAAAATGACCAGCTCTATGAACTGACCCCCAGAGAAAAAGAGATTCTTTACTGGCTAGCTCAGGGCCTAAGCAATTCTGAAGTGGCAAGTAAAATGGTTCTCTCAGAAAAAACTGTAAAAAACCATGTGAGCCACGTCCTGAAAAAACTTGATTTGCGCGATAGGACCCAAGCCGCTATATTGGCGTGGCGCATAGGCTTTGCCCAGCTTCAGCCTGAATCTTTGCACCAAATAGTAAATGGGGGTGCCTTTATAGAAAGGTAACTTTATTTCACTACGTGGTAGAATAGCCCTCGAAGAAGAGCTGGAGGAGATTGGTTACATGATCGAAAAAGTGCAGAAGCAACTTCAGGAATCGATTAACGTCAAAATTGCGGCTTTATCTTTAGCAGAAAAAGTGGCATCAGCTTCCCAATTGATAATACAAGCGCTATCTCACGGAGGAACCGCTTTCTTTTTGGGGAATGGCGGTTCAGCGGCAGATGCGCAGCATTTAGCAGCAGAACTTGTTGGTCGCTTTGAAAAAAACAGAAAAGCGTTGCGAGCCGTGGCATTAACAACAAACCCCAGCACTATCACAGCCCTTGCTAACGATTACGGATATGAAAATATCTTTCTCAGACAGCTGCAAGCACTGGCCGCGCCAGGAGACATCGTTATTGGAATTTCTACAGGCGGCGCAAGTCCCAATGTAGTCAAAGCTCTGACGTGGGCGAAAGAGAAGGGTATTGAGACAATAGCCATGACTGGTGAAAATGGCGGAGATTTAGCAAGGATCGCTTCTCTTCTTCTTACAGCCCCATCGTCTCACACCCCCCGAATTCAGGAGCTTCACATTACGTGGGGACATATAATCTGCGGTTTAATAGAGGAGGCCCTTTGTTCCAATGGGTGATGAACTTGCTGTTATCCTTGCGGGTGGGCTGGGGACGCGTCTCAGACGTGTCGTATCAGATTGTCCCAAATCCCTTGCCCCAATAGACGGCAAACCTTTCTTGCATTGGCTCTTCCTCTTCCTTCGACAAAAAGGGATAGGTCAATGTGTCTTGCTTCTTGGATATAAATCAGAGCAAATCATTGAGTACTGCCAGAATGGCGAGAAATGGGGGCTCTCTATAGAGTATAGCCTTGAGCCAAAGCCACTTGATAAAGGAGGGGCCTTGCGGTACGCCCTTCCTCTCATTCAAAAAGAGCGTTTTTTATTCCTTAATGGGGATACATTGCTTGACGTAAACATAGAACAAATGTTCTACCAGAGTCGAAAACTTGACTCTGATGTACTCATTGCGTTGCGTAAATGGCCTTCCATAGAAAGAACCGATCCAGTAGAGGTAGACAAACAGAATCGGGTGTTGCGTTTTGGAAACCCTTCCATAAAGGCAGGGTGTGATGGCCATTGGCTTGTAAATGGCGGCATGTATATTGTAAAGCGCTCCATATTGGAACCTCTCCCGGAAGGGCGGCTTTCCTGGGAAAAAAACGTATTGCCCTCATTGCTTAACGACGGGAAGGATGTATATGCTTTTGAAGCGAAGGGATACTTTATCGATATTGGCGTTCCTGAAGATTATGAAAAAAGTCAGATGGAGATTCCTCAGTTCATAAATTCCCTTAGCTCATAAGAAGGTGTTTATAAAAATGGTGACAAGGGTTTTTATTACAGGTATTGGCGGGTTTATTGGCTGCCATCTCTCTGAATTTCTTGCAAAAAAAGGTTGTGAGGTATGGGGTTCTTACTTTCGCCCTACTAACGATATGAGCGTTCCAGCATCTTATGCGAAGGGACTCTTCAATATTGATGTCAGACAGCGCTCCCACCTTGAGGACGCTCTTCAGAAAGTGCGTCCCCATGTCGTATACCACCTTGCGGCTCAAAGTTATCCAATGGTTTCCTATAAAGAACCTGAATATACCGTTGAGTCGAATGTAATGGGCACGTTGAACCTCTTTGAAGCCATGCTTCATCTCGACCTTCGAGGAACACGGGTACTTCTGGCTTCTTCAACGGCTGCATACGGGTTTATAGACCCTTCAGAGGCTCCTGTCACAGAGAGCCAGCCCTTCCGCCCGGCTCATGTCTACGGTATGTCGAAAGCAGCCCAGGACTTGCTGGGGTCTACGTATTTTAATGCCCATGGCCTGGATATTATCCGATTGAGAATTGGAAATTGTGTTGGGCTTCGCCGCACTGGAGAGGTTGTTTCGGATTTTACCCGAAGGCGCGCGCAGATCGACCTTGGTATTATTGGCCCGGAATTTCATGTGGGCAATCTTCATACGAAGCGTGCTTTCCTCGACGTTCGCGATGCAGTAGAGGGGTTTTGGGCCCTTCAGGAAAAAGGGAAAGGCGGCGAAGCTTATAATATCTCCGGTGCAGATGCTGTATCTATGCAGCAACTTCTTGATGTCGTCCTTTCAGGATGTTCGAAATCGGTGCAAGTTGTGCGGGACTTATCTCTAGTCAGATCTGTAGACGAACTTATCTATTGGAATGACCTTTCAAAAATAGAGAGACACACAGGCTGGAAACCTCATCGGGCTTTGAGAGAAACCGTAGAGGACATGATCGAATGGTGGAAAACAGAACTCTCAAAAGCACCAGAAGGGGGGAATAAAGTTTGATTACATCCATTGATGACAAAAGGGTATCTTTACGTTCGAGCAAATCAAGAGATAGGGAAGACCTGCTCAGAGAGGTGAAAGAGATTCTTTCAAATGAAGGAAAAGTGCTTCGCTTCATTGAGGCTGATGGTGTGGCTATAGAAGAGGAAGCATTTAAAGCCCTTCGAGAAATTGTTATGGTCAATTTTATCAGCATATCTGTTCAGGAACTTGTTATGGAATCTCTGGAAAACTCTGAAAAATACCTTATAACAATAATTGACGCTATGGATAAGAGCGCTTGCGCTTTAGAAAAAAAACAGGCAGATGACGCTATGACGGCATTGATAGATGCAGTGGAAGGCATCTGTTGGCAGTTGGAAACCATATACCAATTGCAGATTCTTCTTTCGGTAGAAGAGAGAGAAAGAATGGATGAAGAGTTTGAAGCGCATCGAGAAACTTTGATAGATGGTCTGGAGCGAACTTCGGAATTTATGAAAGAACGGAAGCATGCGGAAGCAGCCGGCATAATACGTGAAAAAATAAACCCATCACTTGATGGCCTCCATTCCTATATAGAAAATCTTCGCTCCCTTGCCCATGGGAAAGCATGGTAGAAAAGATGGTACCGGCTGTCTTTATTGACAGAGACGGAACATTGATAGAGCATGTTCCTTATCTAGACGATCTGAAAAGGATAAAGCTTATCCCTAAAGCTGCTTTAGCTCTTAAAAAAATGAAAGAATTAGGATATCTGCTCGTTGTGGTAACCAACCAGAGCGGTGTAGCAAGAGGTTATTTCGAAGAGGACTTTGTGCAAAAAAGTCACCGGTTTATACAGCGTGAATTAGAGAAAGAAGGAGCTTCTATCGATGCTTTTTATTATTGCCCGCACCATCCGGAAGCAACGATAGGTCGTTACAGGCGGCAGTGTAGATGCCGAAAGCCTTTCCCTGACATGGTGCTTAATGCGGTTGAAGATTTCTCCATAGACTTGAAAAGAAGCTGGATCATAGGGGATAATGAGCCAGATTTTCTTTTAGCCGAGAACACCGGATGTCCCTTTATACTTGTGCGAACAGGTTATGGCGCTGAATTCGAGCAAGAGAGAAGGTGTTCGTCTGTAAAAGTTGTAAATGGGCTCTACGAAGCGGCATGTTATATTGAAAGAGTCCATGGGATTGAATGAGAGGTGTGTCTCCTGTGTCATTACGAAAAGGACTATTGATATTTTTAACATTGACATTTGGAGTCAGCGCCTTGGTTCTTGTATCTAGCGTGGATCAAGGTACTGTCAGAATGCTGTTATCAGCACGGAAGTCTGTTTTGCTTCTCGTCTTTGCTCTTGTGATATGCGCCTGGTGTTGTGATGCCATGCGTTTTTGTGCTATTGCCAAAGCAGCTTCAGAACATATAAGTTTTCGTCTTGGGCTGGTTTTGACCTGGCTCCATTACTTTGGCTGTGCGGTAACGCCCATGCAAAGCGGCGGGGGGCCCTTTCAGGTATTTGTGCTCTATAAAAGGGATATGCCTATAGGAAAGGGAGTGGCAATTACCCTCACCCGCACCCTTCTTACTCTTCTTCTGCTAGGCATAGTGGTGCCTCTAGCCATCCTTTTGGAACCTGAACTTTTGGGCACGGGTCTCTTTATAAAAAGCATCTTCACCTACGTGGCCGTTTTTGTAGGGGTTTCATGGATACTGGTCGTTCTTAGCCTTACGAGGCCAAAGCTTATGAAAAAATGGGGGCAAATACTGACCCTCTGGCTCAAACGTTTTGGTATAGTGAAACGTCTCAAGGTTCTTGCCGTTATCAGACGGATTAATCTTGAGATAGATAATTACAGTGAAAATTTCCGCCTCTTTTTTTCGTCTGGGTTCCCACATTTCATTTGGGCGGTCTTTCTCTCCGCTCTTCATCTTCTTTGTCTCTTCTCCGTCTTGCCCTGCCTGATCTGGGCTGTAGGGCTTCCTGTTCACTATTTGCAGGCCTTCATGGCCCAAGCAGTGTTCATGTTTGTACTCTACTTCGTTCCAACTCCAGGGGCGAGCGGAGTAGCAGAAGGCGGCGGCGCTGCTCTATTTGGACTACTTGTCCCTTGGCATATAGCAGGGGTAATGGCCATTCTCTGGCGTTTTTTTACGGAGTATCTGGCAATTGGCATGGGAGCGGCTGTGGCTATTCATTTTTTAGGATGGGGAGTAAGCGAACAGATCTTTATAGAAGAAAGAGGAAAGTTTGAAAATGACGCGTGATGCCCTTCGTGCCCTCATCTTCAAGTTGCGAGGAGGTTTATGGACGGCACTTTACCTCCTCATATTACTTTTGGCTAGCCCAGAGAAGAGTAGATTGGTCTCGTCACTGCTTCTTGTTGCGTTAGGTCAACTTATACGTTTTTGGGCTTCGGGCTGTATTGTGAAATACAGGGGAGAAAAAGTAGGGGCAGAACAACTTGTGACCTGGGGCCCTTACGCCTTTGTAAGAAACCCTCTCTATGTGGGAAATGGCCTCATTGGCCTTGGATGGGCTCTATTAGCAGGGCCGTTAGTTGTAGCTCTTTTCCTAACCTCATTCTTTCTTATCTATGGGGTATGGATAGTTCCCTACGAAGAATCTTTCCTCGAAAAAAAATTTGGAGAAGCCTACTCCGCGTATTGTCAATCTACAGGCCGTTTTATTCCTTCTTTTTGGCCAGGGGATCGTCTTCATGGACCCTATGACTGGTCCATCGTCTGGAGAAGTGAAAGACACTCTTTATGGATTACCCTTGCGGGGACGGCCCTTCTTCTTTCCCGCTTTAAGTGGTAAAAAAATTTCTTTCAAAAGCTACTTAAACAAACTCAAAATGCATTTAAAACAGCGAGCTCCCAGAGAATTTTCTCTGAGGGCTTTTTGCTTATTTGAGGCTATGTTTTAGTTAGTATGGGTAGTTGCTATCCTTTCTCAATACCGAAAAAAGAAAATAGTTCTCTCCTCTTGAGAATAACTCTCCCCTTTAACTCAAGAACAAGATGGTTAATTCTAAATAAAAACAATAGTAAAATATCTTTTCTATTGTTTTTTATAATATTTAGTCTATAATGACTAAATTAGAAGTGTGTTTAAAAAATCACAAATGAAACATGCCTTTTTACCCCCGTTTAAATTAAAAAGGAGGAATACATTACGAGAGCATTCGCTATGTTAGGTATTGGAAAGACAGGTTGGATTGAAAAAGAAAAACCTGTTGCAGGTCCTTTTGATGCCATAGTTCGTCCCCTTGCGGTATCTCCTTGTACGTCTGATATCCACACTGTTTTTGAAGGGGCTATCGGAGACAGAAAAGATATGATCCTCGGTCACGAAGCAGTTGGGGTAGTGGAAGAAGTTGGGACAGAAGTTAAGGATTTCAAACCGGGAGACAGAGTTATTGTTCCTGCTATTACTCCCGATTGGCGTTCCATAGCTGTACAGCGCGGTTTCCCTCAACATTCAAATGGTCTTCTTGCGGGATGGAAATTTTCTAATTTTAAGGACGGCGTTTTCGCAGAGTTTTTCCATGTTAATGACGCCGATATGAACCTTGCGTTGTTGCCATATGGGATTTCGCCCAAAGCTGCTGTAATGATAACAGACATGGTTACAACTGGATTTCACGGAGTAGAGTTGGCTGAGATCCAATTTGGCATGAGTGTTGTTGTTATTGGAATTGGCCCGGTAGGACTTATGGCTGTGGCTGGGGCGGCTCTTGCTGGCGCAGGTCGTATATTTGCCGTGGGAAGCAGGCCCAAGTGTGTCGAAGTTGCCCAGGCCTATGGCGCTACGGATATCATCAACTATCGGAATGGAGAAATTGTAGATCAGATTATAGAACTGACCCATGGAGAGGGAGTAGACAGAGTAATTGTTGCCGCTCCTGGTATTGACATGATTAAAAAGGGAGTAAAAATGGCTAAACCCGGTTCTGTCATCTCTAACGTCAACTATTTTGGCGAAGGCGAAGATCTTCTCATTCCTCGCATTGAGTGGGGATGCGGCATGGCGCATAAAACCATCCGCGGCGGGCTATGCCCAGGAGGAAGAGTTCGTATGGAAAACTTAGCAAACCTTGTTCAATATGGACGCCTGGATCCTTCTTTGTTGCTTACCCATGAATTTAATAGTTTTGATAAAATGGAAGAAGCGTTGCTACTGATGAAAGACAAACCAAAAGACTTAATTAAACCTGTAGTTGTGTTAGAGTAACTGCTTTTCCCACATAGTTAAAAAAAGAAGGGGGCCTTTTTAACGAGCCTCCTTCTGTCTTAAACTATGCGCGAAGGGAATATCCTCCAAAAAGCCTTTGCCACGTATCATCGTAAATCTTCTTGGGTGGCACCGAACGTCTGGCGAGCCCCTCAGAAATGGCAGATTGCGCCACAGCTTCCGCTACACATGGGGCCGTTTCATCTGAGAAAAGGTCGGGCATAATGTGGTTCTCGTTCATTCGCCGTTTATCAACCACTCCTGAAACAGCCTTCGCGGCAGCCATGAGCACATTCTTATTGAGACCTGTGGCTCGAACGTCGAGAAGTCCCCGTACCAGCCCCGGATAAATGTGAAGGTTTGGCATTGGATTTTTGCATGAGGTAAGACCCATGGCTACTATCCGTGCCCCTGCTGATCGGGCTTCCTCTTCA
This sequence comes from Aminobacterium colombiense DSM 12261, assembly GCF_000025885.1. NCBI lineage: Bacteria > Thermotogati > Synergistota > Synergistia > Synergistales > Aminobacteriaceae > Aminobacterium > Aminobacterium colombiense. Next base: position 1,382,973 of record NC_014011.1, on the reverse strand, counting down.
GTTATTTCAGGGTAAGGCACCGAAAGAGGAAATACTATGGATGAAGAATTCATCCTTTTGATCTGGTCGCAGGAAAACTTTCCCCTGGAGGAAAGGCCAACATACACATCCGCGCCTTCAATTGCATCATCAAGGTTTCCCTTTAATCCCTCAGGATTGACCCGTTCTGACATACTCCGCTGAATAGAGTTCATAGAAGGATTTTGCGGACCGAGAATACCCTTGCTGTTCAGCAAGACAATGTTTTTGACCCCAACATAGAGAAGCATGTCAGTTACAGCAATACCAGCGGCGCCAGCCCCGTGTATGACAACTTTTATATCGCTTATTTTCTTGTCCACTACAGCTAAAGCATTTGTCAGAGCAGCTAAAACCACAGCGGAAGACCCTTGCTGATCGTCAGAAAAGACAGGTATTTCAATAGACTGCAGCGCTTTTACAACGTTTGATATATTTGGGCTTGATACGTCTTCTATATCAATAGCCCCGAAGGTAGGGGCCAGATGTTTTGCCGTTTCGATTATTTCCTCAGCGCTCAGAGCTTCAATACAAATAGGGATAGCACTTATATCTCCGAATTTTTTGAAAAGAAGACACTTCCCCTCAATAACAGGCAGCGCGGCGTGTGGGCCGATATTGCCCATTCCCAAAACAGATGTTCCGTCTGTAATCACCGCCAGGCGATTGTTTCTCCCTGTGTATTCATAGGATCTGTCACGATCTTCCTGTATTTCTGCAGCAGCGTAAGCGCTTCCCTGAACGTAGGTTTCGGCAAGATCTTCTTCATTTCTGATGTTTACTGTGGGGTACATTTTTATTTTACCCCGTGCTCTTCGGTGCAATTCTAATGCTTTCTGCCGTTCCACAGTCACAAAAAGCCCCCCTTTGTAGAAAGCCTCTTACTTTTTTATTTAAAAAGAGGCAGCAACGCTTTAAATTCTGGAGTGCCTGACCGTTCCATTAACTGGTAGAGCACGGTTTCTGTCGGAACGACTATTGCTCCCATTTGTGTCATAGTTCTGAGGGCAAGGTCATGATTGTTCCTGTTGCGGCTTCCGCAGGCATCTGCGGCGACCCAGATGGTAAAACCTGCCTTGATCAGATCCATGACTGTTGCCAGAACACAAATGTGGCTCTCTATACCCCATAGGACAATCTGTTTTTTATCATTCTTTTCTAAAATATCGATGAATCCCTCTTCGTCGCAACAGGAAAAGGTCAATTTCTGAAAAGCGGTTTTTCCCTCAATTTTTTCGAGAAGCTGACGATCTGTGCTTCCCAATCCTTTAGGATACTGCTCTGTGTAAGTGAAGGGAACTTCTAACACTTTTGCTCCTTCTACAAGGCGGAGAGCGTTGGCTTTTATTTCTTCAAATCCATGTATTGCGGGGAGAAGGCGCTCCTGAAGGTCGATCATAAGAAACTGAGTGTTCTTACGAGATAGTTTCAAAGAAGTCATTTCGTTCCTCCTTGTGATAAAAATAATCTTTTATTTGTCAAAGTTTATTGTAATATAAATCGTGTAAACCTACACACTTTATGTTATGCTGTTCATCAACAATATGCAAAGGGTACTTTGGAGGTAGGGGAATGACCAAGCCTAACGGCGAAAACAAAAGGGAACAAGATCAGTGGACAGTAAGGGATGTACTTGTGGCCATGTCTGGAAAGGGATATCCCACCTATCTGCTGAAATTTATAACACATGTCCAGTCTTGGATGGAAGACATACTGGCAGGAGAAGAATTAAGAGACAATGAAAGAGAAATATTGATGCCCTATCTTGAGGAGCCTTTTGAGGTGGATATGGATAACCTCTTTTCTCGCCTTGAGTGGGCCGAAGAATTTGCCGATGTCATCCCATCGATTCACAAACCTAAGGGGCATGACGATGCCATTGTGCTTGCCCTTGGTCCAGCGCAATTTGAGGATGGCATTCGCATGGCCATCGATTACGCATCTCTCTTTGGCCGGGACGTGTGCCAACGGGTATGGCTTGTCTGCGACAGCTATATGCTTTCCGACCTGCTGCGCTATTCTGCCCATATCAAGACCCTCTTCGGGCAGGGCGTGGTCTTCAGGTTTATTATGGTGACTCCGTGGGGCTGGACAGAGATTCCAGTGGGAGACAGCACAAATCCCGGCGGTCGCTTAAATTGGCGTAACTTACGCAAGGGCTCCCAGGAAACATCAAATGGCAACAGCTCTGGCGGAGAGGACGACAGAGCTCATTAGGGGTTTGACGACCTCTTTGGGGCGTGATACAATCTCGCCGTTCGGGGCGTAGCGCAGCCTGGTAAGCGCGCCTGGTTCGGGACCAGGAGGTCGGAGGTTCGAATCCTCTCGCCCCGACCATATAGAAGAATGATCCTGGCTTTTTTGGCCAGGATTTTTTTATTATAACCACCAGTTAAGGGACAAAAAAATAAATTGACTAATACTGACTATTTTGCTAGAATCAGCCGTGGAGGGAAATAATTTGGCCATAGATAAAGTCGCAGTGAATAGAAAAGCCAGGCATGATTACTTTATACTTGACACCTTTGAGTGCGGCATTGTACTCACTGGTACAGAGATAAAGTCGGTGAGAGCCGGCAAGGTCAATTTAAAAGACAGCTTCGCTCTCATTCGAAATGGCGAAATGTGGCTTATTGGCGTACATATTTCCCCTTATGAGAAGGGAAGCTATTATAACCACGAACCAGAAAGGGATCGAAAGCTTCTTGTTCATAAAGCAGAGATAATACGACTGAACAGCAAAATTCGCGAAAAAGGCTTAACCCTCGTGCCCCTTTCCATCTATATAAAAAACGGGCAGCATGCAAAAATAGAGTTGGCACTGGTAAAGGGAAAGGCAGAACACGACAAACGGGACACCATAGCGGAGCGAGATGCAAAACGATCTATGGCGAGAGCCTTGCGGCGAGAAGATAGAGAATAGGGGGGCGACTGGTTTCGACGGCAAGATGGAGGGTCTGGAAGAGCGGGTCGAGGACTCCGCAACCTCGTTAAACGGCGGGACAACAATAAACGTCAACAATAATAATTACGCACTGGCTGCTTAGTTCAGCCACGTCTTCAGTAGATTAGTCACCGGTCTGCTGACAGGCGTCACAATTAGGTGAATGCCTCGCGGAGAGTGCCTCTGGCTCTGTGAGAAAGATAAAGGGGCTAGGGAGCGCGGCATCCTGTTCCTGGGGGGCTGCATCCGACACTAAAACAGGAACTACACTCGTAGAGCTTCCACGGCTGGCCCTTGTCGGACCGGGGTTCAAGTCCCCGCGCCTCCACCAATTATAAAAGACAAACCCGTCTCTCCAGAGTAATTCTCTGGGTAGGCGGGTTTTCTTTCTTCATAAATTTTGGCCCTAGCTTGTGGCCGCTTTTAACGATTGTCTTAGGCTATCGTACGGTGCCGCCGTCACCGGACGTTTTTTAAAATCGCCTGCTACAGAGAAGCTTTTACTCAAAACTGCGCCCTTGACCTTCCTCTTCATAGGTTACTCCGTCACGGATATGATAAATGCGCTTAAAGGTGGGGATTATTTTTTCATCGTGGGTAACGACAATAACAGCAGTCTCGAACCTTTGGGCCATATCGTTCAAGATTCTGATGACCGCCAGCGCACGCTCACTATCAAGGGGGGCAGTCGGTTCATCGGCCAATATTACCGGAGGGCGATTGACCAAACCGCGTGCAATGGCCACTCGTTGTTGTTCGCCACCAGAGAGTTGAGATGGCATAGCCTTGGCGCGGTGCTCCACATCAAGCGCTTTTAACAATTCTATTGCTTGTTGACGCGCTTCGGCGTTAGGTTTCCCCGCCAGCATAGGCAGCAGTGCGACGTTGTCGGTAACATCTAGGAAAGGGATCAGATACGGCGCTTGAAATACAAAGCCGATATGGTCACGACGTAGCGCGCGAAGATCTTTGACCTTCCAGCCATCGTGATAAATAACGTCATCTCCGAGCATCATTTGCCCAGCAGTCGGCTCTATCACAGCACCTAAGCATTTAAGCAACGTACTCTTGCCAGAACCTGAAGGTCCAATCAGCCCAACGACTTCCCCAGGCGCAACGTGCATGTTTACCATCTTCAAAGCGTCAACAGCAGTATCGCCGCTTCCATAGCGTTTTCTCAACCCTGAGATGCGAATGCCTTTACCAGTCATATTAACCTCCTATGGCTTCGGCCGGATCGACCTTAAGAGCGACACGAATGGCTATAATGCTCGACATGACGCAGATCATAATCACGGCGATAAAACCAAGAACTGAGTCGAGAGGCTCCAGCAGCACATATTTGGGAAAAATAGGTGCCATCAACAGAGTCGCCGAGATCTTCCCAACCACAAAACCGATCAAGCCCAAAGCAATAGACTGTTGTACAATCAAACCGACAATGGTGCGATTTTTTGTGCCGATCAGTTTTAACACGGCGATTTCCCTTATTTTGCCAAGTGTCAGCGTGTAGATGATGAAGGCGACAATAACCGAACTCACAATCGAAAGGATCACAAGAAACATCGCGATTTGCTTTGATGAGGTGGCGATCAGCTTGCCGACAAGAATTTCCTCCATCTGACTGCGAGTGTAGACCGTCAAGCGCTTCCAGCGGCGGATCGATTCAGCGACTTCTTCTGGGTCATGACCTGTTTCAACCCGCACCAAAATAGCGTTGACGTAAGGGTTGGTGCTTTGCGAGGCAATAACCGCATCAAGCAAAGCAGGCACTCCAGGCTGGTTGAAAGCCGGGTTTTCAGCTGTTCGTCGGCGCTGTTCTCGTATGGCATCGTTATCCTTTAGAAACTGGGCTTCCTGAGCATCTTTAAGTGGAATAAACACCATGGGATCACCATTGGAAGAAACCATCCTTCTAGTCAGGCCAACCACGGTGTATTGGTTACGTCGAATCTGGATGTGTTCACCAAGTTTAAATCCCGAGGCGATATCGGCAACGGCCTCGTAATGGCTCCGGGTGATCTGACGTCCTGCTACGAGATAAGGCGGCCAGCCTGGTGTTCCTGGTTCTCCGGGTGCGATGCCGGTAACCATGACGCGTACATCTCTTACTTCTTTGCGTACTTGCATGGTGAGGTAGGTGATGTTCGCTGTCTGATCCACGCCCTGCATGCCTCGTATCCCGCGCCAGGTGTCATCGTAGATGCTTGATGATTCAGCGTAAGGACCAAGCGTGTCCTTTTGTACCACCCAGAGATCAGCACCGCTGTTGTCGAGTAGTACCTTAGCGTCATCCACCATGCCGCGATAGATGCCAGCCATGGATAGAGTAACGCCGATCAGCAGGCCAAGCCCCATGGCGGTAAAGACGAACTTTCCCCAGGAGTGCATAATGTCGCGACCTGCCAAATTGATCATTGTGTCACCCCTGGAATATGGTCAACAATGTGAATTCGGCTGTGTTCATTCAATGGGTTTTCGCTGTAGATCACTACCTGGTCGCCAATTTTGAGTCCTTCTCGTACCTGTACGCGGCCCTCCAAATCAGCGATCCCTAGTGAAACTGGTGTAAAGCGAAGATCACCATCTATAACCTGCCACACGCCCAATCTGCCATCAATGTGATGGATAGCGGCATTAGAGATAACTGGCGCTGCCGCAAGCGTTGGCAGGGTAATCGTGACCTCGGCCAGTTCACCGATTGGTGGCATCGGATCAGGAATTTGATCGAATACAACTTTGGCCAATACTTCCTCAGTAACTACGTCTGCCAATGGTTCGACTCGTAGAACACGCCCTGTCTGCATTTCTCCCGCCTGGGAACGTAACCTGATCTGGGCTGATAAACCGGCGGCGAGGCCACGCGCTCGAATTTGATCGAAGCGGACATTGACCCACAGTGAGTACGGGTCGATCAGTTCTACGACAGCCTGGCCAGCAACTACGGTGGTTCCAGGATCGGCATCACGTGATACGATCAATCCGTCAACTGGTGCAATCAGAGACAAATTGCTGCGCTGCGCCTCTAATGCCTCTCGCTCGGAACGTACACGAGATAGCTCCTCACGTGCCCCAGTCAGCGCTGCTTCCGCAACCAACAGTTCTTGTCGTTTAGCGTCTGCCACCTCTTCACTGGTGTAACCCGCTTTAAGTAACTGCTCGTAGCGTAAAGCCTGTGTCTTCGCATAATTCTTACGCACCTGCGCCTCACTTATTTGAGCATTCGCTCGCTTCAGAGTGGCATCTTGAGCCTTGATACGTCCATCAAGATCTACCGGATCCATTTCGCCAAGCACTTGCCCCGCCTTCACATGCTCACCTACGTGTATATCCAAACTTTTGACCCGGCCCGCAAACGTTGGGCCAATCTTGTAAGTGTAACGAGCTTCAATAGTTCCGATGCCGAATAGTGCTGGTGAAAGGCTCTTATTCTCGACTGTGGTCAACACAATAGATACAGGAGCAAGTGGCCCCGAGCGAAAGGCAACATAGACAAAAAGCGCAAACAGAGGCACAAGTATAGATATCAGTGCCAGTGTACGTATTTTGATAGGCAATCTTTTCATAGTGCACTCCTTATGCCCCGCTGGTAGATGGCAAAAACTTTCGGAGCATTGCGGCGCATATGGCTCACATCTCCAGCTATCAACGATTGCATGACCAATCCTTGAATAGAGCCTATGAAGAGAGTAGCCGCAGCTTCGCTATCAAGCTTTTCGTCAAGCTCGCCACAGTTTTTCCCTTGTTCAAACAAATGATTGAGGCGCTCTTTATAACGCAGAGTGAGTGTTTGTGCCATCTGCTTAGGGGCAGTTTCTTCAGAACGTTGCAATTCACTAAATAACATACGTGGAATACCGGGATGCTCTGTTATAAAATCTACATGCGCCATAAACATGCTTTCAAGTGCGCCAAGAGGGGAGGATTTTGCGTCTACCGCCTTTTCGATGCGAGACATTAACCGTTCGGCTACCCATTCCATAACTGCTTGCAAGATAGCATCCTTGTTTGGAAAATGGCGAAAAAGAGCACCCTGAGTCAATCCCATGCGGTTGGCTATGGCAGCTGTGGTAATTTCGCTCGGATTCTGTTCCCCAGCCAACTCGACTACTGCTTCTACCGTCATCGCTCTTCGTTTCTCTTTAGAAAGATATTTGTTTGATGAACTCATATAAACCTCCACAAAGAAAGTAATCAATTACTATCTTTTATCATAAGAAGTAATTTGTCAACCGTTTTTTAAACTATTAATGCTAAAGGGTGGTCTTCTTTACAACCCGCTCTGCACTTTTAGTCTTCAGCTCGTCTTCATTTCTTTCAGTCAGCGGGATAGCATTTTGAGCACGGAGTATAGTCTTTCGCTTTTGCTTCCCCAAGCGAAACTTTCGGTTTGGGTGGGATTGTACCGTTTATTGTAGGAGCCTGGCTTCAAGAGTTGGTGTCGATATGTGGACTTTCAGTCGAGCTTTATGGCAATATTATTGGGTTTATTCTGGTGTTGTGTGGTTGTTTTTTGATTCAGCTTTCTCAAATCCCCTCGTCTCACCAGATAGAGTTCTGTCGTTGATCAAGGTCGTGCGATAATCTTTGCAATAGCAGTTTTTTGTTAGGTGACTTTTGCAAACGGTGAGTGGGGCAATATGGATTGTAAGGGCATGGAATACCCTGACGCAGATTACCTGCCAGCAGCGCAGAACCTATGCAAATAAGGAGGCTTTCATGATTATTCGGGAAATACAAGCCAAGAGCATTCTTTCAGCCTCAAAAATCTACCCCTATGTCATCAACCCCTATGTCGGTTGTCAGCATGCCTGCACCTACTGCTACGCCCGGTATATGAAAAAGTTCACTGGTCACAATGAACCTTGGGGTGCGTTTGTTGATGTGAAGGTTAATGCTGCAGAGTTGCTGCAGAAAGAGATATGTAAGAAAAAGAAGGCGACAGTCTGGATTAGTGGCGTCTGTGACCCATATCAGCCCTTAGAGAGAAGATACAAGCTCACGAGGCAATGTTTGCAGATATTGGTTCGCGAAGACTGGCCTGTAGTGATTCAGACCCGCTCTCCATTGGTCCTTAGGGATATGGACATCCTCAGAGGAGCAAAAAATATAGAAGTAGGGTTCTCCATAACGACCGCAGATGACAGCATAAGAAGATTGTTTGAACCAGCTGCGCCGTCTATACCTGAGCGAATAAACGCTCTTGTAGAATTACATCGGCAGGGAATCCGGACCTATGCGATGATTGCTCCACTTCTTCCGGGTGCGGAAAAACTGATTAACCTGCTGACTGGGACTGTTGATTACATTTTGGTGGATCGTATGAACTACCACTATGCAGACTTTGTCTATAAGAAATATGGTTTAGAAGAGTATATGACAGAGGAATATTTCACCCGGGTAAGCCAGCAGATCAGGTCTGATTGCTTTCGTTTGGGTATTGAGTGCTCGGTAGTGTTCTAAAAGCTGTGCAACGGGCAAGATACGTTTACAGTGTGTGGTTTCAGATCTATGACTGCGATATTACAAATGAACATGGGTGACCATCTTCAAATTATTTAAATTTGCTATCTAAAATTTTCGGTCTTCAGTTCTTTCATATCTGTCCGCGCCGATAAGTTCTTTTGCCTTTTCTTCGAGGGCTGCATTTTGTCGAGGAACAGGTTGGTCAGACGTTACTGCTCACATCATTCAAACAACTTCGATAGATCAACCTTTCCCCAATTGGAATATCCGTAGCTTCGGAAGTACACGACCATGTCTTCGGGAACTGTGATTACCTGGATGACCGTACCGAAAGGCGGCATATAGAGTGCCGCTCCTCCGTCTTCAATCTTTTTGTTCATCATATCTTTGACCATGTCGAGGGTAACACCCGATTGCCATTGGGGGGAAGCGAACAAGCGGTCCAGATTCAATTGTCGATCGTCGTACTGTCCATCGGGAATCTCCACAACCCACCCTTTCCATTCGAGGGGAGTTGGGCGGGCAAAGTTGTTCAGTGCGTAGAGGGCACCATTTTGCTGTTCAAGCACGCGGAATCCAAAAGTGGGAATCTCTACAGATACGGCCCTTTGTTTATCGGCCACCTGAATGATGGAAGACTGGTCAAGTTTAGCCTCTTGCAACCCCCGGACCATTGCTTCCAGCGTACCGTTCTCATGAATCAGGTCGAAAAGTTTCGTAACAACAAAGGTACCATCAGGATTTATGCCTGGATCAGATGCCCCGCCATTGTTCATTTCTACAAATACTCCTGACTCGTTAAATGCTGTTTCAACGTACACCTGCCCGATTGGTCGGATATTGGCAAAACTCTGGCCCTCCTCAGGATTGAACACCACACAGGCAAGGTGTTTGAGATATGGTCGCATGGCATCGGGGGTCATGTCCCAGTTACGGGCGAAGTACAGTTTGCCGTCTGCGGTTCTGGGTGATGAAACTCCCTATTCTCGTTTTGGCCTGGGAGGTTCATGAATTCGAATTCCGGCAACGTATAAAAAGATCCATCAAGCAGTATATGTTCTTCCAAAGTAAGCCCTGATGTTTCAGCCATGCCCGCTAAGAGCTCCTTCATGGGCAGTGAGTATCCTGAATATATTTCGTAAATGCCAGAGATCTGTTTCTTGCAGAGGCCTCTTTTCTCCATGTCGGCTACGATGGAATGGTGAAATTCCTGCAAATTCTTGAAAACCAGAGCGCCGTACTGGCGCCCCATCTGATGCCACGACCCGTTCAGTTGGAGAACGGAATAGCGACCGGTTTTAGTCACGTATGCCCGCCCCCCCTCAAACTCATCGATGAAAATAAGCGCTTCTTTATTTTGAGAGGTTTCCCCCCCATAGGCTGGGGGTAAAAAAGTGTGCAGTGGTGTGAAGGCGTCCATCAATACAAAAGAAAAAAGCAGGATACAGAATATTACGCGCCGTATCATGGAAATGCGAGTGTTCATAAATAATGCCTCCCTTTCAAGTAGTAAGTAATCTTAATTGACCATCTCGCTGAACTACCGCTGTCAGGCATAAATTCATAATAATTTTCTTTTGGCAACGGCACCTTGATACACAAAAAGCATCTAGCTTTGATAGTAACGCATAAAAAGTGCGCTTCTTCTTTTGAAGATATTGTTCCTTTTGTAAAAATAGTGTGGTTAAATTTAGTTGCATAAATTTTATTTGTTGTTTATACTAACACTAATATTGTGCTTTTTTGTGTTAGTATTCCAGATGTGATGCGGCTAATCTGCTAAAAATAGAAATAGAAATTGTATAGGCTATGGGAAAAACGTTGCGTCTGCACTGAGAGAAGAAGAGTTACATTATGAAAAAGTATTTAGCGCATGGATTTTGGGTTGTGGTCTTTCCGAACAAGAACGCCCCATAAGTAATTTATAACGAGAGACTTGAAGTGCCTTTTTGTGCCAAGCTTAATAGGGCAAACTTGTTCAGTAAGGCTGTGCTTTTTCTCTGTCGTATGAATTGTTGGTTGCTGTTATTGTTTATTTTGGCTCATTTGCCTATTTGGCATCCGCAAAAATCTGGTAATTTTCTAGAAAGCTCCAAGAAAACTTTTCTGAGGGTAATTTTGCTCAGAAACTAGTATTCATAGGCTTTTCGTACCTTGGTAGCAGATTAGTTCTGTGCCAGGAGCCAGGTAATCTGCAAAATTTCATTATCATAATGTAGAGGAGTGGTAAATATGAAACGGCTTTTTGTATTAGCACTTAGTATCGTTATGTTGACATGTGGAATGGCTTTTGCGGCAACGGAAATTAAAATGGCCTATACAGGTCCCGCAGATGAGGAGAACAACGGTCTGCACCTTTACGCTGTCAATTTTAAGAAATTTGTCGAAGAAGGAACAAAGGGAGAAATTACTCTAAAACTCTTCCCTGATAGCCAGCTTGGAAACGAAGAAGAACGAATTGAACTTATGTCCAAACAGGGGATGAATCAGCCACTGTTCAACCTTGCGTCCTTTGCTGGTGTTGCCCCCGTTTTCCCTGAGATTTATGCATCGGCTGTTCCCTTTATGTTCGATAGCTATAAGGCCGCTCATTACTTCTTTGACGAGGGCGAATATTGGGCAAAGGCCAAGGAAGAATTCCAGAAGAGAAGCAGTATTGTTTTACTTGAAGCCGTTGAAGAAGGCGGATTCCTTGCTTTCACAAACAATAAGAAAGAAATCAAAAGCCCTAAAGATTTTAAAAACCTTAAATTCCGTGGCATGGATGAAGGACAGGTTGCTCTTTTTGAGGCTTTTGGTGCCAGCGGCACTCCGATTCCATGGACAGAAATCTACATGGCACTCAAAACTGGTGTTGTTGATGGACAGATGAATCCAGCAGTCTACGTTAAGATGGGAAGCCTTTATGAAGTGCAGGATTACCTCACACTCGCAAACATCCAGTATTCTGACCAGTTCCTCGTTGCAAACGGCGATATGTGGAACAGTTTCTCCCCAGAAACAAGAGAAATTATTACAGAAGCGGCCAAAAAAGCTAATGCTCTGAACAGGGTAGCCATGGAAGAGCAGGATGCAGCTTATGTCCAGTTCCTTGTAGATAAAGGGATGAAAGCTTATGCTCCTAACCCTGAAGAAATGGATTCTTTCCGTAACATAGGCCAGCCCGCTTTTGCGAAGTGGCTAAGTGATAAGATGAGCAAGGAGTGGATAGACCTCGCCCTTGAGAGTGCGAAGGTTGCCAACGAAAAAGCAAAGGAGTAATAAATTTCATGACGGATTTTACCCAGAAACCAGGGGTATCCGTTTGGATCACAAGACTGGAACGCCTCAGCGCCTGGGGCGCTGTGGCGTTCCTCACTCTTACGATCGCGGATATTCTGTTTGGTATCTTTCAACGATATTTTACTGGAAGTTCTATGATATGGACCGAGGAAGTTGCTCGTTTTGCGCTTTTATGGCTGGTTATGCTAGGTGCATGCGGCGCCTTTTTGCACGGGGACCATATGACTATCGATTTTGTTATTAAAAAGTTGCCTTTGGCGTTACAGAAACTTGCGTCACAACTGCTTTTTGTCATAACGGCAGGGATATTGTGTCTTATGATATACCTGAGCTACCAAAATGCCATGGGTATGTCGCACATGAAAACCATGGCCCTCAATATTCCCAAAACCTACCCACTTCTATCGATTCCCGTAGGTTTTTTCTTATTGCTTATAGCTGTTGTATTTAAGCATCTTTCCTATGCTTCATCGCACATGTGCGAGGACGCGGAGAAGGAGGTCTCCCCATAATATGAGTTTGATAATGCTGGGTTCTTTCTTCATATTAATGTTTTCAGGGATGCCATTGTATCTATCCCTGGTTACTACAGCACTTACCGGCATAATAGCCTTAGGAGACTGGTCTCTGATCCGAGTGCTTGCACAACAATTCTATGGAGGCATGGACTCCTTTGCTTTAATGGCTATACCATTCTTTGTCCTTACAGGCATTCTGATGAATAAATCAGGATTAACGGATCGTCTGCTGGAATTTAGCCGCCTGCTCGTGGGGTCTGTTCGTGGAGGGTTAGGGTACGTGAATGTTGTAGCAGGAATAGTTCTGGCAGGCGTTAACGGTTCAGCAGCAGCTGATGCCTCCGCGCTAGGAACGCTTCTTATTCCGGCTATGGTCAAGGATGGTTTCTCACCTCCATATGCTGCGGGGTTGACAGCTGGCAGCTCGCTCATAGGTCCGATTATCCCGCCGAGCGTTTTCATGATTATCTACGCCTCAATGACGAATACTTCCATTGGCGGGCTTTTTGCGGCAGGTGTTCTCCCTGGGCTTCTTTTGGGTGGTGCCTTTATGGTTATGAACTATTTCTACTCTCGCAAGAACAATATGCCAATACTAGACTCTAAGGCTATTCGCGCAGAGGCAGGGAAAACTCTCAAAAGATCCTTTAGCGCCATTTTAGCCCCTGTGATTATTATCGGTGGAATAGTGACCGGCATAGTGACGCCCACCGAGTCTGGTGCACTGGCTGTCGCATATTGTCTTATTGTAGGTGTCTTCCTTACACGGGGATTAACCTTAAAGGGCATTTGGGAATCGCTTTATGAAACAGCCCGATTAACCAGCTCCATCTTTCTCATTATGGGCGCCGCTACTATTATAGGATGGCTCCTCAAATGGGATCAGGTGCCCCAGCGCTTTGCCATGTTCCTTACCCAGAGCGGGCTTGTTCAGAGTCCTTTTCTGCTAATGATCGTGTTCTCAGCCATAATCTTCCCCATCGGCATGTTCATGGAGGAAGTTTCCACATTGTCGCTGCTGACACCAATCTTCGCTCCGCTGGCGATAAAGGCTGGAATAGATCCCCTTCATTTTGGAGTGGTGATGACACTCAATGTAACGATAGCATTGATAACGCCTCCCATGGGAGCGTGCAATTATATTGTTGCCGCTATTGGTCGCGTTAAACTCTCGGATGTGTTTATTCACATCTGGCCCTTCATCGGCGTTTCCATGCTTGTGTTGTTAATAATCATCGCATTTCCGCCGATTACGACCTTCATACCGCGGCTGCTTGGTCTTTAGGAGGGACAAGTTATGTATGACAAACCTATTTCACGGTTCGATTTTTCCTTTAGCAAGGCATATACTTTACCCATAGTGGAAAGCGGAGAGCCAGTTGTTCCTGTAGGTCTCTGTCCTGACCGTGTTGTTGTGTTGCAACAATATTATCTCGAGGGCATCAAAGGGGCACTCCCCGAGGCCTACCTTCGAGAAGAAGTTTTTCGAAGGCTAGTATCGGCAGCTAGGAATCTACCAAAGGGTTATCGATTTGTGCTTTTCGATGGATGGAGGCCTGTTAAGCTCCAGAAAGGGCTATTTTCCGCCTATGTGGAAAGACTTCGCTCTGAGTATCCAGATGCCTCAGAGAAAACCCTGCAGGAAATGGCTTCAAAATATGTGGCACTTCCGTCAAAGGATCCAGCACGCCCTTCCCCCCACCTTACAGGTGGAGCAGTGGATTGTACTATCGCTGATGAAGATGGCGTGATGCTTGATATGGGAGCTGACTTTGACGAAACATCTAATCGCTCAAAATCCCGCTGGTTGGAAGATCGCCTCGAAGCTGGTGAAACTCTTTCAGAAAGAGAACTGTTTGTATTGCGCAATCGTCGAATGCTACATGCCGTTATGGAAAAGGCTGGCTTTACAAACTATCCGGAGGAGTGGTGGCACTTCGACTATGGCAATCAGAATTGGGCGTTGATTACTGGAGCAAAAAACGCAATCTACGGGCCAGCTTCTCCGAGATTCGCGTGGAGAACCCCATAATTTTTTAGTATAAGTACATATCGGCATCAGTTCTGGATAAAATTTTTACTATAAAGGCTTAATAGCCCTATATGTTTTTCCTCCTTCAGTTGCGTTTGCAAAACTGAAGGAGGATTTTTTGTGTAATGCTGTTACATACTTTTTTCCCTCGTCTCTGCGATGCAAAAACTAGCCCTTTTTGAAGTGGCAATGTCTTTAAATTCCGGTTGTATCAATTTTTAACAACCAAGTGCAACATCACAGTTCAGGAAACAAGTTAATGAATCAGAATATTTAATCTCTATTATCTGTTAGAATGAAATGGATCTTGTTTTCCAGAATTTGATGTAAACATATTTCCCTGGGATTGGAAGATAAAATGACACAAATGCTGAAATATGCAATTCTTTCACTGTCTCTCCTTACCATCATTTCCACCTCGGCCGTTTCGCCTGCCCTTGCAGAGATGGCAGACTATTTCTCTTCTGCAGAAATTTTTCTCGTTCAACTCGTGGTTGTTCTTCATGCTTTTGCCATTGTTCCCTCTCTTCTTGCGGCCATATGGCTTGCGGAAAGATTTTCAAGAAAAAAAGTACTTCTTGCCGGGTTGCTTACTTTTACCGTATCAGGAATTTTAGGCGGGGCGGTCAGCAACATATATGTTCTTTTAGCACTTCGTTTGATATTAGGTGTTAGCCTTGGAATGGTTGTTCCATTTTCGACTTCTCTGATAGCAGATTTTTTTGATGAGGGAGAAAGGCAGAAAATGCTTGGACTGTCCACATCCCTAAATATGATTGGAGGGATGTTTGCCCTTATTCTTTCCGGTTACCTAACCCTCGTATCATGGAGACTCCCTTTTCTGATCTATCTATGTGGATTGCCGGTCTTCTTCTTAATACTTCGAGCCCTTCCAGATGATCACGGGAAATCACAGAAGGCAACATCGGCATCTGGGAAATTCCCTACCCATGTTTACAAGGTAGCTTTCATAATGCTTCTCTTCAGTATTCTGTTTTTTGTTATAACACCTACCATGGCCCTGTTTCTTAAAAACAATGGATTGGGTGATTCTAGAATGGCTGGCTTTGCCATAGCATTTACAACCCTTTTTGGCGCCATGTCGGGCTTTGTTTTGCCAAGAACCCTTAAAATTACGGGAAGATTCTTTATGCCAGTCATGCTGTTCATAATAAGCGCCGGATTTTTATTCCTTTACTTTTCCACATTCATAGGCATGGTTTTTATCGGGGCATCACTTATAGGATTTTCTAACCGTTCCATATATCCCATATTCTTTTACAAGGCCACTCAGGGAGTGCCTTCGGAATATTCCATCAGAGCTACTGCCATCGTATCGGCCACCATCTATTTGGGGCAATTTTTGGCTCCCATTTTCCAGAAATGTGTAGGAACTCTCTTCCAGAATCCCTCCACTCGATTCCTTTATCTCTTTGTTGCCATTACAACAATTGTCAGTGCGATCTTTGTTCTCCTTAAAATCCTCTTCCAAAAGAAGGCTCTTTAGTCCGTTAGGAAAGCCAGCGGGTACTTAACAAGTAACCTTCTTACGAGTGGCCTGCTTTTTGGCGTTAATGTTTATTTTGAGTTTTTGTGCAGGCTAGGGTGTTGTAGTGTTCTTAGACGTAGAGTAACTGTCAATACAAGAAAAGACAGCAAGAAAAGCAGATACACTTCCGGGATTCATAACACTAAAAATGTAAAAATGGTACAATACAATTAATTTTAATAGTGTTATGTAATTTTCAAAGGTAATTATTGACTGTTCAAGTATGGCAATAAAATGTCGCATGATTATGAAAAATCAATAAGCGTGTCCTATAGAGTCTTGAAATGGGTTTCCATCGCATTGTAAAACTTTAAAAATAATTGCTATAGCAAAGAAAGTTAACGTCATAAAGATCAAGTTTATGAATAATAAGGTTTTGGCCCAAATATTGTTCATTCGAATTATAAAGGTGGTTTTGAATTAGCGTAATTTAATCAAAGAGGCGTGGGTTTAATAAAGGAGAGTAAAAATGAGCACTGACCTTTCTTTTATCACCAACGAAGAAAATCAAAATCTCAAAGAACGGTTCAAGATACTGATCAAGAGCACAGACTTTTTCGATTGTCTGGTGGGCTACTTTTATTCCAGTGGGTTCCATGCTATTTACCCATCCCTCGAGGACACGCAGAAAATAAGAATTCTCATTGGCATTAGCACAAACAGAGAGACATTTAACGTGATGGAAGAAGCGAATAAAGCAACACAGCAATTATTCGACTTTTCCCATGCGGAAACAAAGCAAGAAGTTGAAAATCTTGTGCTGGCAGAAATGGAAGAATCTGAGGATAACAGAAATGTAGAAGAAGGGGTACATAAATTCATAGAATGGATTAAGACAGGTAAGCTTGAGATAAGAGCTTATCCATCAAAGAAGATCCACGCCAAACTTTATATAATGACATTTAGTGAAGACGATAGAGACAGGGGACGGGTTATCACAGGTTCGAGTAATTTTACCCAGGCAGGGCTAGTCGATAATTTAGAGTTCAACGTGGAACTGAAAAACAGAAGCGACTATGAATTCGCGAAAAATAAATTTGATAAATTATGGGCTGACGCTGTCGATGTAAGCGAAAAATATGTACAAACAATCCAGGATAAAACCTGGCTGACTCAAAATGTCACTCCATATGAGTTGTACCTTAAATTTCTTTACGAATATTTCAAAGATGAGCTAAGTCAGACCGATGAGGTTTTTGTAAGGTACCTTCCTCAGGAGTTTAAAAGACTTGAGTACCAGGAACAAGCAGTCTTAAACGCCAAAAAGATTGTGCTGGAATATGGCGGAGTTTTTATCTCGGATGTAGTGGGCCTTGGTAAAACATACATTTCAGCCATGTTGGCAGGGCAGCTTGATGGCAGAACCCTCGTTATTGCCCCTCCAGTGCTTTTAGAAAAGACTAATCCAGGGTCATGGCCCAATGTGTTTTCAGACTTTAGAGTTCCTGCAGACTATGAATCCATTGGTAGACTAGACAATCTTATTGAGAGGGGAACTGAAAAATACACAAACATTATTATTGATGAAGCTCACCGTTTTCGTACAGAAACAACAATAACTTATGAAAAACTAGCAGAAATATGTCGGGGGAAAAGGGTCATTCTTGTTACGGCAACTCCTTATAACAACTCTCCCAAAGACATACTTAGCCTTTTGAAATTATTTCAAAAAGGCCAAAAAAGCACCATTCCTAACTTGCCCAACCTTGAATCTTTTTTTAACAGCCTCGATAAAAAACTTAAACAATTAGATCGCAAAAAAGATTACGATAAATATATTGAAACCGTAAAAGAGAATGCTCGTGAGATACGGAATAAGGTTTTGAAGTATCTCATGGTTCGCCGCACCAGAGCAGAAATTGAAGAATATTTTTCTCGTGATATCAAAGAGCAGGGTTTGAAATTCCCGAAGGTAGCAAAACCAGTCCCTCTATTTTATGAACTTAATGAAAAAGAAGATTTTATTTTTAATAGAACAATTGAACATATCGCCAACCAATTTAAATATGCCCGTTATATGCCCATGCTTTATTACAAAAATGAGCTTAATCAACTTGAAAGACAATCTCAGCGCAACATGGGGCGCTTTATGAAAATACTGCTTGTTAAGCGTCTTGAAAGTAGTTTTTTTGCATTTAGAAATACCGGGCAGAGGTTTCTTAATTCCTACAACATGTTCTTGAAAGAACTGGATGATGGTTTTATCTACGTCAGCAAGAAATATAGCAATAAAATATTTGAACTGCTGGAAAGCGATGACGACGAAGCGTTGCAGAAATTGATAGATGAAGGCAAGGCTGAACGGTATAGCAGTGAAGATTTCAAAGACGAACTAAGAACTGACCTGGAGCATGACCGCGCCATTCTTATGGAAATAAAAAGGTTATGGGAACAGATAGATAGAGACCCAAAACTTCTTAAATTTAAAAAAGAATTATCGACAAATGCCACCTTACAAAAAAATCATCTCATAATTTTTACTGAATCTAAAGAAACCGCCAATTATCTGTTTGAAGAAATCAATAAGGAATATCCTAAAAAGGTCCTTTTATTTACAGGCGATTCGAAAGAAGCCGTTCGAGACAAAGTGATCGCCAATTTTGACGCTCGTGCGCGCTCCAAAAAAGGCGATTATCGCATATTGATATCAACTGAAGTTCTATCGGAAGGTGTAAACTTGCATCGGTCCAATGTGGTAGTTAATTACGACATCCCATGGAACCCAACGCGAATGATGCAGAGAGTGGGCCGAATCAACAGAGTAGATACTCCCTTCGATGTCATTCACACCTTTAATTTCTTTCCCACTACGCAATCCAATGACCAAATTAAGCTTAAAGAAGCAGCGGAAGGCAAAATCAATGCCTTTTTGACTCTTCTTGGTGGTGACGCGGAACTTTTAACAGAAGGCGAACCCATAGGGTCTCATGAACTGTTTGATCGGCTGACATCTGCAAAAACACTGGAAGGCAACGATGAGAGTGAAGAAAGCGAACTCAAATATTTACGGGTCATTCAGGATATTCGAGAAAAGAATGCCGAACTTTTTGAAAGGATAAAACGCTTGCCTAAAAAGGCTCGCACTTCAAAACAGAAGTTTGAATCTGCCGGGTCACTTATAACCTATTTCCGACTGGGAAAGTTGCAAAAGTTCTTTATGTCGAAAGACAAAGATGAAGCGCAAGAACTTGATTTTATGACCGCTGCAAAATTGCTTGAAAGCAATCCAGAGGAAAAAAGAAAGCACATCCCAGGAGAAATATACGACTTGTTAGACAAGAACAAAAATGCCTTTATCGTCGCCACAACAGAAGAAGTAACAAAGCCGCAACGAGGAAAAGGAAAAGATAGTGCCGCCAACATCCTTAAGATTTTAAAGGCAACGATGAGTAATACCCAGAAGTTTACCGAAGACCAGGAGGACTACCTGAGAAAAGTATTCACCCAGCTTGAAGAAGGCGGTCTGCCTAAACAAACCACAAAGAATACGCTCCAAGCGTTGCAATCCCTGCGAAAAGAATTGGTAAATCCTTTAAAGGTTTTGGCCGTGCTTCAGGCAAATGTTCCTGCGGGGCTGCTCGAAAGCCATTATGCAGAGCAAAATCCAGCAGCTTCAGGTAAGCGAGAAGTGATTTTGTCATTATATTTGGCAGGTGAGAAAGAATGAACAAAGAACAGGCGCGGGATATTATCAAAACAACATTTGAGAGTGCTTTTGATAGAAACAAGTTTATATATTTCATCAAAAACCTTTTGAATAGAATAGAGGAGGATCCTTTTAACCTTCATGGTCAGTACATCCGTGATGCCTACAAGCAGCACATCAGAAAATATGAACGGGTAGGAACGTACAGCGATGGCAAAAATCGGATTGATATTCTTATCGTCACTTTACAGAAAGAGAAATCTATTGAGCGTGCCAGGACTGCGCAACGAAATTTTATCGCTGGATACCTCCAGGGAAAATATGGCAGAAAAAGCATAAAAGATGCGGCCCTTGTTGCTTATGTTTCTCCAGAAGAAGAGGACTGGCGCTTTTCTCTGGTCAGAATGGACTATACGTTTAAACAACTACCTTCCGGAAGTGTAAGTGTAAGTGAAGAATTTACTCCAGCCAGGAGATGGTCATTTCTCGTTGGGGTCAATGAAAAAAGCCATACCGCCCAGAGCCGGTTGGTAACCATACTGGCAAATGACGAACATGCCCCCAGCCTTGAAGAGCTGGAAAATGCTTTTGACATAGAAACAGTTACCAAAGAGTTTTTCCTTAAATACCGTGACCTTTTCATCCGCACTAAAGAAGAACTAGACCGCATTGTAAAAAAAGACCTGAAAATCAAAGAAAATTTTGAAGCCAATGGTGTAGATACGGTAAACTTCGCAAAGAAATTGCTTGGCCAAATCGTATTTCTTTACTTTCTTCAGAAAAAAGGCTGGTTCGGTGTTGGGCGCGATGAAGATTGGGGAACTGGTTCCAAGCATTTTCTTCGTGAATTATTTGAGAAAAAACGTTGCCAGTATAACAATTTTTTTAATGATGTTCTGGAGCCTCTCTTCTATGAAGCTTTACGTATTGATCGCAGTTCCTCCGATGATTATTACAGCCGATTTGACTGCAAGATTCCCTTTCTAAATGGTGGTTTATTCGATCCTATCGGCAATTACGATTGGGTACACACTGATATAAACCTCCCTAATACCTTGTTTTCAAATACCAGGAAAACCAGAGAGGGAGATATCGGCGACGGAATTTTAGATATCTTCGATCGCTATAACTTTACCGTGAAGGAAGATGAGCCTCTGGAAAAAGAAGTAGCCATTGATCCGGAACTGCTGGGCAAGACATATGAAAAATTCAATGCAATCCGCCCTGATAATTTCGATGAGTTTAAAAAAGCATTGAAGAGCGGCAAAAGTGGCGAGGAAACCAAGTTTAATAAAAAATTCGGAGTTTATTACACCCCCCGTGAAATTGTTCATTATATGTGCCAGCAAAGTCTCGTTAATTATCTCTATACCGAGCTGAATAAAGAAGCTCCTTACCACGGAAAAGACGGAACTCAAATTTTCGCTTTTGGAAATGAGCAGTTAAATCTGACTGTTGAAGATAGAACCATACCTAAAATAGGCAGGAAAGATATTGAAACTCTTATTTATAGCGGCGAACAGGTTAGACAAAACGAAGCCCGCGTTATAAATGAAGGAAGAGAAACACGTACGTACTCGCACAAAATGCCCGAAGCTATCCGCAATAACGCAGCCCTGATCGATCAGAAGTTAGCAGAGATCACCGTATGCGACCCAGCAGTAGGCTCAGGTGCTTTTCCAGTTGGGATGATGAACGAAATAGTGAGAACACGAAAAGTACTTTCAACGTTCATTCAAGAAGGCCCTCGTACAAAATACAACTTCAAGCGCCACTGTATTGAACACACTCTCTATGGTGTAGATATTGATCCAGGCGCTGTTGAGATTGCTAAATTGCGTCTGTGGCTCTCCCTCATTGTGGATGAAGATGATATGGATGACATTAAACCTCTTCCTAACCTTGATTATAAGATTGTTTGCGGTGATTCTTTATTAGGTTATCCCTATATACCAAGAGGGCTTGACAAAGTGGAAGAGCTCAAGAGGCAGTTTTTTGATGAAGTTGACCCAAATAAAAAACGGAACTTGCGCAATAGGATAGACGAGGCTATCTTCGGCCTTTTCAAAAACACTGAAGGAAACCTTGGTTATAAAGTCACCATAGATTATAAGATCAATTTTTCTGAAGTTTTCAGTCAAAATGGCGGTTTTGATGTTGTAATTGCCAACCCACCATATATTCAACTCCAAAAATTACGAGGTAATCCGCTGCAAAATGCCTATAAGAGTCAAAACTTTGAAGTTCATAATGCCAATGGCGACATATACTGCCTTTTTTATGAAAAAGGCATGGATATACTCAAAAAATGCGGACACCTCGTTTTTATCACTTCCAACAAATGGATGCGTGCTGCCTATGGGGAAAAACTCCGGCGCTTTTTTTTGGAATACAATCCTTTGCAATTAATAGATCTGGGGCCGGGTATTTTTGATTCTGCAACAGTAGATACCAATATATTGATTATCCAAAAAAATAAGAATAAAAATAGTTTGCAAGCAGCAACTCTTTCTCGTGAAGATGATTCTAACCTTAATATCTTGTCAGCTTTACAGACAAACGGTGTGACGTTAAAGGATCTTAGCCAGGATACCTGGTTTATAGGCAGTAATGCAGAGCTAAAGCTAAGAGAGAAAATAGAAAGAATGGGCAAGCCCTTGAGGGAATGGGATGTAAAAATCAATTATGGTATAAAAACAGGTCTTAACGAAGCTTTTATTATTGACACGGCAACCCGTGACCGGCTTGTTGCGGAAGACCCCAAAAGTGCAGAAATTCTAAAGCCAATATTAAGGGGACGGGATATCAAACGGTATAGCTATGAGTGGGCGGGATTGTGGTTGATAGCAACATTTCCATCTTTACATTTAGATATCGAAGAATACCCTGCTGTTAAGAATTATCTGCTCAATAATTTTGATATTCGACAACTAGAGCAATCCGGTAAAAAATACCCCAAACTGAACATCAACGCTCGTAAATTAACGAATAACAAGTGGTTTGAAACACAAGATACTATTGCGTATTACTCTGAATTTGAGAAAGAGAAGGTTGTTTGGATTGAGCTTGTTGATGAAGGGCGTTTTTCTTGTGTTGAAAGTGGAATCTATACAGAAGCAACAACATTTTTGATGACACATTCGAGATCCAAATATTTGGCGGGATGTTTGAACTCATCTCTTATAAACTGGTATTTTGATACGATTTGCGCCTCTTCAGGAACAGGAACTAACAGATGGAAAAAAATATACGTGGAGCTTCTACCAGTCCTTCCGATTATTCCTCAAAACAGTTCTGTTATAGATAAGATAGAAGAGTTAACGGACGAAATATTAACCGCTAAAAAACAAATCATAAGTGTTGATACACAGGAGCTGGAAAAACAAATCGATCAGCTCGTCTATAAACTCTACGACCTTACCCCTCAAGAAATAGCCATTGTGGAAGGAAGCGGCTCTTTATAACTAATTACGAAGATCTGAAAAGATCAGTTATGAGGCATACCTAATGTCGCAAGAAAAAATAGAGGAGGGGCATTGATGATTAATAGCGACAGTTTGGTTGCTGTTATTGTTGCCTGTAAACAATACTTTCCTGAGCACTGGACAGATGAAAAGTATGATGGGCGGGAATCAAATCAGTGTAAAAACACTCGATTTAAACACTGATTTTAAGAATATTAAACTGCGGCTGGATAAGATTATCGAGGCACACTTAGAAGTGTCTAAAGAGGTAATATAGTAACCAATATGTTTGTTGAGTCGCTCCATATCCATATATTCCTTGAGCCCCATTTCGTCGATGCCATGCGGCAAAATATTGCCGCATCAGCGCTAGGGCCAAATTCCCATTTGGGAAGTTTCAACGCCCCCTCTTGTTTTGTTTTCTCAGAGATCGTTTTATTATTCCAATGGCGTGAATCTATAGCCAAGTTTTGAAATAGTCTTTTACATGTCTGTGCTTTTTTTATGATAAAATATATAAGAAAATATTACCAAATAGGTAATAAAAGTTGGTTGGAAAATGATAAAAGTGGTGGAGATTTTGGAGGTGAGTCCTCATTATGAGTAAAACTAAAATTATCGATGCGAGCAGAATAGAATATGGTGATATTTTAGCTTTTCATCCGGGTTGCTACTTGAAAGAACTAATTGATGATATGGAAATAACACAGGATGAATTTGCAAAAAGGGTGGGGACATCTCCAAAACATTTGAGTAATGTCTTGGCCGGGTCAGCTTCTTTATCTGAAAACCTGGCGATGAAGTTATCCATAATGCTTGGTACGAGTGCAGGTCTATGGTTAAATTTGCAAGCTAAATACGAAGAGAAATGTATCGAAATCGAAGAAGAAAAGAAATTAGAAGAAGAAAAAGAATATGCCAAAATGATTCAATATAAGTATTTTGCGGCATTAGGTGTAGTGCCAGAAGAGAGAAGAGTTACAGAGAAGATAAAGAATCTTTGTAAGTACTTTAAGATATCCTCTCTTTCTCTATTGAGCCAAGAGCATTTCCTAGTCGATTTTAGAAACAACATTGAGAATCCAAATATAAAAAATAGGGTTAATTCCAATGCATGGCTCCAGACGGCTATAAATATTGGAAAAGAAATCGATGTGGCCCCATATGATAAAAAGAAACTGGAATCTAAAATTCCAGAAATAAGAACGATGACTATAAAAGACCCTCAAGTATTTTATCCAAGGCTAAATGGAATTTTCAAATCTTGTGGCGTTGCGTTTGTAACCTTGCCTCATCTGCCATCTTCTGGAATACATGGAGCAGTGAAGTGGTACAACGATCAAAAAGTGTTGTTAGCAATAAGCGATAGGTTGAAATCATCTGATATTTTCTGGTTTTCTTTATTTCATGAGATAAAACATGTTTTACAACGAAGAAAAACGATGACTATAGTGACAGAAGATAGTATGTCTCAGACGGGGAATTTGATTCGGAAATTAGAAGCTGAAGCAGATGAATTCGCAAGGGAGACTCTCATCCCTAGGGGAAAATATCTTGAGTACGTACAATCTCGGATTTTTACTGAGCAGAGCATAAAACGATTTGCCGAAATGATTGATGTACACCCGGGTATTGTGCTTGGAAGACTGCAAAAAGATGAGTATGTGCATTATAGCAAATTTAATTATTTAAAAACAAAATATACGATAATTTTCACCTAGCTCAAGGAGTACGCCATTAGGCAAGGTTTTTCTTTTATTTCATGCTCATCCGCTCCACATACTCTTTCAACACAGTTGCGTTGTTTTGTTCATTGTTTTTTGAGCTGTAGAGCAGGGTTACTTTTTCAGATTTTGCGCGAATTACAAGGGCACGAAGGGTGTCATGCTGGTTTTCTAGCTCTTCTATGTATTGCTTTTCAAAATCCTCCCAGCTAAGGTCTCCGCTGTGGAAAGCCTTGCGAAGGCTGTTAGATGGGGCGACTTCCTTCATCCATTCATCCACTTTTGCCTTTTCTTTTGATAGGCCTCTGGGCCACAGGCGATCCACAAGAATGCGGTATCCATCATTGACATCTGGCTCTTCATAGATTCTTTTCAGCGATATAACCATGTTCTTCCTCCTGGTGTTGAAGTGCTTGCTTTAAAAAGGAGGCCGCACCACTGGCTCATGCGGCCTCTATCTACGCGCTGTTTTGCAAGCAGGTTTTGTCTATAGCTGTGAGTGTTTCTCCTTTATTTTGTCGGCAAGGGCATCTAATGCTTTCAGGTCTTCTTTCCGTGGGAAGCCTTTGCACATGATGGTGTCGAGCACTTCTACCTTCAGATTCGGAATTAATCCGGCGATCTGTTCCACCGCTTTGGTTCCCCAGCCGTAGGAACCGATAATAGCCGCATATTTAACCTTTGGTTTTAATGCGTTGGCGAGCTGGGTTACAGAGAAGACCACAGGATGAGGCCCGTAGTGCACTGTCGGCGTTCCGATTACGATGGTGGCAGCGTCCACCAGGGCCATGGCAAGCTTGCCAATATCCGTTGAGGACAACTCGAATTTCTCAACTTTGATACCCCGCTCCGCTAGAGAGCTTACAAGGTAATCCACCATTCTTTCTGTGCTTCCATGCATAGAGATGTAGGGGATTACCACTTTGTTAGAGACCTTGTCAGAAATCCAGTCGCGATAATGGTCGAGGATGCATTGGGGCTTATCGTAGATTGGGCCGTGGCTGGGGGCGATAAGCTCAAAGTCGAGATTCTCGATCTTTTCCATGTTTTTTCTGATTATTGTGTGGAAGGGCATCATAATCTCCGCATAGTAGCGTTTTGCAGCCTCGCACACATAGGGGTCGTCCCCTGCGTAGAGGTCTGATGTCGCAAGATGGGATCCGAAGAAGTCGCAGGTAAAAAGAATCTTTTCCTCCTTCAGGTATGTAACCATGGTTTCAGGCCAATGGACCCAGGGGGTGTAAATAAAGGTCAGGTTGCGGTCTCCCAGTGATAGGGTTTCGCCATCTTCAACGATTTTGATTCTTTCTCCGGCAACGCATAGGTGATCGATGAGCAACTCTTTGGCTTTCTGTGAACAGACCAGTTTTGCCTCAGGGTATTTTTCAAGAATCACAGGAATGGATCCAGAATGGTCCTGTTCGGCATGATGGGATATAAGATAGTCAATATGGGGAATATCCTTCAGCTGTTCAAGCAGAATATCTACTTTGGCAGGGTCTACTGTGTCGATTAGGGCTGTCTTTTCAGATCCCTGAACAAAGTAGACGTTATAACTGGTTCCGTCGGGAAGGGGGATTAGAGAATCGAAAAGTCTTCTGTTCCAGTCAATTGCTCCCATCCATTGAACTCTGTCGCTTATGTTCCTCGGCTTCATAGGCACTACCTCCCTTTCTCTTTTCTCAGTTTTCTATTTCCACAGGAACCCAGGCGAGCCCAAAGACCTTGATGTTAATATTGGTGCTTTGGGGACGGACAAGATGTTCCTGGGTTGCCTCCCTGTATTTCTCCATGCTTTCTGTAAGTTTCTCTATTTCTTCATTCAAACTTGCTTCAAGAGCGGCTAATTGTTCTTGTATGAATTGGGTTTTTTCTTCGGCTCTTGCTATGTCCATCTTTTCTTTTCTGAGCCTGCCCGCTTTTGAAAGGGCGGAGCCCATTCTATAAGTGGAAGTGGCAGTAAGGCTTTTTCTGCCGAGCAGAGCGCTTGCAATGGCTGAGCCAAAGGATATGACAGTATCGATGTTTCTGTTCTTGGCCTGTTCGCTTTCTCTTGCAATGGCCTGTTCTGCCGCCATGAGCTGTTTTTGGAGGGTCGCCATTTTACTGTCATATTTTTTTCTTAGTTTTTCAATTTCCATATCCCTTTTTTCTCTCAGGGCTTCCTCAACCCGTATTTCAAAATCCCCTCTGCCCTCTCCGGGTGAACTGGCAAGCTTCAAAGACTGATTTTTGAAGATTACAAGAGGTTTATTCTGACGTATCCATCGTTGAAAGGCTTTTTCCCACTTTTTATAATTGCTGGGATTAGCCATAGCTGCCGGAAGCTCAAGAAACTTCAATTGCTCGTTGCCCTCTCTGCAAAGATCCCCCTCATCAAGTTCAAGGGCGTTCTCCCAGTTTGGTTCAAGGGTATTGTGTGGGGCTTCTGCCCCCAATAGGCAGGCGATTCTTTCTTCAATGCCCAGTTTTGGGTTCGAATAGTAAATGTCACCGCTACCTACGATAAAGGGTTTATATGCCCAGGAATCGGATGTGACAGGAAGATCAACAAAGAATTCATTGACATCAGGTGAGATGGCCGGCTTAACAGGGGAGGTGTATCCTTTTACGCCTCTGGTTCTTTCCATGGCCGGTTTAGCCCCTTCAACATGGGGTTCTTCTTTTCTTTCTTCCATAATAGAAGATATCTGCTCCCGGGTGAGCGGCCCTCTGAGATATGACATGGCCCATCGTGAAGTAAAAATAGAAGGGCTGTTTTCGTGAACATTGTTGAGGAGGAACTCTCTTTTCTTCAAACCCGTTATGGCCTTGTCGAGAAATTGGCGGTCATACCCTGACGCATTTTCGAGCCGCTCCAACCCTTCGAGTACGCGGTCTTTATCTCGCTGGGTCTGAAGGCGCCCTATAAACCAGGTTCCTATGTTTGAAAGTCCTTTGTAATCCAGATCCACGGGGTTCTGGGTAGCTAAAACAACTCCGATACCGAAGGCCCTAGCTTGCTTGAGCAGGGTGATGAGAGGTTTTTTTGAAGGTGGTTCTTTTACGGGAGGCATATACCCAAATACCTCATCAATGTAAAGAATGGCTCGAAGGCTTGGGGTTCCGGTCTGAGTTCGCATCCACCCGACTATTTCGTTGAGGACCATGGAAATAAAGAACATTCTTTCGTTGTCAGAGAGGTGTGAAACTGTAAATATCGAGGCCCGGGGCTTCCCTTCGGGAGAGTGAAGGAAGCTGCCTATTTCAAGGGGAACTCCGGTCATCCATTGGTTAAAGGCTGGGGACGCCAATATCTGGTTCAGAGCAAGTGCCAGTTTGAACCGCTCGCTTGGGGGGTAAAAGGTGTCTGTGGGCATAACTCCAATTTGGGCAAAAGGAGGGGTCTGAATTCCATTTATGATCATTGGCAAATCTACATCTTTGCCGTTTCTCCAGCTTTGCTCAAATATCTTTGATATGAGAAGGTGTTCCCTTCCGGAGAGGGGGTCAGATTCAATGTTTAGAAGAGAGAGGAGTGTGGATGTAGTGTTTTGAACCTTTTCTAAAAAAAGGTCATGATCGTTGATGATTTTTTCAGAGGGGCATCTGAAAGACCCGAGCACGTTTACTTTTATGCCAGAATTGCTTCCCGGAGTATAGATACTGAAGCTGACAGATTCCCTCATCTTTTTTATTCTGTCACCGTCTATTCCCCACCCGGCAAGGCCCTTTTTCCATTTTTCTGCCTCCCTGGCAGCATATTCAGAAGGGGGAAAACCTTCTGCAGTCGCATTTTCTATGTTGATCCATGGCAGAAAATCTTCTGACCGCTGTTCTGGAAATGATAGAAGAAGGTTGGTAATGTCCCCTTTGGGGTCGATGGCTATTACGGGAATGTTATCCATGAGGGCTTCTTCCAGAAGGGCTATGCCAAGGCCGGTCTTTCCGCTGCCTGTCATCCCTATGATCATTCCATGGGTTGTCAGGTCCTTTGAATCATAAAGCACTAAATTATCGCTCACTTTACCACTTTGGGGTTCTATTTCTTTCCCCAGATAGAATTTGCCCATGAGTTCGAAGTTTTCCATCATCATCCCTCCTGTTACTCCAATGTCTATGCACTACTATAATCTATTTCTCTAATATTTATTATAAAGTACCATATTTATATCAGTTAACAAAGTTTGCACAAGATGGTTTCAGAGTGATATTCTTACATAAACAATTCTCTGTGCTATGTCTTGTACGTTGAACGGCACAACTCTTCATATCCGCCTCGTGTATATCCTTTAAAGATCTTGCCTGCAAATTAAATAGGAGGGTCTTGTGTGCATGAAATCCTTAAAGAAGCTTTTTTCAGATAGAAAAGATAAGCGAAGATATATGAGAACAACGCTTGTTTTTGTGCTTCTTTTTGTTTCGCCTCTTCACTTTGCCTCCGTTAACGCTTTTGAACATCAAGGGCAGGTCTCCCTCTGGGGAGTTTATAATGACAACATAGACGGGCAAATGGGGTTCAGATATATTCCTGAGGTGACCTGGAGCGGGAGTATTAGCGATGCGCTTACGATTGATGCCCTTCTTTCCCTGGATATTCATACGCACACCACCTTCGATTCATTTAAAGAGGTGGGGGATAATTTTGACGTAGATTTGTACCGAGCTTGGGGGCGATTATCCGGCGATCGATACGAGGTGCGCCTTGGTCTTCAGAGGATAAATTTCGGACCGGCCCGCATACTCCGTTCTCTCAAATGGTTTGATCAGCTTGATCCGCGAGATCCATTGAATATTACAGATGGTGTATATGCCCTTCTTGGCCGATACTACTTTCTCAACAACTCGAACATCTGGATATGGGGGCTATACGGCAATGATGATCTAAAAGGGCTGGAAACCTTTAAAACAGATGGGGATAGGGTGGAGTATGGCTTCAGGTATGAGTTTCCTGTTCCAAAGGGGGAAATGGCTTTTACGTACCACAACAGACGGGTTGATAAACACTGGTGGAGTAGAATTCAGCCAGACATACTTATGGGCGGAGTGGAGAACCGTTATGCTATAGACGGCAGCTTTGATATTGGCATAGGCTTATGGTTCGAAGCTGCTTTCAGTGAGTTAAAAAAGGATTCCAGTCATTCCCTTTGGACGAGGCATCTCACTATTGGGGCCGACTATACCTTCGATATTGGCCCGGGCGTTCACATTCTCGGGGAACATTATTTGCGATCCACTGGTAGCGGTATAAGGGAACTGGAAACCGACTCTCGAATATCGGCAATCTCAGTGGATTTCAGCACGAGTGTTCTCGATACCATTACACTCATTGCATATTATGACTGGCAAAAAGACGAGCTGTACCCCAACCTGAGCTGGCAGCGCACCTACGACGACTGGCTTATAAACGTAACTGCCTTTCACAATAGCTGTGATACTGAGAGCGTTTACTCCGGAACAGGCATAATGTGCACTATATTGTATAATTATTAACGTACGTGGCATAAAGGGGGTCTGTTGATGCCGATAGTGAATATAAAAGAGCTGACAAAGAGGTATCCTATGGGGGATCATACGTTTACGGCTCTCAGCAGCGTCGATCTCGAATTTAAAAAGGGTGAATTCTGCGGATTGATTGGGCCCAGCGGCTCTGGCAAGACTACGCTGTTAAACATTATTGGCGCTCTTGATGCTCCCTCAGAGGGCAGCGTTGTTGTCATAGACAGGAATGTAGAAAACTTGTCCCATAAGGAATCCGCTCAATTGCGGAACCACCATATCGGTTTTATTTTTCAGACGTACAACCTTTTTCCTGTCTATAACGTTTACGAAAATATAGAATTTCCCCTATTGCTTCTTAAAATACCTCAAAAGGAAAGGAAGGAAAAGATATTTGATGCCCTGGAGTGGCTTGGCTTGACAGACAAGATCGATTCGAGGCCTTCGCAGCTTTCTGGAGGGGAGTGTCAGCGGGTGGCGGTGGCCAGGGCCGTAGTGAAACGACCAGAATTGATCTTAGCTGATGAACCTACCGCTAATCTCGACAGTGAAAACTCTTACAATATTTTGGAAATGATGGTGAGGCTCAACAAAGAACTTGAAACCACCTTTATTTTTGCCACCCATGATGAAAAGGTGATGAAATATCTCAGGAGGAAGATCCATTTGTTCGATGGACGGGTCGCGCAGGATGAAATAATTTCTGAAGGAGCCCACTAGGATGCTTGGCGCGAAACTGGCGTTCAGAAACATTAAAGAGGCTGGCCTCAGAACGTGGCTCAATGTGGCTGTTCTTGCCCTGACATTTATTGTTATCGTGGGCTTTCAGGGCCTCTACACAGGCATTCTTGCCCAAAGTTCCAGAGCTATGATTGAAGATGAGGTGGCTGGGGGGCAATACTGGCACCAGAATTACGATCCATACGATGTGCTGTCCATTGATGATGGCCACGGCATTGTCCCAAATGGTCTGGTGCAAATGATAGAAAATAAAAAAGCTGTGCCCATCCTTATCCGTCAGGCGACGATCTATCTTTTGGGGCGAGCCCAGGCTGCGGAGCTTAGAGGCATCGAGCCTTCACAGACAATTTTAAACATTCCTTCCCACACCCTTTATGGTAAAGAGGGCGAATTGCCCATCCTTATAGGTAAAAGAATGGCGAAGAACAAAAACCTTTCCATTGGCGACTATGTGACAATACGCTGGAGGGATGTTCACGGAACCTTTGATGCCATGGAAGGGAGAGTAGTGCACATTATGGACACTCAGGTTCCCACTATTGATAGCGGAATCTTGTGGGTGCCCCTTGAAGAGCTGCGTCAAATGACGGCTTCGGAGAATGAAGCCTCTATAGTCGTCGTTAGCCGGAATATCGACCAGATAGAAACGTTCCCCCCATGGCATTTTAATACGCAGGCCTTTTTAATAAGAGACCTTACCGAAATGATAAAGACGAAACGAATTTCCGCCTCAATTATTTACATAATTTTGTTATTCCTGGGCATGCTCGCAATTTTTGATACACAGGTGCTCTCTATCTTCAGGCGAAAAAAGGAGATTGGAACATTAATAGCCTTAGGCATGACAAGAATGCAGGTAGTTATGCTTTTTACTATGGAAGGCGTGATTCAGGGAGTGCTGGCGATTTGCGTTTCATTGATTTTCGGAATGCCTCTTTTATCTTTCCTCTCTGAAAAGGGGCTGTCTATACCCCAGATAGTAGAGGGATATGGTTTCGCCCTTTCAGATAAACTTTACCCCATATACTCAGCAGAGCTTGTTTTAGGAACAATGGTCTTTCTTATGGTGATCGTAACGATTATCAGCTTTTTGCCCTCGAGCAAAATCGCAAAGCTCCAGCCCACAGAAGCGTTAAAGGGGAAAATATCATGATTATTTTTATTCTGAAGGGATTAATGAGAGACCGATCACGCAGCCTGTTCCCCGTTCTTATGGTCACCGCCGGGGTTTTCTTAACTGTATTCCTCTACTGTTTCATGGAAGGAGCCATGGGGGATTTGATAAGCTCCACGGCGAAGTTTGATACGGGCCATGTAAAGGTTATGACAAAAGCATACAAAGAACTCTCAGACCAGATCCCCAATGATTTGGCCATCATGGGAGTAGAAGACCTGCTCTCTTGGCTGAAAAACAATGAAGAGAACATGTTATGGACTGCGAGAATTCGTTTTGGAGGGCTTCTTGATATCCCAGACGAAAGGGGAGAAACGAAGGCTCAGGGTCCCGCCTTTGGCCTGGGAATAGATCTTTTTGGCGAAAACACTCCCGAAAAGGAACTTTTCAATATAGAGAAATCCATTGTGCGAGGCCATTACCCCAGCCAGCCAAACGAAATATTGATAAGCGATGAATTTGCAAAAAAACTTGGTGTGGATATAGGCGGCACCGTGACCCTTATTGGATCAACCATGTATGGATCTATGGCATTTTATAACTTTAAAGTTGCCGGGACGGTGTTTTTCGGCATGATTCCCATGGATAGAGGCACTGTAATCGCTGATATCAGAGATGTGCAAAATGCCCTTGACATGGCGGATAGCGCAAGTGAAATCGTGGGGTATACGCAGGATATGCTTTACTCAAATGATCGTATGAAAAAGGTGGCTCAGCGGTTTAATAAGGAATTTGCAAGGGAAGATAATGATTTTTCTCCTCTAATGACATCCCTTGGTCAGCAGGATAATTTTGAGGAATACTTGCGATATGCTGGAGCCGTAGCAAGTATTATTGTTGGTATTTTTGTTTTGGCCATGTCTATTGTTCTTTGGAACTCTGGTTTGATGAATGGCCTGCGTCGATACGGAGAAATTGGGGTTCGCCTTGCCATGGGTGAATCGAAGGGGCATTTATACCGCGGGATGATAGTTGAATCATTGATCATTGGGCTCATAGGGTCAATTTTAGGAACCGCTTTAGGACTCGCCATTTCGTATTACATGCAATACACGGGAATAGACTTTGGTGAAATGATGCCTAAATCCAGCATGTTCATATCAAATGTCATACGAGCCCAGGTGACGCCAGCCAGTTACATTATAGGATTCTTGCCGGGAGTTTTTGCCTCTGTTCTGGGGGCCATGTTTGCTGGCATAGGCATCTATAAGAGAGAAACGGCCCAACTTATTAAGGAGCTGGAAATATGAAGAAATTGATCCTTTTGTTATTACTGATAACCCACTGTGCCATTGCCTACGGAGAAGAGCTTTCCGGCATTGGCATTCTTGAGAAAGTGGATGCTAACTATATTGCCGATAACCGGAAGGTTATAAGCACCATGATCGTAAAGGGAAGTAGAGGCATGCGAACCATGCAGGCCCAATCCTGGGTGCAGGGTATGGATAAGGCGTTCAGCGAATTCCTTTCCCCTCCTAGGGACGAGGGGACAAAAATGCTCAAGCTTGGCGATGAACTATGGATATATACGCCAACCACAGACCGTACAATTAAAATAGCAGGCCATATGCTCAGGCGTTCTTTGATGGGGTCCGATATATCTTATGAAGATTATATGGAGGATCCCAAATTGAGTAATTTGTATGACGTTGAGCTCGTTGGTGAAGAGAGTTTCAGCAATCGAGACTGTTATGTTCTTGATCTCATTGCCAAAGAAGAAGGGTTGTCGTACCATTCTCGAAAATTGTGGGTAGATAAAGAAAACTATCTTCCTCTGAGAGAGGATCGTTTTGCCAAAAGTGGCAAACTATTAAAAACCTTTTTGATTGACGAGGTTTTCAAAGTTCAAGATCGGTGGTATCCCAAGAAGGCTACGGTTAAAGATGCCCTGGCCTCAGGTGAGGGTACGGAATTTATCATAGAGGCTATTGAATTTAACGTTGAAATACCTGACTACATCTTCTCTAAGGCATCATTGCGAAAATAGCCAGAACGTGGTTAGTGGCAATCTATCCCAAAGGAGAGAAAATAAGGGATGACATTGACAAGGGCCAGGTGATGATGAATCCACGAAGAAAGCTTTTGAAAAACTTGTTGGTTTACCTGATCGCCCAGAAATTCTGGCCTAGGGGCAAGGATATTCTACGAACGTTGAAACCAAAGGGGCGAATTCCCTTCCAGAGGAGGCATAAATGATGAAGTTGAAAAAAGTTGATGCTCAGACGTTGCTTGAATTTACCACTGAAGTTCTTAAATCTTTTGGCTACCCGCAGGCCCAGGCTGATATAACCGCAAAGGTTTTGGTTGAAGCTGACGCGAGGGGCATCCCTTCTCATGGGGTTGCGCGCCTTGCGATGTATAAGAGAAATGTAGCGGGAGGATCCGCCAGGCCAGCAGCAGAACCTGAAGTTATTCATGAAACCCCCGTTTCTCTTTCTGTAGACGGGAAACATGGAATAGGACCCTATATATCAAAGTTTACTATGGAGAAGTGCCTGAAAAAGGGGCTTGAATCAGGAGTCTGTTTTGGTTCTGTAAAAGATTCCAACCATTTTGGGATAGCTGGTTATTGGGCTGATATGGCGACATCCCGCAACATGATAGGCATGGCCTTCACGAACACTCTTAAATGCGGCATTGTAACAGGGGGAAGAGAAAGGCTTCTTGGAACAAACCCTATAGCGGTAGCTATACCGAGAGATAATAAAGAATCATTCCTTCTCGATATGGCCACCACAACAGTTGCTCACGGAAAGATTGAAGTGTATGGCAGACGGAAGAAGGAGATGCCTATTGGCTGGGCCGTGGATGAGTATGGTAAAAACTCATCTGATGCCCGTCATATTGAAGATCTTATTCTCTCTAAAGAGCCTTTTGGAGGGCAATTATACCTTGGCGGAGAGGGCGAGATGTTAGGCGGTCACAAAGGATATGGCCTTGCTCTTCTTGTAGAGCTGTTGTGTTCAGGTCTTTCTCTTGGAACCTGGAGCAGGTACACTTTCCAAGGTGGGGAAGGGTCAGGAACCGCCCATTTCTTTGCAGTTTTCAGACTTGATTTGTTTGGAGATGCGGAAAAAATTAAAAAGCATGTTGATTCTATTCTTACTGAAATTCAGAACAGTGAAAGAGCACCGGGCTATGACAGAATCTACGTTCACGGAGAAAAAGAATGGGGGAACAGGGCTGTTTCTATAAAGGATGGAGTTCCTCTTGATGCAGCTACGTGCACTCTTCTTGAGGGCTTTGCCAAGGACTACAACATACCCAGCCTCTTTAATTAAAACCTGCATATACGAAAATAGAAAGCAAGTTAAAGAGCCCAGCCGATTAACAGCGGCTGGGCTCTTTTGCACGTATCTATACAGTGAAAGTCCGGAATGGGGCTAGCCGCCCCATCCTGTTCGTTTTTACCAAGTGTTCTGGATTACATCGTATCTATAATTGACGGCAACTATCGCTTTCTTTCCCGACACTGCTTGCCGAAAGATGACTCATTATTTTAAGGCCATAAGCCTTCATATTCCTTGCAGCAGAAATTACTTTTAGAAGATCAACGTTAGTATGGACACCAATTTTCTCTAAGAAATTGACCAAGTCTTCTGTGGCAACATTTCCAGCAGCGCCAGGAGCAAAGGGACATCCACCCAGTCCTCCTGCAGCAGAATCAAAACAGTTGAATCCCAGATGCAAGGCTGCTAGAGTGTTCACCAATGCCATTCCATGGGTGTCATGAAGGTGAAGGAAGAATGGATAGTTTCCGTATTTTCCTCTGATTTTTGAAAGTGTCGTAGTCACTTCGAATGGATTAGCAGTTCCGATAGTGTCAGCAAGTGTAATTCCATGCACTCCTATTTCGAATATGGCATCGAGAACCCTGATCACGTTATCTGGATCAACGGCGCCTTCAAAGGGGCATTCAAATGCGGTAGCAACAGAAACGCATAGTTTGGTTTCTCCTTTTATTGCTGCTACCCTTTTGAGCTCTTCTAGAGATTCGGCTACGGTTCTCTTGGTGTTTGCTTTGTTGTGAGATTCACTGGCAGACAGTACAAAGTTGATCCAGTCAGGGTTAACTTTAAGAGCGTTTTCGGCGCCTCTAAGGTTAGGAATAAGCACTACAGAATCTACTTTGTCCTTCCATCTCTTGTTGAACTCTTCCATTACATCCGCTGCGTCTGCCATTTGAGGGATGGCTTTAGGGCTTACAAAGGATGTAACCTCCATTATTGAAATTCCAGTTTCAACCAAGGTGTTTATGAATTTTACCTTATCTTCTGTAGGTATGAAGTCCCTAACACTTTGAAAACCGTCTCTCGGACATACTTCACGAATGGTTGCCGAATGGGGGATCTGCTTGTCCATCATTAAAGAACACCTTTCCCTTCTAATTCTTTGACCTTTTCAATATCAAGGCCAAGAAGTTCTTCTAGTATCTCGGCATTATGCTGCCCAAGGAGAGGAGAGTGAGTTCTTATCGAGGTGGGGGTATCCGAAAGCTTAATATGGCTTCCAGTTATCGTCAGCTCTCCCGCTATCGGATGGTTAGTTTTAACAAACATTTCCCGGTCTCCCGCTATGTGGGGGTCATTTACGATTTTATCTATAGTCATTATGGGAGCGCAAGGAATTCCAGCCTTATTTATTAAGTCAAATGCTTCTTGGACAGTATGTTTCATGGTCCATTCTTCGACAATAACCTTGAGTTCTTCGTGTTTCCCCACACGGTCTTTGACTTCAAGGTATTCTGGGGCTTCTGCCAACTCAGGTTTTCCTATTACCTGACAAAGACTTTGCCATAGTTTATTGTTAGCAGCTCCGATTACAAGACTACCGTCGGAAGCCTTGAAGGAATCGTAAGGATAAGTAGACTCGTAACGATTGCCAATTCTTTGTGGAACCCTTCCTTCAACAAGATAAATCATGTTAATGATCTCGAGGCTCGCTACTGCAGAGTCTACAAGGGCGATATCGACTTTCTGGCCTATCCCAGTTATATTTCTTGAATTGACTGCAGCAAGAATGCCAATAGCACAGGAAAGGCCTGCCAAAACATCTCCCATTGCAGTTCCTGTACGGGTCGGTTCTCCTCCAGGCCATCCAGTAGTGCTCATAAGACCGCTCATAGCTTGGGCTATGATGTCATATCCAGGGCGCATTTTGTATGGCCCTGTATGCCCAAATCCAGAAATAGCGGCATAAATGATGCGTGGGTTGACTTCTTTCAGAGTTTCATAACCGATACCTAGTTTTTCCATTGTGCCGGGACGAAAATTTTCTGTCACAATGTCTGCTTTCTTGACCATTTTAAGAAAGAGTTCTTTCCCCACAGGATCTTTAAGATTAAGAGTCATTCCCCTTTTATTTCTGTTAAGGTTTATATAATAGGCACTTTCACCCTTTTGAAAGGGGCCCATAAAACGAGTATCATCACCTCGACCTGCTTGCTCGATCTTTATAACATCTGCCCCCATGTCGGCAAGCATCATTGTGCAGAAAGGCCCAGCCAATACCCTCGTGAGATCTAGTACCTTCAGATTTGTTAGTGCACCTTTTACCCCCATTAAATTTCCACACCCTTTCAGTAATATTTACAGTACAAGTTTCATTTTAAAAACATAGAAAAGCATTCATTCTCCTCGGAAATTGAACTAGTGAAATTTAAGGTAATATTCTTTCCTCACAATCTAAATGTTTCATAAAAAACGCATCCGATTTTAATGCTCGAAAGGTAAACTCTCACGGGAAACTAGTTTTTATTGAGGTTGTTGGCAATCATATTTTCATGAAGGAAGTAATCGCATTGCTTTGCGATGGCTAGTATAAAGTTTTTGCTTGTTTTAAGGTGATCTGCAATCTCGCGGGCAATGGTTTAATCTTCCAGGAAAGAAATTTTTGCTAATAAAAACCTCAGGTAGATCCAGTCACCGCTTTTGTTGATAGTCGACAAAATTATATATCTATATTCTTTTTTGTCAATTAAGTCGAACAAGGAATATTATGCATTTCACCTATCTATCATGAAAATAAAGCTAGCTGATGATAATGAGGATACGCTCTATGATTGAGATGCACGAGCTCTTTTAACTCAGATGTCTTCTAGTTTCTTTGTTTTTTACTACATCGCGTATATTTATATTTTGTAATGATAATCTGCTAATTAGATTCTCTAAACGATGCGTGCTAAATGACAATAATAATAGGAAAAATAAAAACCAGGGTTTTCTTTTTTAGTCGTCAAATTTTATTTTAAGAAGTTATTTAGAGTATATGTCGACACTATAGGCAAAAAACGGTAATTTTTGTTTCTTATCCTGCTGTTTTAGCGGTGTTTTGAAGTTATAAAAGCGCTTTTTAGCCCTAGTTGCAA
Organism: Aminobacterium colombiense DSM 12261; assembly: GCF_000025885.1. Classification (NCBI taxonomy): domain Bacteria; kingdom Thermotogati; phylum Synergistota; class Synergistia; order Synergistales; family Aminobacteriaceae; genus Aminobacterium; species Aminobacterium colombiense. The sequence goes on along the minus strand of NC_014011.1, from coordinate 1,344,570 downwards.
AGGATCCCTTATTGCTGTATATTAAACATAATAGTAGTTAACTGTCGACTAATTGTAATTATATCGAGGCTTGTAAGGAGTAGAAATTATATGGTCAATAAAAAATGCGGTTCTGATGAAACGATTACATCTCAAGTGGTGAATTACATAAGAAATCAAATTCTTGTCTCAAAGAAGTATAAAAAGGGGGACAAGATAGTTGAGTCCAAAATCGCAGAAAAATTTAATATTAGCCGAGCTCCGGTAAGGGAGGCTCTTCGTCGTCTCGAGAGTCATGGTCTGGTAACCACCATTCCTCGAAGAGGAGCCTTTGTCAGTGCTTTTTCCGTGGAAGAAATGGAAGAGATTTATGGCTTGCGTTACCTTTTGGAAGGGAGCATATATGAGGCTTTGGTTAAAAAAGAACTTCTGAAAGAATCGGATTTCAGTTATCTCTCATGGCTCATTGACCAAATGGTGAAAATAGCACGATCTGAGATGACACCTGATGAAAAGGTTTTGGCCTTTTTTAAAAAAGATATAGAGTTCCATTACTTCACATGGCTCAAAGCAGAACGCCCTCGGACAATGAATATTCTGTCTGACTTGTATCATCAGCTGGAATTGGGAATGCTTGACGATCTTAGCAATGAAAAAAACCTTGAGGAAGCTGCTCGTAATCATTATAAAATCTTGGAATTCTTAAAAAGTGGGGAGCTCGAAAAACTTAATGAGAGCAGATCCTGGAGTCTTTTTGCAAGAAGGATAGAAAACATTAAATCCAAAGGTTAATTTTGTTTGCGAACGTCGAAAGATATTGGCAGTTAACAAGAGTTCATATGTTATAGGAGAGTATCGCTATTTTGAACAAGGAATAAAATAATGGAGGTGTAAGGAAAATGAAACTTGGGAGATTTTTTTCAACAGCTATTGTAGTAGCACTAATTATGACTTTTTGTGCTTTTCCAGCAATGGCGGCGGCATGGAGACTTTCCAACCAGCTTCCACCATCACACTTCATCTCCGAGGGTATGGATTGCTTTGCCCAGAAAGTTGCAGAGTACTCCAATGGAAAAATGAAAGTCGAGGTTTTTCACTCAGCACAGCTTTTTAAGGATACTGAGATCGTAGAAGCTGTTCAAGAAGGACTTGTTGAGCTGGCCTTGGTACCAGTCAACAAGTGGTCAGGGATGGTTCTCGCAGCTGATGTTTTTGAGATGCCCTTCATTTTCAAAGATCTTGACTCCCCCAAAAAGTTCATAGAGAGCGGTGCAGGAGATATTCTTGACAATGAATTTATGGGCAAGGGAGCAAAGGTTGTTTTTTGGGTAGATTACGGTCTTGTCCAATTCTATAACAGCAAGCGTCCACTAGCGAAACCTGCTGATTTTGCTGGTCTTAAAATAAGAACCTTTAGCAAGGGGACAGCTGATACAGTAAAGGCTCTGGGCGGTATCCCCGCAGTGATGAGCTCTTCTGAAATGTATATGGCTCTTCAGAGAGGCACCGTTGATGGTGCCACCACAGGAATGCCTGCTGCTGTTTCAAGAAAAATATTTGAAGTTCAGAAGTATATGACCCTTGCGAACTATACTACTGCCCAGTTTTTCGTCCAGGCGAACTTGGAATGGTGGGATTCACTTAAGGATGAAGAAAAGGAAGTTCTCCTTAAAGCCGGGGAAGATGCGGCCACATTTATCCGTGGATCAATAACTGCAGCTGAAGAGAAAGCCTATAACGTTATTAAAGATGGTGGAGTTCAGATTTACGAGCTCAATGATGAGGAAAGAGCAGTTTTCATGAAAGCGACAGAGCCTGTAAGGGATGCCTTTGTTAAGGAAACTGGCGAAGTCGGTAAAAAACTCATGGAAATCGTAGCATCCCTTGACTAACAGCAACGAAAATAAATTTTTAAAGTAAAAACTTTAGCATCATTTTAGTGAAGGGAGAAGGGTGCACAACCTTCTCCCTTCACTAAAACATAATGTTCTACCTTTTATTTGTAAAAATGAGGGGAACTTGAATTTAATAGAGTATTAAGATCAAGTTTGTTAGGTTGAGAAATTCTTGACATCCAAAGGTTCAATGGTGTTTTTGTTTTTCAGAAAATTATTTTCAGTAAGACAGGGGGAGTAGTCTTGTTCTCATCTTTAAAAAAACTTGCAGAAAGGTTAAATCTCCTGATTGGATACAGCAGCGGTTTAGGTATTCTGCTAATGGGGATCATCCTTTTTTATGAAGTTGTAGCAAGGTACGTCTTCAACTCACCAACTATTTGGGCACAAGAAATATCAGTTTTTATCTTCATGTGGACTATGTTAGCAGGTGCTGCCTATACGCTGCAAGTAGGCAAACATGTACGGATAGATCTCTTAGTCATTAGATTTTCAGAAAAGACTCAAAATTACCTTGAATTCTTTACTAGTATCATGGGAATGCTCTTTTCTGCTTATGTAACATTACAGGGTTTTGAAATGTTGAAGGTTACGCTTAAATATAATAAGTTGTCAGCGACGCCGCTGAGAGTTCCACTGTGGATTCCTCAACTTGCCCTTCCTGTGGGATTCGGCCTTCTCACTCTTCAGTTCATAATAATCTTAGGCGCTAAATTTCCTACCTTTAGCGGACATGAAAAAAAGGAGGGGGAAAATCAATGCTAAATTTCCTCTTGGTTATAGGCCTTCTTCTTATAATTCTTTTTATGGGACTTCCTGTTGCTTTCTCTCTGGGCTCTACTTCTGTTTTGCTTATATTTCTTTATAGTCTTCCTACCAAGATTGTTGGAACTACAATGTTTTCAGGCATGGAAAGCTTTACCCTTTTGTCCATACCTTTGTTTATTCTGATGAGCCAAATTCTTTTGGATGGAAGGGTCGGAGATGACCTTTTTGAAGTAATGAATGCCTGGGTCAGACATCTTCCTGGGGGACTTGCCGTTGCCACTATCCTTGCCTGTGCTTTCTTTTCAGCCATAACAGGGTCAGGTGCAGCAACAGCTGCTACCATTGGAATGGTGGCATATCCAGCAATGATAGAGAGAGGGTACGATAAAAAATTTACTTTGGGACTTCTTGCTGCCGGGGGAACACTGGGTATTCTGATCCCCCCAAGTATTCCTATGATTCTCTATGGTGCAATTACTGAGGAATCTGTGGGAAAGCTTTTCATTGCAGGAGTGATACCTGGGCTCGTGCTGACCGCCATTTTTGTTATTTATGCTGTAATAAAAAGCATGAGGGGAGGCTTTACTCCCATGGAGAGAACCAGCTGGCCTGAAAGATTAGCGGTAACTCGAAAGAATATCTGGGGAATTTTTCTTCCGATACTTATCATCGGTGGTATCTATAGTGGGATTTTTACCCCCACCGAAGCTGCATCAGTAGGTTTAATCTACAGCCTTATCATTACCGTAGTGATTTACAAAACTATAAAATTGAAGGAACTACCCGAAATCTGTCTGAAATCGGTGGGTACTTCCTGTATGATTGCAGTCATAATTGCTGCAGCAGTCCTCTTTGGTAAGGTCATGACAATGCTTATGATACCGCAAAAATTGACTCAGTTAATTATAGAGAACAATTTGTCGCCTCTTATGTTCATTCTCGCTATGAACCTGTTTATGATAGTACTAGGGATGATACTTGAAACAGTTTCTATCATTTTACTTACCATGCCTTTGGTCACTCCCATTCTCTTTGCTTTGAATATTGACCCAATCTGGTATGCTGTTATCCTCACCATAAACATGACCATGGCATTGATAACACCTCCCGTAGGGATGAATCTTTACGTTATAAATGGTCTGCGCGATGACATCTGCATGTCAGACATCATCCAGGGAGTATGGCCCTTCATCATACTCATGGCATTCATGTTGCTACTTTCTATAGCATTCCCGCAAATGAGTCTCTGGTTGCCATCAATAATGCATTAAGTCAGGAAGTGGACAGGTGATGTAGTTTTGAAAAAGGAAAATAGCAGAATCAGATTGAGGAAACTTCTTTCCAGAAAAGAAATATTAGTAGTTCCTGGTGTACATGATGGACTAACTGCCAGGATAGTTGAAATAGAGGGTTTTAATGCTCTCTATATGACGGGTTACGGAACTTCTGCGAGCATGTTGGGCAAACCTGATGTGGGATTACTTACCTTAACCGAGATGGCGGCAAGGGCATCTCGACTTGTAGATGCTGTGGATATCCCAGTCATAGCAGATGCGGATACAGGTTATGGCAATGCCGTGAATGTGACCAGAACTGTAAGGGAATATGAAAAAGCTGGTGTTGCATGCCTGCAGTTGGAAGACCAGGTAGCACCCAAGAAGTGTGGTCATATGCTGGGTAGGGAGATAATATCAATTGAAGAGATGACAGGAAAGATAAAAGCAGCCTGTGACGCCAGACAGGATGATGAGCTTTTGATTATGGCTCGAACTGATGCCAGAACCAGTTTTGGCATCAAAGAAGCGATAGAAAGAGGCAAAGCCTACGAAGAAGCTGGCGCAGATATTATTTTTATTGAATCTCCTGAAACAGAAGAGGAAATGAAACAAATTACTTCCAGTTTTTCTGTTCCTGTTCTCGCTAATATGGTGGAACATGGCCGTACCCCATTTCTTCCAGTATCTGCGCTCGAAGAAATAGGTTATGATCTGGTAATTTTCCCTGTGACCTCTACCTATGTCATAGCAAAGGCAGTGTCAGAAGTAATGAAAGTCCTTAAAGAAACGGGGTCTACGGGAAATATAGTAGATAAGATGATAGCCTTTGAAGAGTTCAACAAACTTATCGGATTACCTGCTATTTGTGAAATAGAGAAACGATACTCCACCGAAGGGAAATAGCAGCGGACAATTAATCTTCTGGGTGATTGCTCAACTTTTGAGGATTAGCTACGAAAAAATCAACTGGATGGAGGAGTAGCCATGAAAAAATCAACATTACTCAGAAAGAGGCTTAAGGAATCTCGGGCTATTTTAGCACCAGGGGTCTATGATTCGCTAAGTGCCAGAATATGTGAAATGGTTGGATTTGAAGCTCTTCAGCATTCGGGATACGGTACAGCTGCTGCGACATTGGGACAGCCTGACATTGGACTTCTCACTCTTTCCGAAATGACTTCTCAGGTCAGAGCCATAGCAAGAGCTGTCAATATTCCTGTGGTTGGTGATTCTGATAATGGTTTTGGAAATGCCATCAATGCCTATCGTACGGTACAGGAGTATATAGCAGCAGGGGCGGCAGGGCTTTTTATGGAGGATCAGGTTGCCCCAAAAAGATGTGGACACATGGAAGGCAAACAAGTGATCTCGTATGAAGAAATGGAGGGCAAGCTCCGGGCTGCCATGGATGCAAAAAAGGATCTTGATCCCGATTTTGTGATTATATACCGGACAGATGCCATTGCAGTTAATGGGTACCAAGATGCACTTACCAGAGCTAAGAGAGCCGCTGATTTTGGAGTGGATATGGTGTTTGTTGAAGCCCTGGAAACACGCGACCAGATCGAGAAAACGGCCGTAGAGCTTAGGGGCATTCCTCTAATGCTTAACCTCATAGAAGGAGGCAAAACACCCCTCATCCCAATAGAGGAAGCAGAGGAGATGGGGTATAAATGGGTTGTACCTGCTCTTTCTACCCTTTATTCAGCAGCAAAGGGTATGTTTGATGTGATGAGTGAAATCAAAGAAAAAGGAGTATCCGATCGATACCTTGATAAACTTATATCGTTTAGGGAATTTGCAGAAGTGGTTAACCTTGAGTACATCAGAAAAATGGAAGAAGAGTATCTTCCTAAAAGTGTAATTGAGGAAAAATACCACGGCAAAGAGAAGATAGTAGGATAAGAGGCCCTTGTTTAAAGGAATCAATTGAGCTAAGCCAAAGGCTTGAGCAGCCCAGGGAGCAAGTTAAAGAGCCCAACCGATTAACAGCGGCTGGGCTCTTACGTTAAATCAGATTGCTTCTTTTTTGTATGGAAATATTAGCTAATCCTGAGGTTCCCAGGTTTCTTTGCAGCGGTCGAGGATGTACTCCCAGTCCTTCTCTATATCGGCTTGGGCCTGTTCTAGAAGGGCTTTGGACTTCTCACCTTTAAAGAGGTGGGAATATCGTCCCTGAGGTTTCAGGAATTCCTCTACAGGTACCCGTTTTTTAGGCTTGTATGAGAGTTTCCATTCTCCGTCAATAACCTCATAAATGGGCCAGAAACGAGTATCAGCGGCTTTTTTGCAGATATCTCCCTGAAGGGCGGGATCGATTCTCCAGAAAAGAACACATGGAACAAGAATATTTACAAAAGCTGGTCCTGGAGTTTCAATAGCCCTCTTAACCTTGGCGGCTACATCCATGTGATTGAACAACGTTGTCTGAGCCACGTAAGGGACATGGTGGGCCGCTGCGATGCTTGTAAGATCTTTGGGCTTTTGCAGTTTGCCGGGAATGACGCTGCCTGCTGGAGAAGTGGTGGCATTGGCTCCTCGAGGCGTGGCGCTGCTTCGCTGGGCTCCAGTGTTCATATACCCCTGGTTGTTGTAGCAAATGTAGGTAAAGTCATGACCTCTTTCGAGGGCACCTGAAAGGGACTGAAGTCCAATATCGTAGGTTCCGCCATCGCCGCCAAAAGCGACGAACTTGATCTCTTTGTCTATTTTCCCTCTCTTCTTCAGAGCCTGATAGGCTGCTTCTACGCCAGAAACTCCAGCTCCGGCATTTTCAAAAGCCGTGTGAATCCATGGCACGCGCCAGGCGCTAAAGGGGTACACAGTTGTAGAAACCTCAAGGCATCCAGTAGCGTTAACCACTACGAGGGGGAAATCTACTCCCATGAGTCCCTGGTGTACAGCCGTAGGGGCTCCGCAACCAGGGCACATGCGGTGTCCCTGTGTCATAGGGCTTTTTTTATGAACAACATCTTTTATTCTTATACTCATCTTCGTTATCCCCCTATTCTAGAAGGCCGATGTAGTGCTCTTCGGGCGAAATGTTGCCATTTATGAGGTCCATAAAGATATTCTCAGCATACTGTGGGAAGAAATCCCTTCCGCCAAGGCCATATATGCAGCTGTTGGTGGGGATTAATTCTCCGGCAGCGTAGAGGGCGCTTCTGACCTCTGCCGCAAGTGGCGCGGTTCCGCCTAAGCTCAGGCTTCTGTCAAGAACAGCAACCGCTTTTTTACCCTTAAGGGCAGCAGCTATTGCTTCAGTGGGGAAGGGGCGGAACATGCGAATACGAAGGCACCCTACCTTGTGTCCCTTTTCCCTCATTTCATCTACCACATCTTTCACTGCTCCTGATGCAGAGGACATGACAACAATTACGTAATCGGCATCATCGGTTTTGTAGCAGTCGATCATGGGGTAGTAGCGGCCAGATATGGCTTCATATTCCTTTGCAATTCCGTCATAAAGCTCAAGGGCTTTTTTGTTTGCTTCGATCTGCTGACGCTTGATCTCAAAATAATACTCGGACATGGCAAAGGATCCGTATGTTACTGGATTTTCAATATCAAGCAATGGGTTTATGGGGGTCCGTTCTCCAATGAATTTCTTTACAGTTTCATCGTCCAGGTACTCCACAGGTTCGAAACCATGGCTGGTAATAAAGCCGTCCTGGCAGACAAATACGGGAGTAAGAACATCATTGTTCTCACTGAGCCGTATGGCCATAAAGGCTGAATCGTATACTTCCTGAGCATCTTCGCAGTATAGGTGTATCCACCCATAATCCCGTTGGGCCATGCTATCGCTGTGGTCGCAGTGGATATTTATGGGGGCTCCTACGCTTCTGTTCACTAGCCCAAAGACTATGGGGGTTCTGAAGCAACCCGCAATAGGGAATATTTCGTGCATGAGCGCTACGCCATTTGCGCTTGAAGCTGTCATGACACGAGCTCCCGCAGCTGAGGCCGTTACACAGGCAGTGATGGCAGAGTGCTCACTTTCTACTGTAACAAAGTTTGTGTCGACCTCGCCGTTGGCTACAAATTCTGCGAATTTCATGATGATATCTGTTGAAGGCGTGATGGGATATGCCGCAACGACGTCCGGATTTATCTGGCGCATTGCTTCAGCAAAAGCCCAGTTTCCTGATGTAATTTCTTTACGAGGCATCTTCTTCTGCTCCCTTCTACGCAAACTCGGCCTCAGGCCGCATCTCTATGGCCTTTTTGGGGCACACCTGGGCGCAAATTCCGCAGCCCTTACAGTAGAAGTAGTCGACACCCGTTACTTTTCCATTTTCATCGGTTGTAATGGAACGGTCCGGGCACTGAACCCAGCAAAGCATGCATGATATACACTCATCTTCATTCCATACGGGACGAATGCTTCTCCATTGGCCAGTTTCAACGTTTTCGGCCGAAGCTCCGTAAGCAATTCCTCCCATGGGAACATCCTGCCATTTTTTGGGTTTGCCTACATCCTTCATCTCTTTCCAATTCTTGCAGCCGCTCATCCGATCTGTACCTCCTCATAGCCCCTCCGGATGGCTCGGAGATTGGCGGATAGTACCTTTTCAGGCAATTTAGCCATTTTGTGCGCGAAGTGTTCAACGAATGCTTGAATGGGAACCTCTGTAAAGATATGAGCAAAGGTTCCAAGCATAGGAGCGTTGGGGCGGTTTTGACCAAACTCCTCCAGGGTGATCTTGGTTGCATCGATAGTGATAACCTTGACTGCATCTGGAAGGCCGAGTTTCTTCTTAATATCAGCTGGAGACATGGGGGTGTTGATAAGGTAGATTGTGTTATTATCACATCCTTCGGTTGGGCGGGCAGCATCGAGCAATGTTGGGTCTATGACTGCTACCACGTTAGGATTCTGTACACCGCAGCGTTTGCGGATAGGCTGGTCAGACACCCGGTTATAAGCTTTCATGGGTGCTCCCTGGCGTTCCGCCCCGTACTCGGGAAAGGACTGCACAAATTTCCCGGCCCCGAACAACACCTCGGAGAGTATGGCTGAGCCAGACTTGGCTCCCTGGCCTCCTCGTCCATGCCACCTGATCTCAATGGCCTGAGGCATTACTGCATCACTCCTTTCAAGTATTCATAAAATAGAGTTTAGTATGGCAATTTGATTGCGTCAACTCAAGTAATAAAAAAGTATTATCAGATAATGATAATTTCGTGCTGTGTTTCTCTTAAAAACAAATGTCGGTCTGTGTATAGGCAAGTGGTTCCGGGCGGTAGTTAATATAAAAAGAAATTTGACAGAACAATTTAGATTTAAGACAAATAAACATGTCTTTTTTAGAAATTACCATTGATTTTGGCGCTGTTGATGTTAAACTGATAGTGGCTTTTATTTGGGCCTGTGCCCTGCCTACCGCTTATTCCAGAAGGCCAAATCTATTTAAATGAAAAGGAAGATTGATGTGTATACGCCGAAGCTCTTGAGTGAATTGAAGCAATACTCTCGCGAGAAGGCTGTTGCCGATCTTTTTGCGGGAATTACTGTTGGCATTGTGGCCCTTCCGCTGGCTATGGCTTTTGCAATTCTAGCGGGTTGCCTCCTGAGAGAGGCTTGTTTACAGCTATTGTAGCAGGTTTTCTGATTTCTGCTCTTGGGGGGAGCAGTGTGCAGATAGGTGGTCCAACCGGTGCTTTTGTAGTGCTTGTATCTGCCGTCGCCACTGAATATGGTTATTCCGGGCTGGCACTTTGCACTCTTATAGCGGGAGTTTTCCTCATATTGTTTGGTGTGTTTCGCATGGGCGGTTTTATTAAATTTATTCCTTTCCCCGTAACTACCGGTTTTACAACGGGCATTGCAGTAGTCATTTTTTCCACTCAGATTTGCGATCTTTTAGGTCTCAATGTTGAAAATGTCCCAGCGGAGTTTTTACTGAAGTGGCAAGTTTATCTGAAGAACCTGGGTTCTTTTGATCCTCAAACTGTGGCAATAGGGTTTGGAACCATTCTTGTAATTGTGATGGTGCGGCGTTTTTGGCCCAAGCTGCCTGCCATGCTCATAGGCATGATTGCAGCAACAGCTCTTGCTTCCGCTCTCCATTTGGATGTGGCGACAATAGGAAGCCGCTTCGGAGATTTGCCCCGCATGTTGCCTGCTCCTTCATTACCAAAGTTCGAACTTGCCCAAATCGGACTTTTAGTGAAACCAGCCTTTACTATTGCCTTGCTGGCGGCAATTGAGTCTCTTTTATCTGCCACAGTAGCTGATGGAATGATAGGCGGGCGCCATAAGCCCAATGCAGAACTTATAGCTCAGGGTGTTGCTAATATTGGCAGCGTTTTATTTGGAGGCATTCCAGCCACTGGCGCCATTGCCAGAACGGCTACAAACGTAAAAAGCGGTGCTAAGACTCCTGTGGCCGGAATCATACATTCCATTGTCCTTGCCCTCCTGCTTTTGCTGTGCGCTCCCATCGCCAAGCTTATTCCTCTTTCGGCTTTAGCGGGCATTCTTGTCGTGGTCAGCTACAACATGAGCGAACTTCATCACTTTGTTTCAATTTTTAAAGGTCCGAAAAGTGATGCTTTTGTCTTGGTTCTGACCTTTGCCCTTACAGTTCTTGTTGACCTGACAGTGGCTGTTCAGGTTGGGGTAGTTATGGCTTCTCTTCTTTTTATCTGGAGAATGTCGGAGATTACCGATGTGAGCATGATTACCAAAGAAGTACGAGGAGAAGAGGATTTTGGAGATGATCCCAATGCCATAGCTTTAAGAAAAGTGCCGGTTGGAGTAGAGGTCTTTGAAGTGAACGGCCCCTTCTTCTTTGGCATGGTTAATGAATTCAAAAATGCCCTGCGCAATCTGGAAAAACCGGTTCCTGTACTTATTATTCGAACAAGAAAGGTTTCAGCAATAGATGCGACAGCTATTCATGTTTTACGAGAGCTTTATCATAGATGCCAGAAAGAAAAAACGCAGCTTATTTTTTCAGGAGTTCAGCCGCAGCCTAGAAGGGCCTTCAGACGATCAGGCTTTATAGAAGAGGTAGGGGCAGAAAATTTTTGCGAGGATATTGATGAGGCCTTAATGCGGGCCCGAGCAGTGCTGGGTCTCGCAAAGGGGTATTAGGTCTAGGAGCAAATTAATTGGTATTTCTCAAATAAATAAGGACAGGTTCGGTAAAAATCAACCGAGCCTGTCCTTATTTAGATCTCCGTTAACAGTATTATTTTTTAAAACTGTATGAGCAAAATTCGCTCGTGCACGGGTTGCTATCACTGATCCATAAGGTTCTCTCCATGAGATTCATTATGATAGAGTATACCGATGCCAGCTGTTTACCCTCTGGATCTCTAGGATCTTCGTGCCTGCATATGGCATCAGGCGCATTTTTGTGGTCTGATAAAAATCTTTGGCACAACTTTTGGTCTACAGAATCAACTTTTTCATTAAGTAGCACATTGATCCTGCCAAGCCTGTGAAAGGTGTCTGGCAATATGACTTTGCCATGGTCTTTTTCTTTACATATGATGTTAGGAGAAAGAAAGTGATTAGTGTGGGCCAGGTATCCCTTTTCTGCGTAGAGCACCCCGAAATCTGAAGGGGCGGATTCAATGTTTATAATTTCCCCCTCAGCAGTCCCTACTAAAAAATTCCCGGAGCTAGCCCGTTCTGCTCTGGCTACAGCTTCGACAGCATCACCTAAAGTGGGGGAACTCATAATCTCTCTCAGCAAAATATGAATAGGGACTCCAGGTTTCCCTTTGCCTGTTGAAAGGGCGTTGAAGCAAACGCCGATACCAGCGGAGTTTAACCCCTTGCCGCTTATAATGCCAGCTTCAGCAATCAATAAAAGTTGTGGCAGAGGTTCTTCCTGTTTAATTTGCAGAATGACTAGTGTATCTCCCTGTCTTCGAATCCAATCCCAGTTTTGACACACGTAAGCAACACCATCTTTTGAAATGGAGGAAGAAACTCCGAAGGCTGTGCACCCATCGAGTGTATTGTCGAGAACAATTTCGCTTCTGGAGTTTAAGGTGACAATGTCGTCAAAATGCAAAATTGCCCCTTCAGCGATGCCTTTCATTTCTTCTATAAGCTGTGGGCTGTATTCTGCTATAAATGGTATGTAGCTTCTGGCTCTTTCTTTCGCCTCCTCCCAGCTCATTCCGGAAAAGGTTTTAAACATAAAAGAGTAATTCGAAATGCTTTTTCGAATAAGATTGGAACATTCTTTTCCGTATATCCTTCCTCTCTCAAAAGGATTTCCCTCGAGCTGTATAAACGGATATCCAGTTTTGGTCATAGGCTGTAACCCCCCCATATAAATAGTGTTTTTATTCCCCCATTTGACAATAATTAATTTGTGGCGTAAATTTATACAAGTTCGTGGTCTGACCTCTTACCACTAACGAAATTTATAAATATAATAGCATTTTTAAAAAAATATTGAAGTTCAAATGTTTTAAAAAGTCATTCACGTATTTGTAGGAGTGGTAGAGATGGGAATTTCTTTTACAAAAATTAATCGACAATCTGTTACAGAAAGTATAGTAGAGGCTTTTAAACAAAAGATACTTAACGGAGAGATTTCTTCTGGAGACAAACTACCCTCCGAAAGAGATTTGGTAGAGAGCTTTGGGGTTAGCAGAGCATCTGTACGAGAGGCGTTGAGAGCTCTCAGGTATATGGGCGTGTTAGAAGTCCACAGCGGAGAGGGGACTTTTCTGACCGAAAACATCTCACTTCTCTCTGATCATTTTAAAATTTCTCTTCTTCTTAAGCAGTGCTCTGTAAGGGAACTTGTAGAAGCGAGAAAAATAATAGAGTGTGAAACAGTATCTCTTGCAACGATAAGATCTTCTAAGGAAGAGAAAGAGGCCTTGAAAAAGCTGCATAAGTACGCGATGACGCTTGTAGACGATGAACAGCCTTTTTTGAAAGCGGATTTTGCTTTTCATGAAAAAATAGCAGAGATGAGCCAGAACATGGTGCTTGTTGAAATGTTGAATGCTACCCGAGATTTAACTCTTTCAGAAAATATGTATGTCATTGAGCGTGAAGGACAAATTAAGCGAGCATTGGATTTTCACTCCTCAATACTCTATTACATTCTTTCTTTTGATGCAGATAACGCACAGAAAGCCATGCTCGCTCATTTGGAAGATATAGAACGTTCTATAAGGGACCTTGTTAGCAGACATTGATCTCAGTTGTTAATGGAGGTGGGACAGGGAAACTTGTATTAGTCGTAGGGTAAAAGAAAAAATGCTGTGATGAAGGAGGGACAATGCTTTTGGCTAATTTCAAGGTTTTCATGACAGATACTATTTTCCCCGACTCAGTCATTGAAGAAGAGGAGTTGGCTAAAATAGGCGCGCAACTTCAAATTTCCTCTGACAAAACATCGTCGGCTTTCATAACTGAAGGGCATGATTGCGATGCAATGCTGGTGGTATACGCACCGGTGGGCGAAGAGGTGATTCGCAAGCTCGATAAGTGCAGGATCATTGTACGAACGGGAATAGGGGTCAACAATATAGATGTGGACGCAGCTACCGAAAAAAAGATTATGGTATGTAATGTCCCTGACTATTGTATAGAAGAGGTCGCAGATCATACCATAGCCTTATTCCTTTCAGGGATAAGAAAGGTTTCCTATCTCAACCAGAAAGTCAAAGGCGGCCAATGGGATGTAACACTCGCGAAGCCGGTTCCCCGTTTGAGAGGGAAAAAATATGGAGTTCTTGGCTGCGGTGCCATAGGCAGAGAAGTAGCCACGAGAGCTCAGGCTTTTGGAATGGATATATACGGGTACGATCCGTACCTCTCTGATGAGAGATTGAGCTCCCTGGGCATTACGCGCGTTGCAAGCATCGAAGAAATTTTTTCAACTGTTGATTTTTTCTCGCTTCATATGCCTCTTACAGAAGAAACACATCATCTTATCAATGAATCAACCCTTTCTCTTATGAAACCTTCTACTTTTTTTGTTAATACTTCGAGAGGGCCTCTTGTAAATCAAAAAGATCTTTATCAGGCTTTAGTTGAAAAGCGTATAGCGGGAGCTGCCCTTGATGTGCTGGAAACAGAGCCTCCTGAGGCACCTTTTGCTCTTGCCGGGCTGGACAACATCATTCTTACCCCTCACGCAGCTTTCTATTCAAATGAGTCTGAAATAGAGTTAAGACGAAAGGCAGCCAAGGAAATAGTAAGAGCATTGACAGGCAATAATCCCAAAAACTGGGTAAATAAATTTTAATCATACTTTTTATGAGGAGGAGCTAAGACTATGACAGTAAAATTCAACAATTCTCCCACTCCTTGGAAGACAGATCTATGGTACACGAGCCCCTGGAACTTTTCAGAAGAGGCAAGGAAGGGGTTCGACTTTTCTAAGAAAATTCAGTTTCATGATGTTTCCCTTCGTGACGGTGAACAGCAATCAGGGCTCATCTTCACTAAAGATCAAAAAGTTGCTTTAGCTGAAAAGCTGGCAGAAGTAGGTATTCACAGAATAGAAGCTGGTATGCCCGCAGTTTCAGATCAAGATGAAGGGGCAATCAAAGAGATAGTTAGGCGCAACCTTGGTCCAGAAATCTTTGCTTTCGCCCGCTGTATGAAAGATGATGTGAAAAGAGCTCTTGATTGTGGTGTTAAGAGCATTGTCATGGAAGTTCCGACAAGTGATCATCTGTTGAAATATGCCTATAGGTGGGAAGTTCAGAAGGCTATAGACGTATCCATAGAGTCCACCCTCTATGCTCGTGATAATGGGATGTACGTTTCTTTCTTCACTATAGATGGAACAAGAACAGGCATCGATGAGTACCTCGATTTGATAGAGCTCATTGCAGAAAATGGCCATATGGACGAACTCACAGTAGTAGATACTATGGGTGGGCTTATGCCCCAGGCCGTCCCCTTCCTTATAAAGAAAGTAAAAGAGCGAATTTCAGATAAACCCATAGGCATCCATTTTCATGATGATTTTGGCCTTGGTGCAGCGAATACCCTTGCCGGCCTTGCAGCTGGAGCAGATATTGCCCATACAACTATCTCCGGCATCGGAGAGCGGGCGGGGAACGCTCCTTACGAAGATGTGGCTCTCTCCCTTCTGACCATGTACGGAGTGGATACAGGTTTGAAGTACAATAAATTCTATCCACTTTCTCAATATCTCCAGAGTATTTCTGGTCTTAAAGTTCGTCAGAACAGGGGAATCGTAGGCGAAAATGTGTCTGACATTGAATCAGGAATTGTGGCGGGATGGTTTAAAAATGCCAATGATGAGGCTCCCCTTGAGCTTTCTCCTTATCTCTACAGTTTGACAGGACATCCAGACGCAAAGGTTACTATTGGAAAGATGAGCGGCATTCCAACTGTTGACATCTATCTTGATAAATTGGGACTCGATGTAAAAGACGCTGATGTGAAGCTGGAAATAGTTAATGCCATAAAAGCAAAAGCTTTCGAAAAGAGCGCTCTTTTGACTGAGCAGGAGTTTGAGGAAATAGCACGGAACATTATTGATAAGGCGTAATAGCACGGTAATAGCACGGTACAAAGGACTACGTTTTTACTATTTCTTGGAGGTGGAGGAAGTAATGTTTAAAAAAGGGATTAGTATGTTGTCAGTCTTAGTACTTGTTATTTGCGTATGTGTTTTTGCAGTGGGTACAGCTGCAGAGGCAGCTAAAACAATCACTATCAAATTTGCCCACAACGGTAATACTATTCCGGAAGATCCCCAGAATATCGCTTGTGCAAAGTTTAAGGAAATGGTAGAGGAAAAGTCAGGCGGAACCCTTAAGGTAGAGCTTTACCCTGCAGGCCAGCTTGGCGACGCCAGAACCATAGTTGAAGGCGTGCAAATGGGAACCATTGAGATCGGTGACATTGAGAATGGCCCTATGGGGCGTTTTGTTCCAGAAGCAATGCTTTGGGATTTACCCTTTATATTCCGTGATATAGACCATGCCCATAAGGTGCTCGATGGCGAACTTGGCCAGATGGTACAGGAGAAATATGTAGGCGTAGGCATTAGACACCTTGCCTACAATGACGGCGGTTTCAGATATTTTACAAACAATGCAAGACCTATTAACACCATGGCTGACATTAAAGGACTCAAGATTCGTGTTATGGAAAGCAAGGTCATGATAGATACTCTTGCTGCTTTTGGCGCATCTCCCGTGCCCATGGCTTTTGGAGAACTCTATACGGCTCTTCAGCAAGGTGTTGTTGATGGACAGGAAAACCCTCTTAACCTTATTTTCAGCCAGAGATTCTATGAAGTACAGAAATATCTTTCTCTGAGCGGCCACTTCTATTACCCAAGGCAGTATATTGCTTCCGAAAATTGGTGGAAAACTCTGAGCGACGAACATAAGAAAATTATTGCCGAGAGTGCAAAGATCGCATGTGACATTCAGAGAGAAGAGCTGGCAAAGTATGAAGTAGCCATGAGAACGGTATTGAAAGAAAAAGGCATGGAGATCAATGAAGTTGATAAAACCGATTTCATCGAGACAGCCCAGACGAAACTGTACCCCTCCTATTACAGTGTTGTAGGGGGCGGGGATGAAGCTTACGGCAAAGAGCTTATAGAAAAGATCAACAACACGAAGTAAAACATTTCACTTATAGGGGGCTGTCGTTACTGTGTCAGTCCCCTGATTTCTAATTAACCGCGCTTTTATTTACTGTATCTAAAATGGTTGTCAAAACAATGTTCCTGAATATTACGAGGTGGTTTCCCATGTCTCATAGAGAACAAAGGCTCCCTTTTAGCATGAGTTACCTAGTGAAATGGTTTCTCGCCATTCTTATGATTGGCATCACCTTTTTGACCTTTTACCAAGTTGTTATGCGTTATGTTTTTAATAATGCTCCATCATGGGCAGAAGAATTAGTCCGGTTTTTGTTTATATGGTGTACTTTCATAGCAGCAGCTATTGGTATAGAAGAAAAAATTCATATAGGAATAGATGTAGTAGTTAACCTTCTTCCCTCTAAAATACAGAAAAGTGTAGAGATTCTTGTATATGCGGCCCTTATAGTCTTTTCCGGCTACCTCATTTACTACGGCTGGAAAATATCTCTAACAACGAAGAATCAGCCATCCCCTGCTCTGGGACTGCCTATGTTCTGGGTGTATCTTTCCATTCCTGTTGCAGGTTGTTTAAATATTTATTACTGTCTAAAACAAATGCGCAAAAACTTCAGTCAAATTGTCGAGTAGAGGGAGGGGAAAACCTTGTTATCTGCTTTAATTATTTCGCTTGTTGTTTGTTTCATTGCCAATGTCCCAATAGGTTTTTCTTTGGGGATAGCATCCTTGGCGAGTCTCATAGCTTCTGGAAGTATGCCCATAGTGCTTATTCCCCAGAGAATGGTAGCCGGAGCGAATTCCTTCCCCTTGTTAGCCATCCCTTTCTTTATGTTAGCTGGCGCCATAATGGAGCGAGGTGGCGTGTCAAAGCGCATAGTATCTCTCGCTAGCACTTTGGTTGGACACATTACGGGAGGATTGGCAGCCGTTTCCATCGTGGCCTGTACTTTTTTTGCTGCTATTTCCGGGTCTACGCCAGCTACCGCCGCTGCTGTGGGTAGCTTGACGATTCCGGAAATGGAGAAGCGGGGATATGATAAATCTTACGCTTCAGCGGTAGTGGCGGCAGCTGCTTGTCTTGGAGTTATTATTCCTCCAAGTATCACTATGGTCGTTTTTGGCACAGTGGCGAATGTTTCAGTAGGACAGCTTTTAATAGGAGGAATTATTCCAGGAATCTTTCTTTCCCTTCTTTTATTAGGTATGAACAGAATTCAGTCAAAAAGGCTAGGGTACCCTACGGAAGAAAAGAAATCATGGACCGAAAGAAAAATCTCTTTTGTAGAAGCCATCTGGGGGCTTTTAATGCCTGTTATTATTCTTGGCGGCATTATGACGGGTATCTTTACTCCAACTGAATCCGCAGCTATAGCAGTTGTTTATGGCCTATTTGTCAGTTGCTTCATATACAAAGAGCTGACATGGAAAGATATTATGCCTATTTTTTATAAAGCCGCTCTCAATTCTGCAATGATCATGATTCTGATTGCCGCAGCCAACCCTTTTGGGTGGCTAATGACGATTAAACAAGTTCCACAGCTTTTTTCATCGGCTATTCTTGGTTTCTCTACTAACCCCATAGTAATTTATGCGTTAATGCTCATAATCTATCTTATCCTCGGAACATTTATGGAAACGGCAGCAATTATACTCCTTGTGGTTCCTATATTTGCACCTATTGCTTCTCAGCTGGGTTTCGATATGGTTCAATTCGGTGTCGTTACAGTTATTTCGCTGGCTATTGGAATGGCAACTCCGCCTGTTGGCATCTCTCTTTTTGCCACTTGTGCGATTAGTGATATTTCTATAGGTCAGATTACAGTAAAAGTCATTCCATTTTTACTTGTTTTAGTTTTAGGGCTTTTTATTTTGGCCTATGTTCCGGCGATTACTACCTTTTTACCGAGCCTTCTTTTTTAAAGGGTGTTAGAAAAGAAATCTGGAAAATATAAAGAAGGGGGGACGAAAGACTTGTTATTAAAATATGGAAAGGGTTCTCTGTGTTTAAACATGGAGGAACTTGTTCAAGCTAACATCATTACCGCCAATGAACGGCCAGGCGTAAAATCTCCAATTCAATTAGTGCGTGAGAGACTTAAGGCTCCTTTGGGAACCCTGCCTCTTTCCCATATTGTGCGAAACAAAAAGCCTGAAAAGGTTGTTATTGTGGTAAATGATCTTACCCGGCCCACTCCAAATGACATACTTCTTCCCCCTATTCTTGAAACACTCCACAGAGAAGGTGTGAAAGAAGACCAGGTCACTTTTTTGGTAGCTACGGGGATACACGAACCGCACACCGTTGAGCAGAACAAACAAATATTCGGAGAAAACCTTGTTGAAAGGTACCGTTTTATTTCTCATGATTGTGACAGCGAAAATGTAAAAAACCTTGGAGCGACGTCTTACGGCACTCCTATTTTCATCAATAGCGAGGTTTTTGAAGCAGATCTTCTTATTTCAGTTGGCGTAATTCTTCCCCATTATTTTGCAGGTTTTTCAGGAGGGAGAAAATCCATTCTGCCAGGAGTGGCTTCAAGGGAAACGATAGAATTAAATCATTCTAGAATGGTGGAACTGCTCGATTCCATGCCGCCGTTGGAAACAAACCCCCTTAGCATTGAAATGGTGGAAGGGGCTCGTTTGGCAGGTCTGGATTTTATTGTTAATGTAGTTCCAAACAGCCAAAAAGAAATAGTTGAAGTAGTTGCGGGAGACTTTGAAAAAGCATGGCTTGAAGGCGTAAAAATTTCTGCGGAAATGTACGAGATTCCATTGCCAGAGGAAGTAGATGTGACATTTGTTTCTTGCGGGGGTTTCCCCAGGGACATAAACATGTACCAGGCACAAAAGGCTCTGGACCATGCAGACCGCATCACAAAAAAGGGCGGAACGATCGTTTTGTTAGCGGAATGTCCCATGGGGTTCGGAGAAGAAACCTTTGAAAATTTTCTGAGGATGTCTCGTACGCCAATGGAAGTAATAGAGAAAATACGTCAAAAATTTGTTTTAGGCGGTCACAAGGCGTTTGGTATTGCCCGCGTTGCTTTGAATAAGGAGATTTTGCTGATTTCCAATTTTGATCAGCAGCAAACAGCCATGTTATTTGCTCAAAAAGTCAATGACCTCGACGAAGCTCTTTCATTCGTAAAAAACAAACATGGATTTTCTTTTAGCAGTGTGGTTATGCCTGTGGGGAGTCTTACTGTCCCTATGATTGGAGTGTTGTAGCTTTATTACTATCACTCCGCACTGGTTTACGCCATTATTAAAGAGCTGGAGTAGCCTTCTATGATTTTCGTTTCACCAGAAGACTCCATCCTTTTTTGCTGAGGAGCTATAAACTCTTTAAAGTTTTTTTCCAAGATGGTTTATGTTGTTCCCGCGTTCCAGAAACCCTCAGGGAGAATACTCTCCCGGTTGCAAACCTGAATACATCCTTGCCGATAATGAGACGGCATATCTGGAAAACTGTTTGATGTCAAAGCAGCCGCCAACTCCTAAACGTCAATGCTTCCGCATGCGCAATCCCAATAAAATTCCTGAGTAAATTAGTAGTGTAATCCCTCTTATATACGCTTCTTGGCTCTGCAAGACTTCATCAACTTGACAACGAGATCGTACATAATGTACAATATTCCACGTTGAACGCAGCACTGTGAGAAATTTATAACAAAGGAATCTAAAAATATCCCCAAAAAACGATTTTATTTAAAAAACTATTTAATTAAGGAGGAGTTCATATGTGGAAAAATATCGCTTTTGTGACGCCTGACATTGCTTTTGGCATAGATTCCGTCAACAGTGTCGCAGAAAAAGTGAAAAGTCTTAATGGTAAAAGGGTTCTCGTTGTAACGGGGCCATCAGTAAAATCAGCAGGGATTCTTGATAAGGTGCTTGCCCCAATTAAAAGTGAAAAAATCGATTATGATGTGAACGTGCTCCAACGTTCCACAACAGAGCCAACTACAGATTTGGCAGAGGCTGTTGCAAAGATAGTTTCAGACGGCGGCTTCGATGTGGTTATCGGCGTAGGCGGCGGTAGTATTCTTGATGTAGCTAAAATGTCCTCAGCCCTTACGACGAATCCAGGAAAAACAAGAGAGTATTTTGGACGGAACAAAGTAAAGCACAAAGGGCGCCCCACTATTATGATTCCAACAACCGCAGGAACAGGGTCTGAAATCACGAAGCACGCTATATTTTTAGACCAGGAGAACAATGTAAAAAAAGCAGTAGCTTCCGATGCTCTTCTTCCTAACGTAGCAATTGTTGACCCGATGCTTACAGTATCTAGCCCCCGTAATGTCACTAGTGCCTCCGGATTTGATGCCTGGCTTCATGCTGCAGAACCCTTTGTTTCCAAGAGAACCAATCCTATTACAGATGCACTGGCTCTTGAAGCGGTGCGTATTATCACAAAATCCCTTGGCGTTGCTTGGTCAGATCCTAATGATATAGATGCGCGCTACCAGATGTCTCTCGGTTCCCTTATGGCGGGCATGGTATTAAATAATGCCGGGACAAGCCTGGTACACGCTCTGGCCTATCCCATCGGCGGAGAGTACCACGTGGTTCATGGTGTTTCATTAAGCGTTTTGCTTACCTCCTGCTTTAATGCCATTTCTGCCTCTAAGGGAAGGCGTCTTATGCTTCTCGCAGAAGCTATGGGCGAAAATATGGAAGGGCTTTCTGTTCGAGAGGGAGTAGAAGTTGCCCTGGATGCAATGGCTGCCTTTATGAAGAGTGTGGAAATGCCCATTAGCTTAACGGAGGTGGGTATTACAGATCGCACCGCAGTAGGAAGATGGGCAGAGGCAGGCTGGCAGGAGCGTCGTCTTTTGGGTCGATGTGCACGCGATTTGACTGTTGAGGATATTGCCAAGATATACACAGAGGCCTTTGACGCTCGTATTTAAGTAAAAAACTTAAATGATAAGGAGTAATAAAATGGGGACACAGCAGATTCCTGAGATTTTGCAAATTGCACGCCGCATTACAGATGTTACTCGAGAGAAGATCCTTGATGGCGAAATAGAGGAGGGCCAGCGCCTTACAGAATCGTTTTTGGCAGATATGTTTGGGGTAAGCAGGTCACCAATCAGAGAAGCGTTGAGAATGTTGGCCCATGAGGGGTTTGTTGAACTTTTACCCTATCGTGGCGCAAGGGTTTCTGTAATACGCCTTAAAAATGTTCATGAACATTATCAGCTCAAAGCCATGCTGGATGGCTACGGTTGTTATGCAGCAGCTCAGAAGCTCACTGAAGAGGATTTTGCGACTCTAGCCAATAACATCGAAGAATCCCGTTGTTACATCGAAGAAGGTGACTTTGAGGGGATGGTTTCTGCCAATACGGCCTTCCATAGCCTGATTATAGAGTCAATAGATAACAGCCTTTTATCTCAATACTACAACAGCATTTCACAAAATCTCAGGAGATATGCGGAACTTTCCCTTGGCAACATTGATCGATGGGGAGATGTGATAGATGGCCATAAGGCTATTTATGATGCATTGCTCAATAAGGATGCAGTCGGAGCGTTTGAAGCGGCAAACAAGCATGCCTTTGAAGCCATGGATCGCGTTACACATCAGATCGGCAAGAAAAATAAATAAATTGTTGTTTTAGTGCTCTTTTGCGCACAACGATGTGTGCAAACGTTTTTGGAAAAACATAAGAAGAGGAGAACGATATGACGCGTATTACCTTGATACCAGGGGATGGAATAGGCCCAGAAGTAGTTAATGCAGCCCGCCAAGTCGTTGATGCCCTCAAGCTGGGGATAGAGTGGGAAGAAGTTGCAGCCGGACAGGTAGCAGTGCCGGAATACGGCGAACCGGTTCCCGAAAAAGCCCTGGAGTCTATTCGTCGCAACAAGGTTGCACTTAAGGGTCCCCTTACAAACATTGTGGGGGAGGGATTTAGAAGCCCCAACGTAACGTTAAGAGTCAAGTTGGATCTTTACGCCAACATCCGCCACGCCAAGTACTACGAAGGCGTACGTTCCAACTTTAAAGATCTCGACCTTATCGTTGTACGTGAAAGCACGGAAGACACCTATGCCGGGCAAGAACAGATGCTTAGTGACGACGTAGCTGTAGCCCTGAAATTCATAACAAAAAAAGGCTCGGAGCGGGTAGTTCGTAAGGCTTTTGAGTATGCCATCGCCAATGGGCGAAAAAAAGTAACGGCTTCAGTAAAACCCAATATCTTAAAACTTACTGATGGTCTTTTTCTGAAGACAGCCAGAGAAGTTGCGAAAGATTATCCTCAAATCGAATTCGACGAGGTAATCATTGATGCTCTGTGTATGAGATTGGTACTAATGCCGGAAGCATTTGATGTCATGGTTATGCCCAATGTCTACGGCGACATGGTTTCCGACCTTACAGCAGGTCTTGTGGGTGGCCTTGGTGTGGGGCCAGGAGTGAACTACGGAGATGATATCGCTGTCTTTGAGTCTGTGCATGGGAGTGTTCCCAAATATGCCGGTCAAGACAGAATCAATCCAACCGCTATGATTCTTTCTGCTTGTCTCATGCTTCGCCATCTTGGTTATAGCGAAGGAGCAGACCGAGTGGAGAATGCAGTGGCCACCGTAATAAGGGAAGGCAAGGTTGTAACCCGAGATCTTGGTGGAACTGCGAAAACATCAGAGATGACACAGGCCATAATCCACGCATTGTAATCTGTGATCTAGCCGACATTTAAGATACCGATTAGGAGGTTTGAGCATGCGTTTAGTAACTTTCCAGAAATGTAATACCAACAGACTAGGTGCGCTTGTGGGAGACAAAGTTATCGATCTTAATCTTGCCTACGCCAAACAGCTGTGCAAAGAAGGAGATCCCACTCCCCAGGTAGTAGCGGACGCCCTTTTGCCGTCAGATATGAAGCGTTTTCTCACGAGAGAAGAGAGGGGTATGGATCTTGCCCGTAAAGTGCTTGAGGGCACCATAGATGATAAGGCGGTTTTTGAGCGTTCTGAAGTAAAGCTTATGGCACCTATCACTGATCCAGGAAAAATAATTTGCCTTTCCCACAACTATGTAGATTTTATCGAAGAGACAGGTGTTCCCACACCTGCAGCGCCAAGAATTTTCTCAAAGTATCAGAACAGTGTGTGTGGTCCAGAAGATTGCATTATTAAACCAGATGCCACAGATGAGCTTGGCTATGAAGTTGAAGTGGCCTTTGTGGTCGGCAAACCTGCTCGTTATGTATCTGAGGAAGATGCTTATGACTATATTGCAGGATACACCATCTTCAATGACGTTTCGGCCAGTGATATTACCACCCTCGACAAACAGGTCTTAAGAGGAAAAACCTTTGATACTTTCGCCCCCATGGGGCCTACCCTTGTCACACCAGATGAAGTAGCTGATCCTATGGATCTGAACTTTAAACTCTGGGTAAATGACAAGCAGCTGCAGAGTTCCAATACTAAGAATTTGCTCTATGGAATTCCCAAACTTGTAGCTTTCCTTTCTGAGGTTTTCACCCTTGAACCAGGCGATGTGGTCGCAACTGGAACCCCTGGCGGAATTGCTAAGTTCAGCAAGAATCCCACCCACATGTTCCCCGGCGATGTTTGCCGTATAGAATGCGATGTCCTTGGCGTTCTTGAAAACAAGATTGTTGCGGAGAAAAGATAGGATTAACCGAA